>DAOUHT010000120.1:0-26039 GCA_034428375.1 Dehalococcoidia bacterium | reverse complement strand
TAGTCGAAGCCCAGTTCGCGACCGACGCGCACGAGGTGCAGCACGTCCGCGAACCGCTTCACCATGTCGCCGTCGCCGGAGTGCTGGAGGAGGCCGGAGAGTGAGAGTCCGAACTTCACGATGCCGCGTCCAGCCGTGCGATGTCGGCCTGTATAGTCGTGAGTTCGGCGATGATCTCCCTGATGCGGGCCCGGTTCTGCCTGCTGTCCGCCTGGGCGCCCCGCGCCCACTGGTTATGCGCGTCCATCCATTCTTCGCTTCCGCGCATCCACTCTTCGTGCACTCGTACCCATTCTTCATGCGCCCGCCGCCATTCTTCGTGTACCCGCCGCCACCTCTCAAGCGCCCGCCAGCGGTCTTCGAGCGCCTGCAGGCGCCCGTCCTGAGCCTGCTGCTCCGCCTCCATCCGGTCCATCGCCTGGACGAGGTTGGCTATGGCCCTCGCGTGCATCTCCATGCGTTCCGGTGAACTCATGCAACTCTCCGTGCGCGGCGATTATAGCAACGGGCATCCGCGCCAACGACCGCCGCGTGTCACCGATCAACCCCTCTCCCTACGAGAGACCCTTGCACAACCCGTCCACCCCACCGAGGGCCCTCACCCCTTCGGCAAGCTCAGGGCAGGCTCTGACCCTCTCCTGAGGGAGAGGGTTCAAACATCCAGACCGCACCTGCCCCGCTGCTATGATTTCCCCGCGACCGATACCCCCTGACGGAGGACGACACCCGATGGACCGCACAGCCCACATCGCGCAGCGCATCGTTGGCGCGCGGATATTCGAATACGGCATCATCGCGCTCATCCTCGCGAGCGGCGCGCTGCTCGGACTCGCCACCTCGCCCAGCATCGTCGACCGCTACGGCGACTCCATCGCGATGGCCAACCGGGTCATCCTCGGCGTCTTCATCGTGGAGGCCGCGCTCAAGATGCTGGCGCTCGCCCCGACCTCCCAGCGCTACTTCCGCGACGGCTGGAACGTCTTCGACTTCGCCATCATCGTCTTCGCGCTCGTGCCCGCCACCGGCTCGTTCGCGATGGTCGCGCGGCTCGGACGGCTGCTGCGCGTACTGCGCCTCATCTCCGCCATCAAGGAGCTGCGGCTCATCGTCGGCGCGCTGGTGCGTTCCATCCCCAGCGTCGCCAACATCATGATGCTCATGAGCATCGTCGTGTACATCTACGCCATCGTCGGCTACCACCTCTTCCACGAGGCCGACCCCACGCACTGGCGCACCCTCGGCATCTCGCTGCTGTCGCTCTTCCGCATCATCACACTGGAGGACTGGACGGACATCATGTACGCCGCGATGGAGCACCACGGGCTCGCGTGGCTCTACTTCCTCAGCTTCGTGGTCGGCGGCACGTTCGTCGTGGCCAACCTCTTCATCGCGGTCGTCATCAACAACCTCGACAAGGCGAAGGTCGACCAGCTGAACGCCCTGGAGACGCCGCCCTCCCGCGAGGAACTCCTCCGCGAACTCCGCACGACCCAAGAGACGCTCCGCCGCCTGGAGGATCGCCTCAGCGGGTATGCGCCGGACTCCGCGCAGCGCCAGTAGGGAACTTCCCCGCGCCAGTCGTTCCTGCGCAGGCAGGGACCTCGCATCCCGGCGTCCCCCGTCATTCCCGCGAAGGCGGGAATCTCGCAGCCTTGAACAAGGTGTGCAACCGGCCCCGAAATCTGAGCATCTTGTTGCCGGCGCTACGAGTAAACCGGGAGCTCCATCTGAGCACCTTGAGCACCTTGTGTTGCTCTGCGCAAGGCCACGGCCTGCTTCCCGCGAAGAATGAACAAGGTGCTCAAGGAATCCAGAAGTTTGCGGGCGGACCCATAGACCATATCTATGGCTCAGCGCCGAGCTATAGACGCTGTCTATGGGTGCTGTCCGCGCGACGGTCATGCAACCAGCGTACGCAATCGCGCGGGGATGGCGATAGGGGCGGGTGTCGCGAGTCCACGGGCTGTGAAACTGCGCACGACACATACGCTGTTCCAGACGGTTGACGCTCTCCTGCGTCGACTCCCCCCGAGACGCGTTACATGCTGCCAAATCTCGCCAACAACCGGTTGCGCTCAGAGGAAAGCAGACGTAACAAGCGGTTACAGGGCGGTGGCCGGAGCTCCGAGTGGACGTAGCGGAATGAAACACGATGCAACACAGGTAAGAACGCGCGCATACAAGGATGCTCCCCATCCTGCGTCTCCGATCCATCCATGTGAGATTCGGGAGGGTTGCAGCCGCTAGCCCCGCGAAGACCGCCCACCCCGGCGCGCCGGGGTCTTGCCGTTCCGGCCTGCGGAGCCGTTGCGCGCTGCGGCCCCGTTGCGCGGCGGGGACTTGCGGGGCGGCTTGTGGGCGGTGCGGCTGACGCTGCGCACGCCACGTACGCCCTCGATTCGCGTGAACAGCCGCGAGAGCTGCTCGATGCTCGTCACCTGCGTGTTCAGGTGGATGACGACCATCCCACCCTGCGTCGGCTCCGTCGTGGACCCGGCGATGTTCACGTGCTCCGCGGACGTCGCGCCCGTGATGTCGTGCAGCAGCCCCACGCGGTCGAAGCACTCGACGACGATGCGGGCGGGGAAGACGTTGCGGCTCTGCCCCCAGGTCACCGGCACGATGCGGTCCGTCTCCGTCACGGTGCGGACGTTCGGGCAGTTCACCTTGTGGACGGTGACGCCCCGGGTGCGGGTGATGAATCCCTCGATCTCGTCGCCCGGCAGCGGGTTGCAGCACTCTCCCATGCGGGTGAGGAGGTCACCGACGCCGAGGACGCTCACGCTGCCGAGGACGGGCGCGTCGGGCGTCTCCGGCGCGGCCTTCGGCAGGTCGCGCTCCGCCGCCTGCTGCGCCGCGGAGAGCCGTCCGGCGATCTGCGCTATCGTGACGAGCCCGGAGCCGATGGCCGCGTACAGGTCGTCCAGTGCATCGTACTGGAACCACCGGGCTACCTCGGCTTCGTCCACAAGCGCGGAGAGGCGCTTCAACTCCTTCTTCAGGATGGCGTGCCCGCGCTCGATGTTCGTCCCGCGCTCCTGGTGCCGGAACCACGAGCGTATCGCCTGCCGCGCGTTCGCCGTCTTCACGTAGTCCAGGTGCGTGTTCAGCCAGTCCAGGCTCGGCCCGCGCGCCACCTTGCTGGTCAGGACCTCGACCGTGTCGCCGTTCTTGAGCGGCGTGTTGAGGGCGACGAGCCGCCCGTTCACCTTCGCCCCGATGCACTTGTGGCCGATCTGCGTGTGGATGCGGTAGGCGAAGTCGATGGGCGTCGCGCCCGCGGGCAACTCGCGTATCTCGTTCTTCGGCGTGTAGACGAACACCTGGTCCCGGAATGCGTCGGTCGTGACGTTCTCCAGGAACTCGTCCGTCGCGCTCACGTCGCGCTGCCACTCCAGCAGTTGGCGCAGCCACGTCATCCGCTCCTCGAACTGGCTGCTGCGCGAGCCCCCTTCCTTGTAGCTCCAGTGCGACGCGACGCCGTACTCGGAGATGCGGTGCATCTCGTGCGTGCGCACCTGCACCTCAACCGGCAGCCCGTCGATGGAGCGCACCGTCGTGTGCAGCGACTGGTACATGTTCTCCTTGGGGCTGGCGATGTAGTCGTCGAACTGGCCGGGGACGGGGCGCCAGAGCGAGTGCACGAGGCCGAGCACGCCGTAGCAGTCCTGCACCGTGGGCACGAGGACGCGCACCGCGAAGAGGTCGTAGATGTCGCTCATCTGCTTCCCCTGCGCGGCGTACGACTGCGTCTTCCGGTAGATGCTGTAGATGTGCTTGGGGCGCCCCGTCACCTCGGCCTCGAAACCGGCGCTGGCGAGTTCGTCCCGCAGCAGGTCGGTCACCTGCTTGATGTAGGACTCGCGCTCCGTGCGCTTGGTCGAGAGGAGCTGCGAGATGTTCCGGTACTGGTTGGGCTGGATGTAGCGGAAGGCGAGGTCTTCCAACTGCCACTTGACCTCGCCCATGCCGAGCCGGTGGGCGAGCGGAGCGTAGATGTCCAGCGTCTCCTGCGCGATGGCAACGCGCCGCTCCGGAGAGAGCGCGTCCAGCGTGCGCATGTTGTGCATCCGGTCCGCCAGCTTGATGAGCACGACGCGGATGTCGTTCGCCATCGCGACGAGCATCTTGCGCAGGCTCTCCGCCTCGCTGTCGGTCTTCGCGACGAGCGGCATGGCGTCGCCGGTGATGGTGTCCATGCGCGTGAGCTTGGTGACGCCGTCGGCCAGTTTCGCCACGTCCTCGCCGAACTCCTCGCGGAGGTCGTCGAGGCAGACGTCGCAGTCCTCGATGACGTCGTGGAGGAGCGCCGCGGCGATAGTGGGAGCGTCGAGGTTGAGGTCGGCGAGGTACTCGGCGACGGAGATGGGGTGCACGATGTAGTCCTCGCCGGAGCGGCGTTTCTGCCCCTCGTGCGCGGCGGTGGCGAAATCGAGCGCCCGTTCGATCATCCCGGCGCGGTCGCCGGGCATATATCCGCGTACCTTTTCGAGCAGGCTATGCACGCCCGCATTATACGTGACACCCGCCCCTTTCGCGCTCACGCAGACGGCGGGTAGCTTTGTGCTACACTCGCAATGCCAGGGGGCAGTTCCATGACGACCCAGCCCGCACAACCCGAGTCGGCCCAGTTCCCTCCGATACCGGAGCGCGTCAGCAGGCTCGAAGGCATCTCGGAACAGGTGAACCTGCGCCTCGCCGAGAACACCGAGGCGATCAACACGTTGCGCACCGAGAACCACGCGGAGCACCAGGCCCTGCGCGTGAAGATCGAGGAGCAGGGCAGTGAGCTCAACGCGAAGTTTGACCGTTTGCGCGGTGGGATGCACCGCCAGACCATCCTCATCGTGGGCGTCCTCGGCGGGTTGATGGCGCTCTTGCGCTTCGCGGGCTGACCCCGTCCTCCCGAGAGGTCCGATGCACCAGGCCCCAAGAGGAACCGCCGACATCCTGCCCGAGCAGCAGCGGTACTGGTCGTTCGTGTACGGCACGGTCGCCGAGGCCGCACGGGCGTTCGGCTACGCCCGCATCGACACGCCCATCTTCGAGGACACGGCGCTCTTCGCCCGCACCGTCGGCGAGGAGACGGACATCGTCCAGAAGGAGATGTACAGCTTCGAGGACCGGGGCGGGCAGGAGATCACGCTCCGCCCCGAGGGGACGGCAGCCGTCTGCCGCGCGTACCTGGAGCATGGGCTGCACAACCAGCCGCTGCCGGTGCGCCTCTACTACCTCTGCCCCATGTTCCGCTACGATCGCCCGCAGGCCGGACGCTTCCGCCAGTTCCACCAGTTCGGCATCGAGGCCATCGGCGACTCCGACGCGACGGTCGATCTCGAGGTGCTGCAACTGGCGATGGAGAGCATGGAGCGGCTCGGCCTCGGCGGCATGACGCTCGTGCTCAACAACATCGGCGACGCCGCCGACAGGCCGCGCTACATCGAGGCGCTCCGCGAACACTTCACCCCGCAGGCCGCCCACATGGACAAGGACGACCGCCGCCGCCTCGACACCAATCCGCTGCGCCTGCTCGACTCGAAGGAGCTCGCGGGCGAGTCTTTCATGGACTCCGCGCCGCGCAGCGTCGACTACATCGGCGACGAGGCGCGCGACCACTGGCAGGAGCTGCTCGGCTACCTGGACGCCCTCGGCATCCCGTACCGGCTCGACCACACGCTCGTGCGCGGGCTCGACTACTACACGCGCACCGTCTTCGAGGTGCACCCCTCGCGGGAGGGCGCGCAGAGCGCGGTCTGCGCCGGCGGGCGCTACGACGGCCTCATCGAGCAGCTCGGCGGACGCCCCACGCCCGGCATCGGCTTCGCCGCGGGCATCGAGCGCCTCATCATGAACCTGCGCGAGCAGGGGACCGAGCCGCCCGACACCGCCTCCGCGCCGCTGGTCATGGCCTACCGCGGGGAGCGCGCCAAGGCCGAGGCCGTCCGCCTCGCCGCGACGCTCCGCTCTGCTTCGGGCGCGTCAGTCGTCGTCGCGCCGCCGCGCAGCCTCAAGGCGCAGTTGCGCTACGCGTCGGCGCTCGGGGCGCGCGGCGTGTTTATCCTGGGCGACGCGGAACTCGAGAACGGCACGGTGACGTACCGCGACATGGCAACGAGCGAGCAGCGTGAAGTGCCGGTGGCGCAGGCGGCGGAGGCAGCGGCTCGCTAGAGCGCGGTCCAGGGATGCGCTGAACAACTCGCCTGAAGGCCCGTCATTCCCCCCTCCCCCGCCATTCCCCCCTTCCCCGTCATTCCCCTCTCCCCGTCATTCCCGCGAAGGCGGGAATCTCGCCCCCTGTCATGCCGAGCGCAGCCGAGGTTTCTCTCGGGAAACGCCCCCTTATCCAGATTATCCCTAGGGAACCTCTGAACAAGCGAACGTTCCCCGAGAGGATGTTGCGCGTTAAGCGCGGGCTCCGCTCAACATGACAGGCATGGGCCGAGGTTCCTGCCTCCGCAGGAACGACGGAGGCGGACTTGTCCAGATTATCCCTAGAACGCCAGGTCGAGGGAGTTCACGTTGTTGCTGGCGCGGGTGACTTCGGCAGTCACGAGAGAGGCTTCCCCGTCTATCCAGAACTCGATGGTTGCGCCGAGGTAGGTGGAGACGTTCAGCGATATCGGCAGATCGTATTCACCCGCTTCCAGGGTCGGCCGGGCGAACCAGAGGGTGGGTTTGCCCTCCTTGCTCACCTTCGCATAGATGTATGTGCCTGCGAGCGGAGGCTGGCCGTCCACCGTGACGTCGCCGAGGAAGACGATCGGGATCTGGGGCGGCGGGCCGGTCGGGCCGGTGGCGTCCAGCACGGGCGGGCTTATCTGCGTGTAGCCGCTGCGCAGCTGCGGGATGAGAACGCCCCCGATGTCGGCGGCGGACCCTGCGTAGACTTCCCTTGGCTCGCCGATGTTCTTCTCGGTCAGCCACGATGCCGGCATCCGGATGCCCTGCAGTTTCGCCTCGTCGTTGACCAGCGCCGCGCCGTCGAACGCGGAACTCTCGCCGATGTGCAGGTGGACGTAGCCGTACCCGATGAAGGTTGTGGTGTATCCCCTCACGTTCACCGGACGCGGGTCCAACGAGCCGTTGAACGGGTCGTACTGGACAAGCACCATCCGCTCCCCGATGGTGGGGATCCTGGAGGAGAGCGGGAGGAAGTCGTAGGAGCGAGGCTCGCCGAGCGGCGTGAGCAGCGCGAGTCCCTGTTCGTCGTTCCGCCCGGTCACCCACGCGACCCCTTCCGTGCCGTCGGCCAGCGTGAACGTCACCTGCGGAGCGTTCCCGAGCGGGCCGGATACGGTGAGTATCTCGCCGCTCTCGCTGATGACCGTGCCGGTCCAGATGGTCTCGCCGAGCGTGAGCTTCACGGCCCCGCTGCTGGCCTGGGCTGCGGCCTCCTCCAGCGTAAGCATGGGAACGGGAGTAGCCGTGGCCGTTGGCGTCGGTGTCGCCGTCGGCTCCGGCGTAGGCGTGGCCGTCGGCGTCGGTGTCGGTGTCGGTGTGTAGGTCGGCGTTGGCGTCGGGGTGTGGGTTGCCGTTGGCGTCGGCGTTGCCGTGGGCCGCGGAGTGGGCGTTGGCGTTGCCGTGGGGGTCAGGGTTGGCGTGGGAGTGGGGGTGGGCGCAGGCTCTTCCTCGCGGGAAGCGTCGTACGCGACGATCAGCGCCAGCGCAAAGATGGCTGCAAGGATAATCAGGGTTGGGATGCGCAGGGATTTCCGCATAGCTTATAGGGGTCTCGCCCGCTCTTTCGTTCGCGGCTCGGTTCCGTTCATCGCAGGGACGGCGGACAGCTCCCGCCTCTCTCAAGCGGGCGTCAGTTAGAACGCGATGTTCAGTTCTACGACAGACCCTGCCGGCCGGTCGTAGGACCCCGTTGCCCCGGCAAGTTTCCCGTTCGTCCAGAACTCTACGATGGCTCCGGCGTAGTTGTTGTTCGGAGCGGACACTTCGATGAGGAAGAACCCCAGCTCATTCGTTGGCGCCGACTCCCAGTAGTCGGGTTGACCGGCTTTCTTCAAGCGGGCGTACAGCTGCGTCCCGGACGGTGCGTCCGTGCCGTCTATGGTGAAGTGGCCCTTGAAGATAATGGGGAGAGCCGGTGGGCTGTCGCCGGGCCCGTCAGTTGAGGTTGTGATGTCTCTGATGACGATGCGTCCGGTCCGCAGGGCAGGGATGGCGGCGGTCCCGACCTGCGCCGCGTCGACGGCGCAGACCTCGCCCGGATTGCACACCTGTTGCTGCAGCAGCCACAGGGTCGGCATGCGGACGCCCTGGATCTTCCCAAGGGCGTTGATCAGCATCGCTCCGTCTGCCGTGGAATCGGTGGCCTGTATCTTGATGTAGCTGTATCCGATGGGAGAGGAGTTGTACCCGTTCACGCGGGTGATGCGCTGGTCCAACGCCGGGGAGAAGCTCGAGTGCTGGAGCAGCCCGAGTTGATCGCCGATGGTGGGAGGGGTGGCCGAGAGCGAGATGGTGTCGTACGGAGGCGTCGGGTTGACGGGGGTAAGCAGGGCAAGCCCCAGGTCGTCGTCCCTGCCGGTTACCCATGCCTGTCCCTGGTTGCCGTTGCTCAGCACGAAATCGGCGACCGGCGCACTTCCCAGCGCAGCGGAGGTCGTCAATATCTCGCCGCTGTCGTTGATTATGGCGCCTGTCCACACAGTCTCGTTCGCCAGTAGCCTGACCATTGCCTTGCTGGAGAAGTCAACGACTTCCCCGGCCGTGGGCGTGGCGGTCGCCGTCGGCGTTGCGGTAGGCGTGGGAGTGTGCGTCGCGGTGGGCGTCGGTGTCGGGGTGAGTGTTGCCGTGGGCGTAGGCGTTACCGTGGGCGTGGCTGTCGCGGTAGGCGTGGGCGTAGGTGTTGCCGTGGGAGTAGGCGTAGCAGTGGGCAGCGGAGTCGGCGTCGCGACGACGGGCACGACCACCGGCTGAGGGTCCTCGCAGGCGACAGTGAGCGTCATCGCAAGCGCGACGGCGAGGATGGCAAACATAGGGGCAGCCGGAGATATCCGCATAAGCCTCATTCGGGGTAACAAGTTATGTCTTCCACTGCGGGGACGATGGAACGATTCTATGCCGCCGGGGGACTCTCTCCAATGAGTTAGGGTTGCCTGTTTGCTATGGTGTGCCGAGGAAGCCGGGCCGGGCCCGGACGCTATGCTATGCTGACTACTACGTTCCCGGGCCTTCCGGGGTTCCATTCTGAGAGTGCCCAACCATGTTCGAACGGCTCGATAATCTGCTGCAGCGCCGTGAGGAGATAGACACGCTCCTCGCTTCGCCGGAAGTCGTCGCCGACCCGGCCCAGCTCACGAGGCTGGGCAGGGAGCGTGCCGCCCTGACTCCGGTCGTGAACGCGTGGGAGCGGCTCCAGACCGCCCGGAATGAACTGGCTGAAGCGAAGGAACTCGCCTCCGATGCCGACCCGGAAGTCGCGGCGCTGGCCGTGGAGGAGGCTGAGAGCCTCGATGCCGAAGTGGAGCGGCTGAACGAAGAGTTGCGTGAGGCACTGCTGCCCAAGGACCCGAACGATAGCAAGAACGTGATCATGGAGATCCGCGGCGGGGCCGGGGGCGACGAGGCAGCGCTCTTTGCAGGCGATCTCTTCCGCATGTACCAGCGATACGCACAACGGCACGGCCTTCGCGTGGACATCGTCAACACGAGCGAAACGGAACAGGGCGGGCTCAAAGAGGTGGTGTGCGAGATCGAGGGAGCGGACGCCTACCGCCGACTGAAGCACGAGAGCGGCGTGCATCGCGTGCAGCGCGTGCCGGTGACCGAGGCCCAGGGGCGCATACACACCTCCACAGCCACTGTCGCGGTGTTGCCGGAGGCGGACGAGGTGGACGTGGACATCAAACCTGAGGACCTGCGGGTGGACATCTTCCACTCCGGGGGCCCCGGCGGACAGAACGTCAACAAGGTCGCGACAGCCGTGCGCGTCGTGCACAACCCCACGGGCATCATGGTCGTCTCGCAGGACGAGCGCTCGCAGCTGCGGAACAAGACGAAGGCGATGGCCGTGCTCCGCTCACGCCTCTACGAACAGCAGGCGCGCGAGCAGCAGGCGGCGACATCGGCGGCGCGGCGCTCGCAGGTGGGCGCGGGCGATCGTTCGGAGAAGATACGCACCTACAACTTCCCGCAGGACCGTCTCACGGACCATCGCATCGGCATGTCCGTCCACGGCCTGCAGGAGATCATGGCCGGGCAGATAGACGCGGTGGTGGATGCCTTGCTGCAGGACGAGCAGGCCCGGTTGCTGGAGGAGGCGGAGGCTGCCGTCTGACGCCCCGTTGGGCGGGCGACTACGCCGCGACCGGTTCGGCGGACTCAGTAACCGCCTCAGGAGACGCCGCGGCCGGGAGCGTTTCGTCCCACTCCATACCTCCGCGCTTCCATTCGTAGGCCCAGCCCGCGACCATCACGGCGGTGAAGAACAGGATGGCTCCGAATGCGGACCAGCCCATGACGCCTGCCTGGGACGCCCACGGGAAGAGGAAGACGACCTCCACGTCGAACAGGAGAAAGAGGAGCGCGAACCGGTAGTAACGCACGTTGAAGCGCTCCCAACGCCCGCGCTCCGGCTCCATGCCGCACTCGTAGGGGGTGTACTTGATGGGGTTGGGCCGGAAAGGCCGGGCCTTGATCCGGGTGCTTATCTGGGAAAGCACCAGCACGCTGGCGGGAATGACAACCGCAACGGCCGAGAGCATCAGGACGAATCCATATTGCCGGAGGTAATCTTCCATGTCCTCATGCTATGGATGCTGCAAGGCAGGCGTCAAGCCAGCAGGGCGTAAGAGTGGGGCCCGCCTCCTGTCGCTTGCGCCGCAGGTGAGCAGGGTGCTAGCATGCGCTATTGTGTCCGCTTGTTCCGTGGGAACTCCGTAAGCGGTACTTTCCGGAAAGGGGGGCTGCTTGATTGGAAGCGCTTGGTCGCCACGTCCTGCTGGAGCTCCGCTCCTGTAATCCCGCATCACTCGATGACCTTCCTCTGCTGGAAGGCATGATGTTGCGCGCCGCCGAGGAAACGGGCGCGACTGTTATAGGCAAGATCTTCCATCAGTTCAGTCCTCAGGGCGTTACCGGCGTTATCGCCATCGCCGAATCCCATCTCTGCATCCATACCTGGCCTGAGTTCTCCTACGCGGCAGTAGACATCTTCACCTGCGGCGAGAACTTCGATCCCACGGAAGCGGCCAAGCTCATCATCGCCGGCCTTGAATCGAGCGACGCGGAGATTACAGAGATCGACCGCGGCGTCGACATCCTCTCCGTCGCCACTCCCGCCTGACATGAACGGGCTCTCTCCCCGGACCCTCTGGTACATGGAATACCTGACGCCTGACCTCGTGCAGGCATCCAGCGTCCAGCAGGTCATCTACGAAGGAGACACCCCTTATCAGCACGTGCAGGTGCTCGAAACCGGCTCCTTCGGCAGGATGCTGGTGCTCGACGGCAAGACGCAATCGTCGGAGGCCGACGAGTGGGTCTACCACGAGGCGCTCGTCCAGCCCGTGATGCTTGCGCACGCGAACCCCCGGCGCGTCATGGTCGCCGGCGGTGGCGAAGGCGCGACCATCCGGGAGGTGCTGCGGCACGGCTCGGTCGAGGAGGTCGTCATGGTCGATCTCGACAAGGCTGTGGTCGATCTCTGCAAAGAGCATCTCCCTGAGCACCATCGCGGCGCGTTCGACGACCCGCGCGTAACCCTGCTGCACGAGGACGCACTGGCATACCTGGAGCAAAGGGAGACGCCCTTCGACATCATCGTCATCGACGTGCCGGACCCGCTGGAAGGCGGGCCTGCCTACCTGCTCTTCACCGTGGAGTTCTACGAACTGGTGCGGGCCCGGCTTGGTCCGGGCGGCCTGATGGTCGCACAGTCCGGCCCCACGGGACCCACGAACGTGCGCGAGGTCTTCACGGCTATCGCTCAGACGATGGAGCGGGTGTTCGATCACGCATCCGGCTATCACGCGCACATCCCCAGTTTCGGGATGACGTGGGGGTTCATCGCCTGCGGGGGTACGGATGCACCGAACGTCGGCGCGATGAGCGAGGACGAAGTGGACGCGCGCGTGCGCGAACGCATCACGTCGCCACTGCGCTTCTACGACGGCGCGGCGCACCGGGGGATGTTCGGCCTGCCGAAGTTCGTGCGGGAGGCGGTTGCCACGGAAACGCGCATCATCACGCGGGACAATCCCATCTACGCGGTCTAGCCGGGCGCCATTCCGAGCGGAGCGCAGCGGAGTCGAGGAATCTCTCGGGGCACGCCCCACTGTAAACAGACGCTCCCCGAGAGATGCTTCGGCGGCGCTCAGCATGACAGGCCCCCCTGCGCTCGCTGCTGCGTGTGGGCGTTATGCGGCCGCGTTCGTATCCGAGTCCCCGCCGCCGTCCCTGTGCCCCGATTTCCGGCCGTGTCCCCAGAACCCACCCCGATCCCCGCGGTGATGGCCTCCTCTGGAGGCGAACTTGCGGCCGAACTTGCCTGATGCCAGTTCCGGTGGATCGAGGTACCAGTCCAGGTATTCGTCCGCCTGTTCCTGCGTGATCTTCCCCTCCTCGACCATTCCTGCCAGCTTGTCGCGTAGCTGCTGCTCCCAGACTGCCTTTCGCTCGGCCTGCAGCTCTGCCTTCGTTTCCTCGACCGCCGTCTGGACCTGGTCTTCATCGATGCCGAGCTTGCCCGCGAGGATCTCCACGAAGCGGGACACCGAAGAAGAGTCGTCGTCCGACTCGCCCTGAGCGAATGCCGTTCCCGCGATGGCTCCGGTCAGGAGCAGGGCCGCGAGGGCCGCGATGATCAGCCATTTTCTGCGCATTGATGCTGCCTCCTCGATTGCGATTGGTGTTCCTGGTTCCGAACGCGCGCTACAGGACACTACGCGCCGGGTTTCTATGCGGATTCATCGGATGGGGCGGGTTCCCCAAAGCGCGCAGCGCTACGTCGTTGAAGGCGCAGTGCGGCGGGTGCATAGTTGACACCCACTCCATGCGCCCCGCTCGAGGCGCTTCTCGTACAGGGGCCGGGTATATGAACCCGATAGATCTGCTCATCCTCGTGCTGGTGGTAGGCGGAGGTTTCCTCGGCTGGGTGAACGGGGTCGTGAAGTGGCTGTTCACCTTCCTTGGGTTCATCGTGGGCGTCTTCGCCGCCAGCAGGCTCTATGAGACGCTCGACTGGGCCATCCCGCTTGTCGACAGCGATGGCGTACGGCGGTTCGTCATATTCATCCTCATCATCGGCGCCGCATCGGTAGGGGGGTGGATGCTGGGACGCGCAATCAAGATGACGTTGAGCATCCTGATGCTGGGGTGGGTCGACCGGGGCGCGGGAATGGCCATCGGCCTGCTGGTCGGGCTGCTCGCTGCGTCCGCGGTTGCCCTGGCAGTGAATTCCATACCGGTGGACGAGGTGCGGCAGGCGGTCGAGGAGTCGCTTCTGGCGGACACGCTGCTGGACGCGACGACGCTCCTGCGCGGACTCATGCCGTCGGAGTTCGACGTGAAAAGTTCCCTGTTCGTTGGTGCGGGCAGCGCATAGCTCCCGTGGCCGGTTCATGGTAACTGTTCAGAGCTGATGAGTTCGTCGTTCCTGCGGAGGCAGGAACCCCGCCCCTGTCCCGTCATTCCCGCACCGGCGGGAATCTAGGGTGCACGGGCAGTGCACACGGGGCGGAGTGGAAGGGCGGGGCGCGTCCTGCCGCCTACTGCGTTATTCGGCTGGCAAGTACGGGCGAGCGTGGGCTGTCGCCTCCCAATTCTCATTCCCTTACACGGTCTGACAAGGCTCTGGGCCATTCCTGCGGGGGCCCGCGCTTTAGCACGCAACCTCGCAGCCTTCGCGTGAGAGTGAACCTCGCCCCATCCCCGCAGACAGGGGGCGAGATTCCCGCCTGCGCGGGAATGACGGGACCTCCCCTGACTCTGAACAGTTACCGTTAACGTACAGAGGTTGCCGCCACTCCGTCACACTCTTATGATTCAGGTGTACGAGCCGCCTAACCTATGGGCGGCTCGTGGGAGGAGACGCTCTGAGCGAGGCGGTTCTCATCCTGAACCAGAACTACGAGCCGTTGAACGTCTGCGGCGTGAGGCGGGCGCTGCTCCTTGTCCTGGGGCAGAAGGCCCAGCCGCTCGAGTTGGGAAGCGGCGAGTATCACTCCGTGTCGCAGAACTTCCCCATCCCTTCGGTCATACGTCTGCTGTACATGGTGAAGCGGCCGCTCTTCACGCGCCGCCTCTCCCGCCGCGAGGTCTTCTGGCGGGACCAGTTCTCGTGCCAGTACTGCGGCAGGCAGACGCGGGAGCTGACGCTCGACCACGTCGTGCCTCGTGTGCTGAACGGCCCGCACACCTGGGACAACGTCGTGGCGGCCTGTGTCCCGTGCAATCACCGCAAGGCCGGACGCACGCCCGCGCAGGCGAACATGCGCCTGCTGCGCGAGCCGATGCCGCCGAGGGCAAACCCGTACTACCACCTGATGCACCGCAGTCTGCCCGACGAGTGGAGCATGTACCTCCCATGGATGGCGCAGCCGCGCCACCGCGTGGAGAACGGGTCCGTGGCGCTCGCAGAGGCCTAGGGATAGCCTGAACAAGTCCTCCTCCGTCGTTCCTGCGAAAAGGCCCCCGTCATTCCCGCACCGGCGGGAATCCAGAGTGGCCGGGCAGGCCACACGGGGCGGAGTGGAAGGGTGGGGCGCGTCCTGCACGTGTACTGCCCTCCGCGGGGCAAGTACAGGGCGAGCGTGGCCTGTCGCCTCCCCATTTTCATTCCCTTACACGGCCTGACAAGGCCTTGGGCCATTCCTGTGAAAAAGCGTTACGCAGCATACTTCGTCATTCCCGCACCGGCGGGAATCTAGGGTGACCGGGCAGGTCACGCGGGGCGGAGTGGAAGGGCGGGGCGCGTCCTGCCGTCTACTGCATTACTCGGCTGGCAGGACACTGGCGAGCGTGGCCTGGCCCCCGCGTCACCGCCCCTCATTCCGAGCGGAGTCGAGGAATCTCTCGGGCGGCGCGCCGCCGTATGCCAACGTCCCCTGAGAGGGATGCTGCGCGCTGAGTCCGGTCACACACGCGTGGTCAGCGCAGGCGCCTCCAGCATGAACACGTCCAGCGCGAGCCGGACGTTCGCGTTGCGCTCCAGCGCCTCGATGGTGCGGGTCACGTTCTGCGCCCAGCGGACGACGGCGGCAGGTTGGAGGGCGGCCGCGTGCCGCTCCAGCACCTCCCGCCAGGAAAGGTTGGTGATGCTCCCGCCGTGTCCCTGCTGGATGAGCATGATGTCCCGCAGCCACCGCAGCCAGAGGAAGAGTTCGTCCCTGCCTGCGCCGCGGTCGCGATCGATGCGCCGGGCGAGTTCGCCCGCGTAGGTGAACCGCTCCTCCAGCCCGCCGTCGATCGCGTCCACGATCTGCTCCATCCGCTGGTGCACCGACGCGTACAGCGTGTCGTCTCCCGTCGCGGCGATGGCCCAGCCGATGCAGCCGCGCGAGAGGCGGGCGAGCACCTGCGCCTGGTCTGCGCTCACACCGTGCTCTTCCTGGAGGACACGCGCCACTCCATCCACCGGCAGAGGGCGGAAGTAGAGCGTCTGGCAGCGGGACCGGACGGTCGGCAGCTGGTTGTCCGCGCTGTGCCCAACGAGTATCAGCACCACGTCGTCGGGCGGCTCCTCCAGTACCTTGAGCAGGGCGTTGGCGGCGTCGCGGGTGAGGAGGTCGGCCTCGGTGATGATGAACACGCGGGTGCGTCCTTCGTACGGGCGCAGGTGGGCGGCGTTGATGATGTCGCGGACAGCGTCGATGCCGATGGACGCCGCGTTCTCGCCGAGGTCGATGAGGCGCACGTCCGCGTGGTTCCCCTGGGCGATGCGGGTGCAACTCGGACAGACGCCGCACGGTGGCGTGTCCGCGTCGCAGTTCAGGGCCTGCGCGAACTGGACGGCGAGGGTCGCCTTACCCAGGTGTGCGGGGCCGGTGAAGAGGTAGGCGTGGTGGATGCGCCCCTCCGACAGCGAGCGCTCCAGGGTCTGGACGGGAAGTTGCTGGCCGTGCAGGCGGAGCATGGGTCAGACGACGTCCTGCGCGATGAGGTCCTCGTACGATTCGCGGCGGCGCATCAGTGTCGCCGCGCCCTCCGACGCCATCACGATGGCGGGGCGGCCGTTCATGTTGTAGACGCTTGCCATGGACGGGGCGTACGCGCCGGACGCGGGGATGGCGATGATGTCGTTCGCGTGTACGGGAGCGAGTGACGCGTCGTGGATGAGTACGTCGCCGGACTCGCAGTACTTCCCGGCGATGGTGACAGTCTCCGTCGCTGCATCGTTGACGCGGTTGGCGACGGTGGCGATGTAGCGCGAACCGTAGAGCGCGGGCCGGATGTTGTCTCCCATGCCGCCGTCCACGGAGACGTAGGTGCGGACGCCGGGCACCTCCTTGATCGCGCCAACGGTGTACACGGCGACGCCGGCAGGGCCGGAGAGCGAACGTCCGGGCTCGACGGTCAGCTCGGGCTGCGGCAGGCCGTTGGCTGCGCAGCCGTCCGTGAGCGCGCCGACGATGGCCTCGGCGTATTCGTCTATGGCAGGCGGGGCGTCGTCCTCCGTGTAGGCGATGGCGAAGCCGCCGCCGGGGCTGAAGCGGCGCATGTCCAGACCGTACTCGCCCATGCGCGCGGCGAACCGCATGACGCGCTCGATCGCCTCGGTGTACGGCTCCAGTTCGAAGATGGGGGAGCCGAGGTGGAAGTGGATGCCCTGCAGGTCCAGGTGGGGCGCGGCCATCACCTGCCGCACAGCCTCCTCTGCGTCGCCGGTCTCGATGGGGAAGCCGAACTTGCTGTCCAGGACGCCGGTTGTGGTGAGACGGTGCGTGTGCGGGTCTATGGAAGGCGAGACCCGGATGAGGACGCGCTGCGTGCGCCCGGCTGCTCCCGCGGCCTCGTCCAGCAGGCGCAGCTCGTGGAAGCTGTCTATCACGAAGTGGCCGACCCCCCACGCGACCGCCTGCCTGATCTCGTCCGGCGTCTTGTTGTTGCCATGGAAGTCGACCGTCGAGAGGTCGACGCCAGCTGCGCGCAGCACGGCTATCTCCCCGCCCGACACGACGTCGAACCCGAGACCAAGCTCCGCGATGTAGCGTGCGAGCGGTACGTTGATGAACGCCTTGCAGGCGTAGACGACGCGGCTGTTGGCGTAGCGGGAGCGGAAGGCGTTCAGAAAACCCTCAGCCTGGTTGCGGAGCGTCGCCTCGTCGAAGACATAGAGCGGCGTGCCGAAATCGCGGGCGAGCGACGTGACGTCGCAGCCGCCGATCTCGAGGTGGCCGTCGTCGTTGATGGCGGTGGTGATGGGGAACACTTTCGAATCGAGCGGGACGGACATGGGGTTCTCCTGTGAGTAATGGAGCGTCGCCGCTGCATGAGCGGAGACGCTGCCGAGCCAAACGCTCGGGGGTTAAGTGTGCCACCTTGCGCCGCCGCGCGCCATCGGCGGGACGCAACCCTCACCGCCCGCTGGAGTGGGAGAGGGGAGCCGAGCAAGGGCTGCCGGATCAAGGATGCCTTGAGCGGAGCGTTTCCGTGGCCGTGGCCTGCTTCCCGAGTCGCCGAGCATCAAGTATCTCAAGATGGCCATGTTTCTCAGGTTCGGGGCCGGAGCCATAGACGTGCTCTATGCGTGCTGTGCGTACGACGATCATGCGACCAGCGTACGCGGCAGGGGCGCGACCGCGATATGGACGAGTGTCATACACATGGACCATGCAAGACGGCACTGTAGGTTTGCTATAGTCCCTGCATCACCTTGCGGAGTATGGGATGGACGGGTTCGAACAAGCATTCGCCAGCGCTGAAGAAGCAGCAGCCGGGACAGTGAGATCGGCTGGCAATCTGAGTAAGCTGGCCAAGCAACTGGAGAAAGCGGCGAAAGAGGGAAATATCGCAGGCATCAAGAGGGCGCAAAGCAGATTTGGCGCCGCGCTGGAAGAGTTGAGCCGTGCGATGGACAGCGCCTCTTCCTCCTGGCCGTTCGGAGAAGAGGAGGAGCAGCAATACCTGAGAGATGGTTACGCCGCCGAATTGCGCGATATAGCGCAGGAGCGGGGTTTGAACGTCTACGAGCGGGATGGCCGTCTCATTGCCTCTCCGTCCATCGTGCGCATCCTGCCTGCCGATCGCGCGGTCAGGATAGACCGGAAGCGCGTCTCTACGATCAGGCCGTCCGCCCTTGTCGGTTTGCTGCTGGAGAACCAGAAGAAACCGGGCACGTACAAGAGCGAGGCTTTCCTGGAATCGCTCTACAAGGTGTACATGGAACTGGTAAGGGAAGATTCCGCTGGCCGCCTGGTGAAGGGAACGCCGGGGCGGGTAGTTCCGCTATCCCGAATCTATGGCCTGTTCACCTCGCTGCCGGGAAGCGACCGTGAGTACACCCGCACGGATTTCGCACGCGACCTCTATCTGCTGGACACGGGTGGAGTGACGACCACGAAATCCGGGGCGGTGGTTTCCTTCCCCACTTCCACCGGCGCTCGGAGCGCCAAGACAGCAGACGTGTTCACGTTTGTGGACTCCGATGGGCGAGATGTTCAGTACTACGGCGTCCGGTTCACGGGGAGGGCTGACTGATGCCGAATGCGATCCCTCTGAACGCCTGGATGGAAACTCTTGAAATGGAGTACCTGTCGTCGTTCATCCCAGAGGGTGGCGCGTCTGTCAAGTTCGCCGTTACGCCAGAGGAATTGAAACCCGGACTGTTTGCACGGGTGCGGGAGCAATCCCAGAAGAGAGGCTTTGCCAGTATCGAGTTAAACGCGGGAGAGATGCGGGCGCACATGCCGCAAGACATCTTTTTCAGCATGGCACGGCAGATAGACTGGCGGCTCTTGGCCCGCCGCGTGGTCCTACGCCTGGCAAGCGAACGGGGATACCGTGTCGAGGGCATTGACGCAGCGGCTACCGGCAATGTCTTCGAGTCTGTAGCCAACGCCAACGGGCTCGAGGCGTATTTTGTATTGAGTCTGATACGGCCGGAGATACAGCAGTATGTTTACCGGAACCCGAATATGGTCAAGGACTTCCGGGTAGCCATGACACTCCTGTGCGACCAAGAACAACCGGGTGGCCCGGAGTCGGCAGGGCTGCCGCTATTGGACTGGCTGACAGGCACCAACACGCGAGTGAGCAGTGTCCGGGTCCCTGACTTCTGGATATACACCGGTATCAACCGTGTGACGGCGCGCTATTTCATCGAATCGGCGCTGTACTGGATCCGGTTCTCAGGCTACAACGGAACGGTCGTCCTCTTCGATAATTCCCGCGTAACCCTCGCTCGCAACCCGAGGGACGGCCTCCGGTACTACACGAGGGCGATGGCCGTAGAGCATTACGAACTGCTGCGGGAGTTCGTGGATGGAGTGGACAAGCTGGCCAATACGTTGTTCGTAGTCGTAACCAGCGAGGATTTCCTGGACGAAGGGTCACCACGAGGCTACGGCATCTATCCAGCATTGCGCACACGGGTGATGGACGACGTGAGGGACAGGAACCTCGCCAACCCCATCGCTTCATTGGTGCGGCTGGGTCAGGAGACGGCATGAGCGCGCACCAGGACAGCACGACAAGCCCTTTTGCCTGTCGGCAGGCATTGGAGGCTCTTCGCAACGGTGTGCCTAACCGGACGGCAGTCGAGATGCTGGGTTGCAACCAGCCCCAGGCGGAGCGCCGGTTCGCCGAGATGCTCGTCCAAGCCGCCGACCGGGACGACCCGCCCGGCGGTGCGTTGGGGATGCTCGTCTCCGGGGACTTCGGAGCGGGCAAATCTCACCTCCTGACACACTTCGAACACGAGGCCCTTGAGCAAGGGTTCGTATGCAGCAGAGTGGTCATCAGCAAGGAGACGCCTCTGTACGACCTGGGCAAGGTCTTCAAGTCGGCAGTGGACAACGGACGGCTGCACCGGCGTAGCGGACGGCTTATCGAGGAGTTGGGGTTGGCACTCCCGCACTCTGACGATTACGCCGATTTCTACCTGTGGGCCAATGGCGCCGCTGAAGCAGGCGACTTGAACCAGATGTTCCCTGCCAGCCTGCTCGTTTACGAACGACCACCACATGACTATAAACTGAACAGTGAAATCGAGTCTTTCTGGGCGGGCGACAGGATCAAAGTGTCCCGCGTCAAAGAAGGCCTCCGGGCGGTGGGACAGCCGCAGAGTTTCTCGTTCCGCGCGCCGAAGGCATCCGAACTGCCGCCACAGCGCCTCCGCTTCTTCACCGAATTAATCAAGGGCGCCGGTTACCGTGGCTGGGTGATATTGCTGGACGAAATCGAACTGGTTGGGTCGTACTCGTTACTCCAACGTGGCAGATCGTATGCCGAAATCGCACGGTGGCTGGGACAGAGCACAGGGCAGCAGTACCCCGGCCTCGTATGTGTCGGAGCAGTAACGGACGACTTCGCGCCGGCCATCATCAGCATCGACGGGAAGAACGACAACGATTATGTGAGTGCGAGGCTGTCAGGTCGCTATGACAATCTCGTGCATGATGCTGAAACCGGGATGCACTTGCTCGAACGGGAAAATTTGCCCTTGGCGCAACTCACAGACGAAGATGTTCGTAAGACGGTCGCCACCATACGCCGGATCTATAGTTCCGCCTATGGCTGGGATGCCCCGGAACTCCCGGAGCGCGCTCGCGGCGCTGGCCACCAGAACCGGATGCGCTATAACGTGCGCGCAGCCATCAACGAGTGGGACCTGCTGCGGCTCTACCCTGACGCACAACCCGAAACCGAAAGTGACGACTTCCGTTATACGTACGAGGAGAACCCTGACCTCGAACGTGAAGCGCACGATGGCCCCGGCAACGGCGACGCTGGCCAGCAGACTGATACACCTGAAGACGACTCGCCGTTCTAGCGTCGAGGATGTCCGGCAACGCCGAACAGCAGGCAAGTGGCGCTTGAGTGCGCACGAGGTGCTGATTGCCGATTCCCTTTGATAGCTTGGCCGGGAAAGAACGCCCTGGCGTAGTAGGGTGGCTTCGGTTCGTTACAGAGGAAGGGGACCCCAGTGTTTACGCGGCGCTCTTTCAGACGACTTCCGAAGGGCAGCCGCTAGCCTTCTGCTTCGCTCGCGTCGATCGGAGCGACCCATCGCTTCGGCACGACGCGCACGGCATACTGGCCAAATCACTGTTTCGGCTCCCTGCTCAGTCGCCGTCACTGTTGCTCGCCCTGGCGGATGAGTTTCCGCTCAGCGCGCTTGACCGCGATCTGCAGCTGCGGGTCCCCTGCTGCTTAATCACTCCCGCGCTCGCCGGTGATGCGCCTCCTCATACAAAGTGGTTGTCAGTACCTCCGAAAGATGGGGACGACGCAGGCACCCTGTTGAAGCAAGTCATGGCGCGGCACGGCCCATCGGAAGCGTTCGAACGCGCTGCCGCTGCCTTAGGTGAAGCGTTTGCCGACGAGCGAGTTGAGGCGCTTACGTCGGTTCACGGGCTTGTTACCGTTGTTGACCTCACTGCGCTACCGGACTCCCTGGCGACGGACGACTCTCCCGCAGGCGAAGCTTCATCAGGTGAACCACCAAGCGGCAGGACTCTGCCGGAACGGATGTGGGCCGCACTCGCAGCGTCTCAAAGAGATAGCCCTCCTGACTGGAATCTGATGCTGGAATGGCCCGGGGCTCTGATGCCATTTCAGCAAGACGGCGTCCGTGCATTGCTGGAGAATGAGCGGTTGCTGCTGGCAGATGACATGGGACTGGGCAAAACGCTACAGGCCATCGCCGCAGCGCGGATTCTCCGGGCCCAACGGAAGATGAAATCATGCTTGGTCGTGGCTCCAGCAAGCCTGCTGGATCAGTGGCGGCGCGAGCTAGGCAAATGGGCGCCCGATCTGTCCGCCATCATCGTCCGCGGCTCCGCAGCTGACCGCTCTTGGCAATGGGCGTCAGAGCGGGACGTGACATTGGTCAGTTACGACACCTTGCGTTCGGATTTCGGCGGTAGCGCGCTCGCACCGGTGCGTCGGAGGACCTGGGATATCGTGGTGGCAGACGAGGCGCAGCGGGTTAAGAACCGCAATGATACGAGCGATGCGCTGAAGGGTCTGCAACGCACGCGCTCGTGGGCGCTGACAGGCACGCCTATCGAGAACCACGAGGAGGAACTGGCCTCGATACTGGAGTTCGTTGACCATGATGCAACTGAGGACCCAAAGCGCTACTGGCCAGGGGAGGCGCTGCGGGCTCGGCATCGCGAGTTGCAGCTTCGCCGAAGGAAGAACGACGTCTTGGACGACCTCCCGCCCAAGCAGATAACTTTGACGCCTATAGAACTACATCCCAGCCAGCGCAGAAGCT
The DNA here is from genome assembly GCA_034428375.1 of Dehalococcoidia bacterium. Taxonomy (GTDB): domain Bacteria; phylum Chloroflexota; class Dehalococcoidia; order Lucifugimonadales; family Australimonadaceae; genus Bin16. The sequence goes on along the minus strand of DAOUHT010000120.1, from coordinate 3,646 downwards.
ACGAGAAGGCAGAACAGGACGGCATCGTTTACCTGAAGTCACTTGGCTCAGAAGTTACCGTTCAGCACGTCTTCGCTCTGCTCACACGCCTCAAGCAAATCTGTAACGCCGACCCGAGAACTGGCGAATCCAGCAAACTCGACGACATCCGGGACCGGATGGAACAATTGACTGCTCAAGGACATAAGGCATTGGTTTTCTCCCAGTACATCGACGAGTCGTCAGGAGTAGCAGCAGCAGTAAGACATCTCCGTGCCTTCTCGCCGTTGTCAATATCGGGCAACATGTCTCCATCAGATAGACAGGCCACTATAGACCGATTCAAAGTAAGCGAAGATCACAAAGTGCTGGTTCTGTCGCTGCGGGCGGGTGGGCTGGGCCTGAATTTGCAAGAAGCGTCCTACGTATTCCATCTGGATCGTTGGTGGAACCCGGCCGTCGAACGGCAGGCTGAAGACCGCAGTCACCGCATTGGCCAGACGGTGAAGGTGAATGTTATCAAGTATTCCTGCATCGCAACTATTGAGGAACGCATAGACAAGGTACTGGAACACAAACAAGGTCTCTTTGACCAGTTGATTGACGACGTATCGTTAGACCTCTCCGCGCAGTTGAACCGCGATGAACTCTTCGGGCTGATTGGCTTGGAGCGCGCTGCTTCATCATAATGCTCCTCGATTCCCGCTGCGCGGGGAAGGGCGGGAATGGCAGGACGGTGCGTGGCTCGACAGGCTCACCACGAACGGCCCCGAGAGATGCTTCGGCTCCACTCAGCATGACATCCCACCCGCTGTGACACGCGCCCCTTTCGCCGTCGCGCGCTGGCCGCGTACGCTGGTCGGTGGCGGCGCCGAGCCGTCGGCAGGCGTCTCCCCGCGATAGGCGGGCCCGCAGGAGTGGCGTGTGGCGGAATGTTGCAGATCGTTACAGCTACAGGCAGCGTGTTCCGTCGGCGCGCCTCTGACGGCCCCGCCTGCACGAGTGGAACGGCACGCACATTCCGGAACACCTGCGCGCGGACGCGGACGGCGGACGCTCACCGGCCGTGGTCTGCTGCAACATCGCGGCACGGGCGGGTCGTAGTAGCGGAATGTCCCACAATGTCCCACAATGTCCCACTTTGGCCCAACTGAAACAGCAGGGATGCATGGGTTCACGTCTGCGTGGAGAGTCGAAGGAGAGGCGTGAGGAGGACAGCGCCGGTCACGGGCGCCTTGAGAGACGCCTCTGCGGCGCATGGCATGACAAACAAGGGGACAGGGCTGCGGGGTTGCGCGCTGAAGCGCGTGCCTTCGCAGGAACAGGGACCTACTCCACTCCACCCCACCGGTTCACCCTCACCCTAACCCTCTCCCCTCGAGGGAGAGGGGACAAGGCACGCCAGCTGCTGCGTTGGGGTAGAATCCCGCTATCCTCAGTGCGGAGCAGGGGGATATGAAGGCAGCAGTGTTGCAGGACGTCGGTCAGGAGCTCGTTATCGAGGAGTTCGAGACGCCCGACGTTGGCGACGACGACGTGCTGCTCGAGGTGGCCGCGTGCGGCGTCTGCCACACGGACCTGAAGGTGCAGGACGGCTCCATACCGTCGACGCCGCCCACGGTGCTGGGGCACGAGGTCTCCGGCGTGGTCGTGGGGGCAGGCAAGAACCAGCGGGAGCACTTCAAGGACGGCGACCACGTAACGGTGGGCATGCGGTTCTCCTGCGGCCGCTGCGAGTACTGCACGTCCGGGTTGGCGAACCTCTGCAACCGGAGGCCGACGGGTTCCCTGTTCCGCAGGTCGGACGGGGGCACCGCAACGCGGTGGAACGTCGGCGGGTTCACGCAGCTGCTGTCGGTCCCGGCGTACATGGTCTTCCACCTGCCGGAGGGCGTAGGACTGGATGAATCGTGCATCGTGGGCTGTCGCGTCACGACCGCCTATAACGCCGTGAAGAACGGCGCGCACTTGGCCCCCGGCGAGTCGGCGATGGTCATCGGCTGCGGGGGCGTCGGGTTGAACATCATCCAGATGCTGCGGCTCTTCGGCGCGTACCCCATCGTCGCGGTGGACCTGGTCGGCAGCAAACTGGAGGCGGCGCTCGCGTACGGGGCGACCCACATCGTCAACGCGTCCTCCGAGGACCCGGTGGAAGCGACGATCGAGATTACGAAGGGCGGGGCGCGCAAGACGTTCGAGGCCATCGGCAACCCGGTGACCGCGGACCAGATCGTGCGGGCCACGCGTCCCACGGGCACGGCTACCATCGTGGGGTCGATGCCTCCCGGCCCCATCACCATCAACGACTCGCGCTTCGCCTTCAAGGAGATCAAGGTGACGGGCGTGGCGATGCGGCGGACGAGCGACGTGACAGACGTGCTCAACCTCGTTTCCCAGGGTCGCATCGAGCTTGGCTCATTCATCACGAAGAGGTACGGTTTCGAGCAGATCAACGAGGCGATCGAGGACGTGGAGCACGGCAACGTGCTCATGGGCATCACGCTGTGGAACCAGTAGCGGCGCCACAGGCGCTGTACACGGCAAACAGGAGCGAGGTTGCGCGCTAAGGCGCGGGAACGACAGGTCAGAGGCGAAAGGAGGACGGTATGACGCAGGTGTTCAGAGCGTATGGGATCGGCGCGGCGAAGGGCATCGGGGAGCACGTCGCTTTCCTGGAGCCGACGCCGAAGCGGATCCGCGTGACCCTCGGCGGTGAGACGATCGCCGACAGCAAGCGGGCAGTCCTCATGTACGAGACCCGGCATCAGCCGATCTACTACTTCCCGATGGACGACGTGCGGATGGATCTGATGGAGGAGACCGATAAGAGTACCTTCTGACCGATCAAGGGAGACGCTCAGTACTGGAGCGTCAAGGTTGGCGACCGGGTGGAGGAGAACGCGGTCTGGGCGTACCAGGAGCCGCTGGAAGGCTGCGTGGACGCGCGGGACTACGTGGCGTTCTACTGGAACAGGATGGACGGCTGGTTCGAGGAGGAGGAAGAGGTCTTCATCGGCCCGAAGGACCCGTACACCCGCGTGGACTGCCTCCGGAGCTCCCGCCACGTGCGCGTGGAGTTGAACGGCGTAACCGTCGCGGAGACGGACCAGCCGGTGATGCTGCTGGAGACCGGGCTTCCCCACCGCTACTACATCCCCGGCAAGGACGTCCGCAAGGACCTCCTCCGCCCCAGCGAGCGCGTGCTCGGCTCCACCTACAAGGGCTTGGCGAGCTACTTCCACGCGGACGTGGCCGGCGAAACGTTCGAGGACATCGCATGGATGTACCGCGACCCGACCGCAGAGTCGGCGAAGATCGAAGGCTACGTCTGCTTCCCGCAAGGCAAAGCCGACGTCTACGTCGACGGCGAACTGGAGCCCAAGCCGAATACCCGCTGGGACTAAGAAATAGTCTGAACAAGTCCGCCTCCGTCGTTCCTGCGGAGGCAGGACGCGTTTTAGCGCGCCCTCGCCCCCTGCCTGTCATGTTGAGCGGAGCCGGAGGCGGAGTCCGCGCTTTAGCGCGCAACATCCTCTCGGGGAACGTTCGCTTGTTCAGAGGTTCCCTGGGAGGCCGACGCTCAAGTTCCGCGCGGCAGGCGGCGTAACGCTTGCTGGTATCATTGCGGCGAGGAGTAACCGCGATGACGCCGCTGGTGGAAGAACGC
>DAOUHT010000119.1:0-5527 GCA_034428375.1 Dehalococcoidia bacterium | reverse complement strand
CCATGGCCCTCGAAAGCATCGTCGTTCGCGGCGCTCGCGAGCACAACCTCAAGAACATAGACGTCACCATCCCGCGCGACCGGCTCGTGGTCATCACCGGCCCGTCCGGCTCCGGCAAGTCCACGCTCGCCTTCGACACCATCTATGCCGAGGGGCAGCGGCGCTACGTGGAGTCGCTCTCCGCGTACGCGCGCCAGTTCCTCGGACGCATGGACAAGCCGGACGTCGAGTACATCGAGGGGCTGTCGCCGGCGATCTCCATCGACCAGAAGGGCGTGTCGAACAACCCGCGCTCGACGGTCGGCACCGTCACCGAGGTGTACGATTACCTGCGGCTGCTCTTCGCGCGCGTCGGACGCCCGCACTGCTACCGCTGCGGCAGGCCCGTGCAGCACCAGACGGCGCAGCAGGTGACGGAGGCCGTGCTCTCGCGCCGCGGCGCGCGGCTCATGCTCCTCGCGCCCCGCGTCGTCCACAAGAAGGGCGAGCACAAGGACGTGCTGGACGAGGCGCGCGCCGCCGGTTTCGTCCGCGTCCGCGTCAACGGCGAGGTGCGCAGCCTCGACGAGACCATCGACCTGAACAAGCAGCAGTGGCACACCATCGAGATCGTCGTCGACCGGCTCGTCCTCGACGGCGAGACCGAGCGCAGCCGCGTCCTCGACTCCGTCGAGACGTCGCTCCGCTACGGCGACGGGCGGATGCTGGCGATCGACGTGGACTCCGGCGAGGAGCAGGTCTTCTCGGAGCAGTTCGCCTGCCCGTACTGCGGCATCAGCTTCGGGGAGATCGAGCCGCGAACGTTCTCGTTCAACAGCCCGCACGGCGCGTGCCCCACGTGCTCAGGACTCGGCATGAAGCTCGTGGTCGACCCCGAGCTCATCGTGCCTGACGTGTCGCGCAGCCTGGACGACGGCGCGATACACCCGTGGTCGCGCGCAGGCTCCAGCACCGCGTGGTACTTCAGCATCCTGCGCGGCGTCGCCGAGGCGGAGGGCGTCAGCATGGACACGCCGTGGCGCAGGCTGCCGGAGCGCGCACAGCACATCGTCCTCTACGGCTACCCGGACCGGCGCAGGGTGAAGGTGCGCCACCGCACCCACCACGGGCGCGTGTTCGAGTGGGAGTCGCGCTACGAGGGCATCATCCCCAACCTGGAGCGGCGCTACCGCGACACGCAGTCCGACTACATGCGGAACGAGATCGAGCGCTACATGACCGCCCTGCCCTGCGAGGCGTGCGGCGGCGAACGGCTGCGGCCCGAGGCGCTCGCGGTGACCATCGCGAACCGCTCCATCATGCAGGTGACCGCGCTCTCCGTCGCCGAGGCGAGCGAGTGGGCGCTGTCCGTGCAGGGGCTCGCACCGGAGGTGCCCGTCGAGCCGCGCTGGCCGGAGCACGCCGACGCGCCGGTGTTCAACGAGCGCGAGCTGACCATCGGCAACCAGATACTGAAGGAGATCGGCTCGCGCCTCTCCTTCCTGCTGAACGTGGGGCTGGAGTACCTGTCGCTCTCACGCGCCGCAGGCACGCTCAGCGGCGGCGAGGGGCAGCGGATACGCCTCGCGACGCAGATAGGCTCCGGCCTCATGGGCGTGCTCTACGTCTGCGACGAGCCGTCCGTCGGCTTGCACCCCATCGACAACGCGCGCCTCATCGAGACGCTCAAGGGGTTGCGCGATCTCGGCAACACCGTCCTCATCGTCGAGCACGACGAGGCGATGATGCGCTCGGCCGACCACCTCGTGGACCTCGGCCCGGGCGCGGGCGAGCACGGCGGGTGGGTCGTCGCCGAGGGCACCATCGACGACGTCGAGGAGAGCGAGGCGTCGCTCACCGGCGCGTACCTCTCCGGGCGGCGCGAGATCTCGATGCCGCTCGCGAGGCGCAAGGGGAACGGCAAGCGGCTGCGCGTGAAGAACGCGCGGGAGAACAACCTGCGCGGCCTGGACGTGGACTTCCCGCTCGGCAAGCTCGTCTGCGTCACCGGCGTCTCCGGCTCCGGGAAGTCCACCCTCGTCTACGAGGTGCTCTACAAGTGGCTGGCGCAGCGCCTCTACCGCGCCAAGGACCGCCCCGGCGCGAGCGACGGCGTCGACGGTCTCGACAACGTGGACAAGGTCGTCAACATCGACCAGTCGCCCATCGGCAGGACGCCCCGCAGCAACCCGGCCACCTACACCGGCGCGTTCACCCCCATCCGGGAGCTGTTCGCCGCCCTGCCGGAGTCGAAGGCGCGCGGCTACATGCCCGGCCGCTTCTCCTTCAACGTGAAGGGCGGGCGCTGCGAGGCGTGCTCGGGCGACGGCTACGTGCAGATACAGATGCAGTTCCTGCCGGACGTGACCGTGCCGTGCGAGGTGTGCAACGGCAGGCGCTACAACGAGGACGCGCTGGAGATCATGTTCCGGGGCAAGAGCATCGCCGACGTGCTGGAGATGACCGTCACCGAGGCGCACGAACTGTTCACCAACATCCCGCGCATCAGGTCGAAGCTCGAGACGCTGGAGGCGGTCGGGCTCGGCTACATCCGGCTCGGCCAGCCCGCGACGACCATCAGCGGCGGCGAGGCGCAGCGCGTGAAACTCGCCACGGAGCTCTCCAAGCGCGCGACCGGCAAGACGCTCTACATCCTGGACGAGCCGACCACCGGGCTGTCGTTCGAGGACGCATCTCACCTGCTGCGCGTGCTGCACCGGCTGGTGGACGGCGGCAACACGGTGCTGCTCATCGAGCACCACCTGGACCTCATCAAGAACGCGGACTGGATCATCGACATGGGCCCCGGCCCCGGCATCCACGGCGGCGACATCGTCGTCGAGGGGACGCCGGAGCGCGTCGCCGCCCACCCGGACTCGCGCACCGCCACCTTCCTCCGCGACGCCCTCGCCAAGCACGGCATCGCGCCGGAGGAGGCGGCAGCGCCCGCCGCGCCCAAAGCGCGCAAGCGCGCCAAGGTGGGGGTTTAGGAAGCAGAAACCACTGCGTACGCATAGCGGCATAGTTGCTGATACATTAGAATGCATGCATCACACGATTGAATCGTGTGATGCATTGGTTTAATCGTCGCTATGCTTTACTTGCGCTTCACTCCCTCCCTCGACGCCAGCCGCCTGCTGGACGAACTACAGCGCGCCCGCGAGACCCTTGACCGCTACCAGGATGCCCCCGACGCCTACATGGGCGAACTGCGGCGACACGCCATCGCCCTCAGCGTCCACTACTCCACCCGCATCGAGGGCAACACGCTCTCGCTGGAGCAGGTCGAGAGCCTCTTGCGGGGCAGGCAGATTGCGGCGCCGATCAGCCAGCAGCAGGAAGCGCTCAACTACCGCGAGGCGATGCAGTACGCCCAGGTCGTCGCCAACACAGCCTCGCCGCGCATCACCGAGGAGACCGTCAAGACCATCCATTTCCTCGTCACGAAGTCGCTGCCGGGCGGCTACAACCCCGGACAGTACCGGTTCGTGCAGAACTTCGTCATCAACAGCGCGACGCAACGCCCGCTCTTCCGACCCCCGCCGCCCGACCGGGTCCAGCCGCTGATGGAGGAGTACGTGCAGTGGCTCAACACGCCACGCGAGGGGCTGCCGCCTTACTACCGCGCTGCGCTTGCCCACCTCAACTTCGTGGCCATCCATCCGTTCGACGACGGCAACGGGCGCACGGCGCGCATCCTGGAAGCGCTCGTTCTCTACCTCGCGGGGTACAGGTCGCAGGAGCTCGTCTCGCTGGAGGCGTACTTCGGGCGCGACACGCAGGGCTACTACCACGCCATCTCCAACTCCCTCGGCCCTGCTTACGACCCCCAGGACCACGACGTGACGCCCTGGACGGACTACTACCTCCGTGCGCACGCAGCGCAGGCCGAGGCTGCTGCCGCTGAGACTCGATTGCACAGGGCGCAGATCGACCGGCTGGAGGAAGCGTTTACAGAGCAATTGCGCGGCAACCTCGACTGGCTGCTCGGGCTGTGGGTCGCCTGCCAGAACGGATCCATCACGAACAGCGAGTACCGCGACATCACTGACGTCGGCAACCAGACGGCAGCAAGGCACCTGCGCGAGCTGGTGGGGGCAGGGCTGCTCACCCGGCATGGCACCGGCCGCGGCATCCACTATGTTCCGACCGAGGCGGTGCTCGGGGTGCACCAGTCAGCGCGCGAGGAGGTTGGTGATGAGTAGGGACTATTCCCAGCTCTCGTCCCGCCAGTGGACGGGTGGTTTCTCCCTCAATCGCGCCTCGTACAAGGCAGGTGCAAGCAGGTCGAACTGCTCCCGGGTCAGTTCGTCGTCCACGTAGCCTTCCATTTGCTCGTACGGGTCGACTAGAGTCAACTGAACGTAGACCGGCTCCGGTTCATCCTTCATGACAACCTTCGCCATGAAGCCGCGCTCGCTGGTGTTGCCAAGCCATTCCTGAACGACGTCAACCTCGACGACGCCGTCCAAGCCCTCCCAGTTGGCAACAGCCTCTTGCACTAGTTGGAATCCGTCACGCGCCACACGCGGATCGTTGATCGGGGCAGCGGGGAGTGTCAAGGGTTATTCGGGATGTCAGGCTGTGAGCCTGTAGCGTCCTCTGTTGTCTACGAACGAGAGTATGTCGCCGTCGCGAAGCACCTGCATCTGCTGACGTATCTTCGGCCGGATGTTCCTGTTGTCCACATGCCGTGAGGCAAGTTCAGCTTCAAACCGCGCGTAGAAGTCCCGCAGGGTGAACTCCTTGGCCTGCGTCTCCCGCTCCAGCACACGGATGCACGACAGCACGTCGGCGGCCCAGCCACCCTTCTTGCCAGCGAGGAACCCATAGCGTTGCCAGTCCTCGCGGACTTCAACAGGACTGCGCGGCACGCTCGCCCTCACGACATGCACCCGACCTTCTTGGGGCAGTTGTCCCAGTAGAATATTGGAGCCTACCCAGCCCTGCCTTTGTGCATCTGACGACAACTCGGCTCTACGCTCCACCACCGCCGGGCTCAGAAAGTGGCCCGGTACAACAAAGAGGTCGGTCACAACTTCGGCAGGAATCGAGTACTGAAGAAACGCGTAGTGCGGCGCACGCCCCGCGGCGGTCGCCCGCATTTTGGTGTAGTACTCGGAGTTGCTGACCCTTCGCCCGAATGGTTTGTTCTGACTCTTGAGCTGGTAGAGAGCACCACAGGCCGCGCACGAATAGTCCCAGACAGCCGTGTTCGCTCGCGCAGCATCAAGGTGAGCGGACGCACATGCAAGACAGTAGAGATTCCGCGTCGCCCAATCTTCCGTTAAGCGCCGGGCAATTTGACTCGGACCCCTATACCCCTCGGCGACGTCGAGATTCAAGCGTAAGTCCATCGGGCGCGGATTATAGACACCCCTACCCGCCCCCGATAGCCTCATACCCATGCGCGCGCTGAAGCTCAGCCTAGCACGGTGGATGGTGGCGACGGTCATCCCCGCCGTGTTCCGTCGCGTGAACGCGACCATCGCGCGAGTCGTGCGCTCGCCTCTGCACCCGCTGCTCGGCCCGCGTTTCATCGTGATCC
>DAOUHT010000118.1:0-23049 GCA_034428375.1 Dehalococcoidia bacterium | reverse complement strand
GCGCGTCTGCCCCGCCTTCACGGAACCGCCGTACCCACTTGGAGACGGTCGCGCGGGAGACGCGGAACAAGCGTGCCACTTCGGCCTGAGGCCAGCCGTCCATCACCTGTTCGACCAGTTCAGCGCGAGTCACCGGGGTCAAGCGTGCGTTACGATGGGTCATGAGAGGCCTCCTGTTACTGCTGGGTTTCGTTCACACAACAGCAACAGTGAGGCCTCTCACTTGTCAACAACCTCTATGGGCACTACATCTAGGCACATGGCCGAGCTGACCTGGGAGCGCATGGGACGCTGCGCCCGCCTGGCGTGGGAGCACGGCGTAGAGTCGTTCGAGCAAGCGCCGCGTCCCCGGTCGGCGCTGCTGACCGGCCATCTGCTGCTCGGTGTCATCCGCCATCCGGAGTGCGCAGGCGGGCTGATGCTGCGCCGCCTCGGTATCGACATGGCACTCGCGGCCTCCATCACCGAGTTCGAACTGCTGCACGCGCGTCCCGTGCCCGACCACGCCGAGCGCGTCGTCGACCTGTGGGGCAAGCCGCACACGCCGCAGGCGCTCCGCGCGATGGAACTGTCGCTGGACGAGGCGGAGCAGTTCCACTCGGCCTACCCCATCGGCACCGAGCACATCCTGCTTGGCCTGCTCGCCATCCCGGAAGGCATGGGCTGCCGCACGATGGCCTACTTCGGCGTCGACTACGCGAATGCCCGCGCCGCCCGCGACGAGATATGGGAGCTACTCAAGCTCACCGAGTAAGCTTACCTCACGCGGGCCAAAACAATGGAGGGTGACCTCGTTGGTGTCATGGCCTTGGGATGAGTTGTGTGGCCTCATCTACGAGAACGGTGAGTAGCTTGCTCGGGCGGCCTAGCACAGCATCTTAGGTACACTACAGTTGCGCTAATCGGTGTAATATCTTACGGTATTTCACGATGAAGCCATCAGCAGCATCGGGGGCATTATCGTAGAACGAAGCTGAATCGATACCGCCATGTAAATCATCCAATTCCAAGTCTCGCCGTATTTTTGCTATAGTTCCTTTCTCGACGTCACGGCCTTCATCATTGTAGGCAATTAGTGTCGATAGTTGTTGCTGTGTTGTTGACAGAAACCGTCGCTTTACCACTGACCTACTTATGTTGACCGTGCTACCCTTTATGCTAGTCTCGCAATCGTATCGGGTTAGAATTCGCCGTAACCTACGGAAAGGAATTGTGCGCTCTCCACCCTCAATAACCCGGGAGTTATCTTTTATCCATTTTGCAATCACTAGGACTTCACGGTCTGGTATATTATCCATTGGGTAGGACGGGAGTATCGAATGTTGAGCTACTTTCAATATAAGTCGAAACAGATCGGTATCACTGCAAGTCACCAGAAGTCCGTTCTTATCTAGAAACACAAGAGTCGATACTAGTGCGCTTCGCTTATTCCCATTATGGAAAGGATGATTGTGCACTAGGGAATGCATCAAGGCTGCGGCAGCCATCTCTGCTGAGGGGTATTTCTTAATCTCACCCAGAGAAGTCTGAGGACGTAGTACTGCAGATTCAAGAAGACCCCCTCTCCTGACACCCGGAGGGTCGATAGGATCATGATGTTCGGCGAAATCTTCGGCGAGCTGGTAATGGATAGCGGTTATTGTTTCTGTGTCTAAGTGGTGTAATTCCTTTGCCTTCCCGATTGTTTCCCAATCTAAAGGCTTCGGCGGTTCTGGAGGAGAATCGATTATCGGAGATTCTTCAAAAGCATATACTCCCCTCGCTCTCGATTCAGCGCGAAGTTTGTTTATGACCTTTTTTGTCAACCGCCTTTCACCAGAATCTAATGGTATGTTTAGTTCTTCTAAGAGAGAATTGAATTTGGCATAATCAAGGCCAAATAATGACTGCCAAAACGCTATGGACGATAATTCTCGTCGAGTGGCGATTCCAATCGCCCGTCGGGCCTTATTGGTGTCTCCTCTTCGTATAACGCTATTGGCACTACCAACATCTATATTGTTGTCCCACAAGGTGATAAGGGCTTCGTCAAGGTCGCATCCCGCTTCGGCTGCTAATTGGCGGACTGTTAGTCGTGGGCGTGCCATAGTTCTATTGTACCGATTCCTTCGTCCCTCACGCGGGCCGGAACACCGGCAGCGTGATCTCATCGGTGACGTCTGCGAAGGCGACCTCGACGGCCATGCCGACCTGGATGTGCTCGGGGTCGGGCTCGACGTCGACGAGGTTGGTGGGGATGCGCGGGCCCTCCTCGAGGTCGACCATGGCGACGACGAATGGGACGTGGTCGCGGAACGCGGGCACCGGCGCGCGGTGCACGATGGCGAACGTGTGCAGCGTGCCTCTGCCGCTCGCCTGGATCCACGATACCTCGCGGGAGCCGCAGTGGGGGCAGAAGTCGCGCGGGTAGAAGTAGGCGCGCTCGCAGGCGTTGCACCGGCGGAGCCAGAGCTCGTGCGCCTGCGCCTTCTCCCAGTAGAAGTCGGACTCCGGCTGCTTGACGGGCAGGGGCCCCCGGTACGCTTCGGTCGTCATCACTCCACCCCCAGGACGATGGTGCCGGTGGCCGAGAGCGCGCCGCCGGTGCCGTTCACGAGCGCCAGCGAGACGTCGGGCGCCTGCCGGTCGCCGCACTCGGCGCGCAGCTGCCGCACGGCCTCGACGACCGGGAAGATGCCGTACATGCCGGGGTGCGTGTAGGAGAGGCCGCCGCCGCTCGTGTTGAGCGGGAAATCGCCGCCGGGAGCGGCGCGCTGCCCCGCCACGAAGTCGGGGCCCTCGCCGGGTTCGCAGTAGCCGAGCGACTCCAGCGTCACGAGCACCGTGTACGTGAACGAGTCGTAGATCATCGTGAGGTCGATGTCGTCGTGGGTGACGCCGGCCATGCCGAGCGCGGCGGGGCCGGTGACGCGGGCGGGCGTCGACGTGAGGTCGGGCATCGTCGTGATGCCCGCGTGGTCGTGGTGCTCCGCGTGGCCGAGCACCCACACGGGCGGCTTCGGCAAACTGCGGGCGCGCTCCGGCGTCGTGACGACGATGGCCGCGCCCGCGTCGGTGACGAGGCAGCAGTCCAGCAGGTGGAACGGCCACGCTATCCAGCGCGAGTTGTGATAGTCGTCGAACGTCATCGGGTCGCGCATCATCGCTTTCGGGTTCAGTTGTGCCCATTTGCGGGTGGAGACGGCGATCTCGGCCATCGCCTGGCGGGCGCGGTCCTCGCCGTACTGGTGCATGTAGCGGGTGGCGGCCATCGAGTAGTTGATGGGCATGCCGATCATGCCGTAGGGCATCTCGTACATCGCCGAGGGCAGGTTGGGGTCGCGGGGGATGGGGACGCGGCTGCTGCGTCCAGCCTGGCCGTGCGTGATGAGCGCGACCTCGCAGAGGCCGTTGGCGATGGCGTTGACCGCGTGGCCGACGTGGATGACGAACGACGCTCCGCCGACCGTCGTGGTGTCCGTGTAGCGCGGCGCGATGCCGAGGTAGTCGGCGAGGTCGTAGTTGACGTAACCGGCGGTGAGCAGGCCGTCGACGTCGTCGCGGGTCAGCCCGGCGTCATCGAGGGCGTTGTGCGCGGCCTCCGCGTGGTGGGCGAGCGCCGACTTGTGCGGGACAAGCCCGATCTCGTCGGACTCGGCGACGCCGACGATGGCTGCTGCTTTCGAGGTGCTGGTCATGGCCGGAGTCTAGCGCATCCCCTCGCCGTCATGCTGAGCGTAGCCGAAGTATCTCTCGGGGAAGCGTCTCGCCAAGTGAAGCGTTCCCCCGAGAGATTCCTCGACTCCGCTGCGCTGCGCTCGGAATGACAATCAATCCGCTCATGGTGAGCCTGTCGAACCACGCCCCCGCTAGCCCTGTTCCATCTCCGCCATGCGCTGCATGAGCGTGTCCATGTCCACGTCCTCGACGTGAGTGGCGAGCGTCCAATGGATGCCGCAGGGGTCGGTCACGCTTGCCATACGCTCGCCGTAGAAATGGGTCTCGGGCTCGGCGTCCACGGTTGCGCCGGCGCTCACCGCGCGGGCGCAGGCGGCGTCCACGTCCGTGGTGTAGAGGTGGATGTGCGCCGGCTGGGCAGGGGAATCGGGCGGCATCGCGTCGGAGAGCATGACGATGGCGCCGTCGATGGCGACCTCGGCATGCGCGAGCATGTCCTCGGACATGGGGATGCGCATGCGCTCCACCGCGCCGAACGCGTTCGCAAGGAAGTCGATGTAGCCGATCGCGCCCTCAACCACGAGGTAGGGCGTGATGGCGGTGTAGCCGTCCGGGATGGGCTTGACGTCGGACATGGGGCCTCCTTCTCTATCTGGTAGGTAGTCTGCTGGCCTGCGATTCGGAATGGCCTTCACCGCGAAAAAGTGAGCCATTTTGCGCCATTTGTGGCCATTTCACTCCTGACGCGGCGGGGAGTCCGCGTGGGCCGCAGGCCCCGCAGCAGGCATCATGGTAGGGCAGGCAGGGGCGGCGGCGTAAGGGGCGGGTGTCACCGGAATGGGGAAGGTTGGACTGAGCGACATGGTAGGATGACCAATCACTTCATCGGTGTCGTGCATATCCGGACGTAGACGGGCTACGAATAGATGGCAAGGATGTGAGTCATCGTATGGAAACCCGGAGCATAGTACTGGGCACGCTGGAGAAGACGCGGTTATGGAAACTGTGAAATACACGGACACCGAGAAATGGTGTGGGTATTGCCAAAGGATGTTGCCACACGACGACTTCGCCATGAACCGTACCGCGCCGCACGGGTTGGTGGCATGGTGCCGCGAGTGCAACTCCGTATGGCGGCAGATGGGCCCTACATACGGCACGAAGGAGGCGGCAACCGACCCGAACAACACCGACGCGGTTGCAGCGGACGTCGCGGCGCGCGAGGCCTACCGCCAGCGTAGGACGGAGCGCGGGGGTACTCCGCAACCCGACGACCCAAGGCCCTACTGGTTCGTTGGGGCAGCCTTCGGCGGAACGAATGACCAGACGGAGCGATTCCTGCGTGACGGTATCTGGGAAGCGTTCGTGGACGGCGACAGTCCTTATGAGGATGTTGTGAAATTGATGCGGCCTGGTGACCGCATTGCCATAAAGGCACCCTTCACTCGCAAACACAACCTCCCGTTTGGCTTCCAAGGCAGGACTGCCGCAGCCATGTACATCAAGGCCGTCGGAATAGTCACACGAAACTTGGGGGACGGGCTGCGAATTGAGGTGGACTGGACTCGTGTAGAACCTAAGCGGACTTGGTATTTCTACACGGGTCTCAAGACCGTATGGGAAGTGAGGGCGGGCTCAGGAACACTTCCATGGGCGGCAGACGCGCTGATTCGGTTTACCTTCGAGAAAGAAGACCAGGACTACGACCGTTTCCTTCGCGCTTGGGGCGTCGAGCCATCCGGCGACTCTGAACCCCCCGAAGATGATGAGGGCGATACAGACGACCGACAGACCGACCTTCTGCAACTGGCGGTAAACGAGTTGTACTTCGAGGATGCCTCATTCCTCGAAGAGATTGCCTCGTTGCTCAATGAGAAGAAGCAAGTCATCTTCCAGGGACCACCCGGCACAGGCAAGACGTATGTGGCGCGGGCGCTCGCCAGACATCTTGCGGGGTTGGACACCCGGGTGACACTCATCCAATTCCATCCCTCCTACGCCTACGAGGATTTCGTCCAAGGCTACCGCCCTGCCCTGTCTAAGGACGGCCAAGCCGTATTCGAGTTGAGGGACGGGCCACTTCTGCAAGTTGCCGAGCGGGCGAGCGCAGAACAACTACGAGCGGAGAAGGTTGGAGAGGAACCAGCCATGCACTTCCTCGTAATAGATGAAATCAACCGGGGCAACCTCGCCAAGGTGTTCGGCGAACTGTACTTCCTGCTGGAGTACCGTAACGAAAAGATACGGGTGCAGTACCAGGAGGAAAATGCGGAGAAGTACTCCCTGCCGAAGAACCTGTACATCATCGGCACGATGAACACCGCTGACCGATCCATCGCGCGCATCGACCTCGCGCTGCGCAGGCGGTTCTCCTTCGTTGAATTCGATACCGGCAAGGAGCCGATCAAGGGACTGCTGCGCCGCTGGCTAGACTCCAACGGTCTCAGCGACATGAAATGGGTGGCGGACGTGGTTGACCGTGCCAACGAGAAACTGGCGGGCGGCAGCCCGGAGGACCGTCACGCCGCCATCGGGCCGAGCTACTTCATGAAACCGGGGCTGACGGAGGAGCGCGCCAGGCGCATCTGGCAGCACGACGTCCTGCCCTACATCGAGGAGCGCCTGTACGGAGCGCGTGAGGACCTGGGCAGGTTCGATTTCGACACGCTGCATTCCGGCGAGAGGGGCGGGAACGCAGAGAAACAGGATGACGCGGATGCCGGAGCCGAGGATGGCGGTGAGGACGTTGCGTCAGGTTGACCTGCGGGAGTATCGCCAGAGTGGACCGCATGTGCTCTCCATCGCGGAACGCGACGCGCTGCGGGCGGCGCTGCCGTCTCTGACGCTCGAACCCGTCACTGGCATAGAGGGCGCATACATTCTCACCCCCAGCGCCACCGTCGGCGCAGTCGAGATAGGCGACCTGTCGGTTCTTATCGAGCCGAAGATAGACATTCGAACTCTGCTCTCGCTCGCGTCCTACGCCATCGGCAGGGTTAGGTTCCAGAAGACGGACTTCGAGTTCCCGGAGGAAGCGGCGCTGCCGGACGCGCTCGCCCTTGCGCTCGTGAGCGCTGCGCGGCGGGCGTTCGCGCGCGGGCTGCTGCACGGCTACCGCATGGAGGAGGAGGCGCTGTACACGGTGCGCGGGCGCATCCGGTTCGACGACCAGGTACGGCGCAGGTTCGGCGTCCCGCTGCCCGTCGAGGTGCGCTACGACGAGTTCACCGACGACATCCTCGCCAATCAACTCGTGAAGGCGGCAGTCATGCGGCTTGGCGGGATGCGCCTGCGCTCGCCCGAGGCGAGGCGCGGCCTCGGATGGGTCGCGGCGATGCTCGATAACGTTTCGTACGAGGAGTTTCCGCCGAGCGGCGTGCCGCCGGTCACGTTCGACCGGCTGAACGAGCACTACCGAGGCGTCGTGACGCTGGCGCGGCTCGTCCTGCGTCGCGGGGCATTCGAGGCGGACAGAGGCGAGGTACGCGCGTCCGGCTTTCTCATGGACATGAACCAGGTCTTCCAGGAGTTCGTTACCGTTGCGCTGCGGGAGGCATTGGGCGTTACAGAGCGCACGTTCGGTGAGTACAGCATCCCTTCGCTCGATGAGGCCGGGCGTGTCCGCCTCAGACCGGACCTCGTCTGGCGGGATGGCTCTTCCTGTGTATTCGTGGGCGATGCCAAGTACAAGCGGATCCGCGATGAGCGCATCCCCAACGCCGACCTCTATCAACTACTTGCGTATACCACCGCGCTCAACCTGCCGGGTGGGTTGCTGGTTTACGCGCAGGACGAGGACGAACGCGAGTCAGCAACCTATACAGTCCGCAACTCCGGCAAGCGGTTGAAGGTCGCCGCGCTCGACATCTCCGGCACGCTCGACCAAGTGTTGGAGCGTGTGAGGCGCCTTGCAGGCAAGGTCCGAGCGTTACGCGGCCAAGCCGAGCAAGTGCGCCACGCCGCGTAGAGCGGGTGTCACGCTGGAGGATTCTCAGCCCCCGTCGACCAGTCGCAGGTGATAGGCGATGCGGTCGTAGTAGAGGGTGGTGAGGCCCTCGAACCCGGAGTCGGTGCCGACGATGAGCCACACCCGGCCTTCGCTGTCCGTCTCGACGGTCAGCGCCTGTCCGTCGTTGCCCAGCGTCTTGATGCGGTACTCCGAGCCGGTTACGTCAGGGTGAGCGGCGTTGCCTATGACAACCATGGCCTCGCCCCCTTGGGACTGGTTGCCCTTGTCGATGTTCATCCTGAGGTGCCCGGTGCTGTCCAGCTCTGTGCCGGGCTCTACGGCGGAGGCGCCGGCCTTCACGTAGACACTCTCACCGGGAGAGCCTCCGATGCCTATCAGACCGGCCGCAACGTTGGTCGCCAGGTCGACCGACATCGAGACCGCGTACGTGGCGCTCGGCTGCAGGTCCCCAACCCGCTTCGTGAGAAACATGAACAGGTCGTCGCTGCGGTTGTGCCCCTGGACGTAGATGCCGTTGCCTTCCAGGCCGTCCGGAAGCGGACGATGGCCGTGGTCGAGCTCGTAGATCGACTGGTCGTAGTCGGTGGGCAGGTCTGCGAAGCCGACGGTCCACCCCTCAGCGTCATCATCGAAGCTGAAGCTGAATTCCACCAGGTCGGGGATGGCGGTTGGGGTGGGCAGTGGGGTGTGAGTGGGGGTAGGGACGGGAGTGGGCGTAGCGGTTGGCACAGGTGTGGGCGTCGCTACGGGAACTGGCGTAGCGGTTGGCACAGGCGTGGGCGTCGCTACGGGAACTGGCGTAGCGGTTGGCTCAGGTGTCGCTGTCGCTCCAGAGCATGCGGCGAGCGCGAGGAGTGTCAGGGCCAAGAGGGCGGGGGTTCGCAAGGGCTATGCCTCGGAGCGGGGGTCGCGTGAGCGTACCATAGTCTGGTTCGGGGGCACGCCGTCCTGCTCTTCCCTAACCTGTGCATCCCTGTTTCTGGATTTGTGACACCAGCCCCTTACGCCGCCGCACCCCACCCGCGTACGCTGTTCCTCGCACTGGCGCGCCCTCGGCATAACCCCGCAGGCGGGGTGAGCAGTTATGAGCAGAAACGAGCAGTTGTGGTTAGTGAATGAGCAGCGAATGAGCAGTTATGAGCAGTTTGGATGCTCACGCTGAAGGGCGATTCCAGAGGTGAATCCGGGCCGATGAGCAGAAATGAGCAGTATTTCCCCCCGGAACCCTCGCTGCCCGCCCAGGGCTGCGGGGATCCCCGCCTGCGCGGGAACGACGTACACGCGCACGCGCGTTGTTGTCAGCGGGGCGCTGGTGCGGGATACTACGGGCGTCCTGGAAGGCAGCGATACGCCAAAGGAGAGAGGACATGACCACTGCGGTGAAGTACCAGGCCATCGACGCGGACGCGCACGTCATCGAGAGCGAGCAGACGTGGGACTATCTCGACGAGGCTGACCAGCACCTCCGTCCGTACCTCTTCACGAACCCGGAGAGGCCCGCCAGCCGCTACTGGGTGATCGACGGACGCATCGCAGGGCTCCGGCCCGCGTCGCCGGTGGAACGCGAACTCAAGGCGATGTCCGAGCGCGCAGGGCGCGACCTTGTAACCGCCGAGGAGGCCCGCTCCCTCGACGACATCTCGCTGCGCCTCGCGCACATGGACCGGCTCGGCGTAGACATCCAGATACTCCATAACACGCTCTGGATCCGCGACGTAACGCAGCGCCCGGAGATGGACCGCGCGCTCTGCAAGGCGTGGAACCGCTGGATGGCCGAAGCCTGGAAGGAGTCCAACGGACGCCTGCGCTGGGCCGCCGTCCTGCCGCTCACCGACCTCGACGCCGCGGTCGACATGATGCCGTGGGTGAAGGAGAACGGCGCGGTGGGCGTGGTGATGAAGCCCTTCGAAGGCCACCGCTTCATGACTGACCCCTACTTCTTCCCGTACTTCGAGGCCGCGCAGGAGCACGACCTCTCTATGACCATCCACATCGCGAACGCCAACGAGGCATATGTGAGCGCCATCGCGTCCGCGTACGACCCCAGCGGCGGCCTGCCGACGTTCCGCATGCCGACCATCCACGCCTGCAACGGCCTCATCCTGAGCGACATCCCCAAGCGCTACCCGGAACTGCGCTGGGGCTTCATTGAGTCGTCCTGCCAGTGGGTGCCGTGGATCATCCACGAGACGTCGCGCCGTGCGAAGCAGTCCGGCTGGTACTACCCGGACAACCCGTTCAAGGAATACAACATCTACGTCTCCGCCCAGACCGACGACGACTTCCAGTACGTGTTCGACTACGTCGGCGACGAGAACATCGTCATCGGCACGGACTACGGCCACACGGACACCTCGAGTGAGGTCGACGCCATCGAGACGTTCCGCAACCTCACCACGGTCAGTGAGGAGTCGAAGCGCAAAGTCCTCGTGGACAACTCGGTGGCGCTCTACGGTCTGTAGGAGGCGCTGCTCTGCTACAATGGTTGCAGCATGGAAGAGGTCACAGCGATGGCGAAGCCAATCTTGGGAAACCCGATACTGACAGGGGAAGCTGCGAAGTGGTTCAGGCGCTATCTGGCCGCCGCCAAGCCTGACCCTGCCAAGCAGAAGGAATACGAGGAGGGCATGAAGACCTTCAAGTGGCCTTCCAGGTAGAACACGCTCTATGAGCGAAGAGAGGCGCAAGGTTCGTATGCCTTGCGCCTCTTTCTATGTCTGCCGATCCGCTTCCAGATACAGGTCGTAGATCATGAACTGGAACCGGCTCCCGCTTCTGCGAGGGACTTGCTTGAATCCCTCGCGAGTCCAGAACCGACGTCCCGGCCTGTTGTCGTTGCGGACGTGGAGAGAGAGAAAGCGGAAGCCCACGTCGACTGCCCGTGCGTAAAGCCGTATCCAATACATCATGTATCCACTCAGGCCGCCGCCCTGGTAGTCGCTGTGGACTCCGAACCGGCCTACCTGGAGACAGGGGAACTCGCTGTAACCGAGATTGAGTTCGGATGTCGAAGGCTCGTCGGCTGCGCGGAGGGAGCTGCCGAGGATGCTGCAGAAGCCGGCGAGGCGGCTGTCGTGCTCGAAGACCAGCGTGACCGCCATGCCCAATTGCATCTGATTCAAGGCGTCCTCGATGAGATAGTCGGCCACTTCCCGTGCCCACGGGTCGTCCCCGCACGTCCAGTTCGCGACGTCGTCGGTCGCCCTGAGGCGCCGGATGACCACGTCCGACCAGTCGGCGGTGAGGGGCAATACCATGCCAGGCCTACGTCTTTGGCTCCTCGATGACGCCGAAGAGGTTGCCCTCCGGGTCCTCGCAGTAGGCGTGGGTGCCGACGTACGGAATCTCGTTCGGGCCGAAGACGAGCTTGCCGCCCGCCGCCGCCACATTCGCGAGCGTCTCGTCCAGCGAGTCGACGAGCGTCGTGTTGATGACGGGCTGCGGGAAGTGGCGCTTCATGATGGCGCCGTCGATGCCGGCCTGCTCCTTCGGGCCGGTGGTGGCGAGCCAGTACTCCTGCTGGAACTCCTCGGAGCCCGACCACGACTGGAACTCCCAGCCGAGGACGTTGCTGTAGAACTCCGCCAGCTTCCCCGGGTCGTCGCCGAGGATCTCGAAGTGGACCGGTCTGCCCATGCGTTACCCCGCTATCTCCTGCGCGAGCGCGTCCGTCCGCGCGGCCATGATGAAGTCGTTCCGGTGCAGCCCGCCGAGGAAGTGCGTCCACCACGACACCGTCACCCTCCCGTACTCCGTGACGATGCGCGGGTGATGCCCCTGCTCCTCAGCCGCCCCGCCGACCGCGTTCGTGAACGCGAGCGCCTGCAGGAACGTCCCGAACCGGAAGGCGCGCACGAGCTGGTCGATGCCGCCCTCGTTCGCGACGCTCCACTCCGGCAGGCCCGCCAGCATCGCGGCAGCCTCGTCGGTTGTCGCGAGCGTCGACTGGGCGTTCAACTCCACGCATTGTTCGTCGGTAAGCGCCATGCGGGGAGTTTCGCGGTTGGCGTCGCCCGCACGCAAGCGTGCTTTGCACAACAGGCTTCGTTCCTGCCTGCGCAGGAACGACGGGACCGCGCCCTGTGCTAGCATCGCCCCATCCTCGGAGCACGGAGCGGACACGCATGCCGGTTAGCGGAGCGCAGATCATCACGCGGGCGTTGCGGGAGGAAGGCGTCGACACGATCTTCACCCTCGCGGGCGACCACATCCTTCCTCTGCTGGACGTGCTGTACGACGAGGACTTCCGGCTCATCGACTGCCGCCACGAGCAGGCTGCGGTGCACATGGCGGAGTCGTGGTCGCGCATGACCGGCAGGCTGGGAGTGGTCGCCGTCACGACTCCAGGACACGCGAACGCGCTCCCCGGCCTCATCAACGCGCAGTCGACGGAGAGCCCCATCCTGAACATCGCGGGCTCCTCCGACCTGAGGAACTACCACCGCGGCATCATGCAGGAGATAGACCAAGTCGGCATCGCGCGCACCGTCACCAAGGGCGCGTGGCTCGCCCACGACCCGCGCCGCATACCCGATCTGATCTCCACCGCCATCCGCGCCGCGTTCGAGGGCAGGCGCGGGCCCGCGCACCTGACCGTCCCGGTCGACGTGCAGAGCGCCGTCGTCGAGGAAGAGGAGGTGCGTTACTTCGGTGCGGAGTCGTACCGGCGCACGCAGCCCATCGTCGCATCGCAGGGGGCCATCGAGGAGGCGGTGCGACTGCTGCGCAACGCCGAGCGCCCCATCATCATCGCGAGCACGCCGTCGGCGTACGGCGACTGGGGCGGCATCTACGAGCGGCTCATCGAGACGACGAAGATACCGTTCCTCACGGAGGAAGCCGCACGCGGCATCGTGCCGGACGACCACCCGTACTGCTTCGGCTTCTTCGACCTGAGCCAGCACACCGCGGCGAACCTCGTGCGGGAGGCGGACGCCGTCCTCTTCCTCGGCAAGCTGCTCGACTTCACCATCGGGTTCGGCTTCGGGCCGGTCATCCCGAACGACGCGACCGTCATCCAGGTCGAGCCGGAGGCGACGCAGGCGGGGCGCAACCGGGGCGTCGACCTAGCGCTCGTCGGCGACGTCGGGCCCATCGCAGCGCAGCTTGCGGACGAGGCGGCGAAGAGCGACTGGCCGGAGCGCTCGTGGGTGGAGCGCTTCCGCATTGCTGTGGCGGAGCACAAGGTGTACCTCGAGCAGTACGTGACGGACGAGGTCCCGCTGCGCTCGATGTTCGTGCACCACACACTGGCGCAGCGGCTGCAGCGCGGCGACGTGCTCGTGTTCGACGGAGGCGACTACGCCTACTACGGCCGGGCGTACCTGCCCGCGCTTGCACCGCGCTCGTGGTACTACCTCCCGAACCTCGGCATGCTGGGGCAGGCCGTGCCGATGTCCATCGCCGCGAAGGTCGCGAGGCCGGAGTCGCGCGTGTTCTGCATCACCGGCGACGGCGCGTTCGGGTTCAACGCGATGGAAGTCGACACGGCCGTGCGCCACGGGCTGAAGGTGGTGTTCCTCGTGGGGAACGACGCGGCGTGGGGCATCGACAAGAACCTGCAGGTCGGCTTGTACGGCAAGGCCGTCATCACCGACCTCGTGCCCTCGCGCTACGACCTCGTCGCGCAGGGGCTGGGCGCCTACGCCGAACTCGTCGAGCGTCCGGAGGAGCTCGGCCCCGCGCTCGACCGGGCGCTCGAAGTGGACGGCCCGGCGCTGCTGAATATCCGCGTGCAGAGCCAGATCAGCCCGCGCGCGCAGGCCGTCGTGGCGAACCGCAAGTTCGGGGGTGGGCTGTGAGCCGCCTTGTCGTTTACGGCGCGGGGGCCATCGGCGGGCAGATCGCGGTGCGCCTCGCGAACGCGGGACTCGATCCGCTCGTGGTCGAGCCGTGGGACGCGCAGCGCGAGGCGATACAGGCTCGTAGCCTGACGATGCAAACGGAGGGCGGCGGCGAGGAACACGCCACGCCGATCGCAATGGCTCCGCACGAGCTGGCTGAAGAGGTCTCGCTGCTTTTCCTTTGCGTGAAGTCGTACGACACGATGGAGGCGCTCGCGGTCGTCAAGCCGTGGCTGGCGAACGATGGACTCCTCATTTCGATGCAGAACAGCATCAACGAGGAGTGGATAGCGCCGGAGGTCGGCCCTGAGCGGACGGTAGGCGGCGTCATCCTCGTCAACGGCTCGTTCCTGGAGCCGGGGCGCGTACAGGCGGCAGGGTCGGTCAGCCGAGCATCTGCCGCCGCGACGCTTCCGGGCGTGTACGTGGGCGAGTACGGCGCGCCTGCCGGAGCGAACGCCCGCCGGGTTGCGGACGTGCTCGCGAACGTCTGGCCCGCTGAACCGGTCGACGACCTGCTGCACGAGCGCTGGTCCAAGATGGTGAACAACACGATGCTCAACCCCGTGTCGGCGGTCGGCGGGCTGCGCTCGGCGGAGCTGCTGGCGAACGCGGACGCGCGGCGCATCGCGGTGCGGCTCGCGGCGGAGACGATGCGCGTCGCCGAGGCGGAGGGGCATCCGCTCGCACGCATCATGGGCGACTACGACGCGCCTGACGTCTACGCCAACGCGGCGGGGGAGTCGGATGTGGTCGAGCGCGGATTGGAAGCGCGCGCCGCGAACGTCGGGCCGGGCGCGATGACCTCCATGTACCAGGACGTGCGGCGCGGACGGAAGACCGAGGTGGACTACTTCAGCGGCCTCGTCTCGCAGAAGGGCGCGGCGCACGGCATCGCGACGCCGTACTGCGACGCCATCACCGCGCTCGTGCACCGCGTCGAGTCAGGCGACGTCACGCCGTCCGCCGCGTCGCTGCGGCTGGTCGACGGGTAGGGGCTATGCCGCGCTGAACGGCGTCACTTCGATCTTCGAAACACGCTCCCGCGCCTGCCAGAGGTCGTAGGCCGTCTGCAGGCCAAGCCAGGTCTCCGGTGACGAGCCGAACGCCTTGGAGAGCCGAATGGCCATCTCCACTGACACACCAGCCTTCTCGTTCACCAGATCCGACAGCGCCTGACGGGTTACTCCCAATCCCTGCGCCGCCCGCGTTACCGTCAGACCCAGAGGTTCAAGACACTCATACCTGATGATCTCACCCGGATGGGGAGGGTTGTGCATGCCCATTTGTCACATCTCCTCAGTGGTAGTCCACGTAATCAACGTCAAGCACGTGTCCGCCCTCGAACCTGAAGGTCACTCGCCAATTCCCCGACACGGAGACAGCATAATGGCCAGCGAGTTGACCTGTCAGTTGATGCAGCCGAAACCCTGGGAGGTTCACGTCCTGCGGCGTATTGCTTCGGTCAAGCACTGCTAGGATGCGAGTCAGCTTGCGGACATGCTCCGGAGCCACTCGCTGGGCACCACGACCATTGTAGAGCGCCCTCAGCCCACGATGCCTGAACGACAGAATCATCACGATAGAAGATTGCATGTCAAGTGTCGCTTGTCAATGGACAGGGTAGCGAGGTTGCTGCATCGTCTCCTTCATCCCGCATCGCGGCTTGACACACACTCGCGCAACAGCGTTAGATAGCGCCGCCGAACGGCCTCCGAGCCGCGGCTTCGGAGGTGAGGCTTGCGATACCGCATGATGGGGGCTACCGGCATCCGGGTCTCGGAGGTCGGTTTCGGCTCGGGCGACAACGCGGGCCTGCTCGTGAAGGGCGAACCGAAGGAGCAACTCCAGGCTATCGAGCGCGCTCTCGAACTCGGCATCAACTACTTCGACACCTCACCCGACTACGGCAAGGGCCTCGCCGAGACGAATATCGGCAAGGCGATGCGCGAGATCGGGTTCCGGCCCGTCCTCGCCACGAAGATCGAGATCATGCCGGACGAGCTCGACCACATCGCGGACGCCGTCGTCGAATCGTTGGATGAATCGCTGGAGCGCCTGCAGGTGGACTACGTCGACGTGCTCCAGATCCACAACCCTCCGAGCATCGAGACCGACACCACCGTTCCCGGCTGGTTGCACCTGGGGCTGGACGACTACCTCGGCCCGGGCGGCGCGCTCGAGGGGATGGAGCGGCTGCGCCGCGCGGGCAAGACGCGCTTCTTCGGCTTCGCCAACGAGGACGCGAACGCCGACGCAGTGATGGCTCTCATGGAGACGGGCGAGTTCCACATGCTGAACGTGTGGTACGACCTGCTGAACCCGACCGCCGGTCTCGTGACGCCGGACGGACTCGACGTGCAGCACGACTACGGACAGTTCCTGCGCCGGGCGCAGGAGTTGGGCATAGGGACAGCAGTGATACGTCCGCTCGGGGGCGGCGTGCTGACCGACCATGCGGTTGGCGGAGGCGGCAGGCACGCGCTCGCAGGAGGCGGCCTCACGCGTAATGCAGACATGTACCAGGCGATGGTGCAGCGTGCGATGCCGTTCGCGTTCCTTTCGCGTCCGGAACAAACGCTCTCACAGGCTGCGTATCGCTTCATCCTGCAGGACGACGCGGTCACGACGGTGCTCGGCGGCTTCTCGGAGATGTCGCACCTGGAAGAAGCGGCAGGCTGCTCCGGAGCGGCGCCGCTCAGCGAAGAAGACATGGCGCGTCTCGACATGGTGTGGCGCTCCAACGTTGGTAAGTGGGACGAGGAAGAGCAGTTCATATCAGGCCTGTAGGCCAGCAATCAGCCGGAGGAGGCACAAACAGATGGACATTCAGCTCAGCATTGGCATGGCATCCAACCCCAGGACGTGGGCGATCCACGACGGCCGCATCAAGCCGGACGGCATCGAGCTCATACCGAGCCCGGTGCACGCATCGGAACTCTTCTGGCGCCAGTTGAAGTTCGGCGATTTCGACGTCTCGGAGATGTCGTTCTCGTCGCTCATCATGGCGATGGCGGCAGGGGACGACCGCTGGGTGGGCCTGCCGGTCTTCACGACGCGCCGGTTCTTCCACACCGGCGTGCTCATCCGCAAGGACTCCGGCATCCAGTCGCCTGCCGACCTGAAGGGCAAGCGCGTGGGCGTGCCGGAGTACCAGCAGACTGCGGCGCTGTGGACGCGCGGCGTGCTCCAGCACGAGTTCGGCGTCGAGCCGAAGGACATGGAGTTCTTCATGGAGCGGGTGCCGGAGCAGAGCCACGGCGGCTCCACCGGCTTCAAGCCCCCGGAAGGCGTCACGGTCAACCAGATCCCGCTGGAGAAGAATATCGGCTCGATGATGCTCTCGGGCGAGTTGGATGCGACGCTGCTGTACATCGTCGACCCCAACCTCATCGACCGCAGCACCGCCGACCTCTGGAGCCACCCGGACATCGCGCCCCTGTTCCCGGACGCGCGGGCCGAGGGCATCCGCTTCTACGAGAAGACGGGCCTCTACCCCATCAACCACGGCATGGTCGTGAAGCGGGAGATCGCTGAGGATCACCCGTGGGTGTTGCTGAACCTGATGAAGGCGTTCAACAGGGCGAACGACATCTGCAACCGCGAGCGTGCCGACCACGTCGACTACTACGTCGAGACCGGCCTCGTGAATGCGGAGGGCGGCGCAGCGCTCAAGCAGCCGCTGGTGCAGCACGGCATCCGTGCGAACCGGCTGGTGCTCGAGACGGCGGCGCAGTACTCGTTCGAGCAGGGGCTCACGCCGAAGCTCGCGAACCTGGAGGACGTGTTCGCCAAGAACACGATGGACCAGTAGGCCGCGCTGCCCGCGCGATGCCTGCGTAAGGAGGAGCACCGATGCGTGCGGAAGAGAACGTACTGCTGACGCAGACCGGCGCGGGCACGCCCATGGGCGAACTGCTCCGCCGCTACTGGTGGCCTGTCACCAGCAACGGACGGCTGCTCCGCGACCCCGTCATATCCGTGCGCCTGCTCGGCGAGGACCTCACGCTGTTCAAGGACAAGAGCGGCAGGATCGGCCTCGTCGACCGGCGCTGCGCGCACCGGCGCGTCGACCTCTCCATCGGCATGCCCACCGAAGAAGGTCTGCGCTGCATGTACCACGGCTGGATGTACGACGTGAACGGGCAGTGCATCGACCAGCCGACGGAGCCGGATGGCTCGCACTTCAGCGAGAAGGTGCGCATCAAGTCCTACCCGGTGCAGGAGCTGGGCGGGCTGATATTCGCCTACCTGGGCCCGGAGCCCGTGCCGCTCCTGCCGCGCTGGGACGTGCTCGTCTGGGACAACACGTACCGGCACGTCGGCGCCTCCGTGCTGAACGCCAACTGGCTCCAGTGCATGGAGAACTCGGTCGACACCTCGCACACCGAGTACACACATGGCTGGTGGTTCGAGTACCACGTTCTCGATCGTGGGGGCGGCACCGGCAACCCCGAGCATGACGCCATCGCGCAAGCGCACGCAAACTCGTTCAAGCGCCGCCATCTGAAGACGGAGTGGGCGGTGAACGAATTCGGCGTCCAGAAGTTCCGCCTCCGTGAGGGGGAGGAGGAGGACACGCCCGACTGGACGATAGGCCATCCGCTCGTGTTCCCGTACTTCGTCCGCCTCGGCGGGAAGATACGTAGCGAGCTGCAGATACGAGTGCCGATAGATGACGAACACACGCTGCACCTCGACTACATGGCGTACTGTCCCGGCCCGGACGTTGAGGTGCCGGAGCAGGACTACGTGCCCTACTTCGAGCATCCACTGTTCGACGAGGCAGGGCGTCCCATCGCCGACTACGTCCTCGCGCAAGACTTGGCGGCATGGTGGAGCCAGGGCGCTGTCACCGACCGCGAGAACGAACGCCTCGGAGTCTCCGACCGCGGCGTCATCATGTTCCGCAAACTACTGATGGAACAGATGAAGATAGTGCAGGACGGCGGCGACCCGATTAACGTGTTCCGCGACCCGGCTACCAACGAACGGATAGATTTGCCGGTCAACGTGGGGCCGGGACCAGTCACGCGCACCCCACTGTTGGAGAGGGGCGACCACCGGATGACCGAGGCCGAGAAAGGGGACGTTACCGCAGTAGTGGGAGAGGACGCGGCGTTCCAGTTGCGTCACTACCACATGGACAGGTACAGTCCGGCGCTCAACCAGATACTGGAGATCTACCGCCGCTACGAAGAAGCGCGGCTGCAGAGGTGAAGGCGTAGATGGAAGTTGGCCTGTTCGATGCTGCCAGCGAAGCCATCGGGAGGATGGCGGCTTGGCAGCCGATGCTTGCACTTCTTATAGGGGTTGTTGTCGGCGTGTTGAATGGCGCGATGCCAGGTGGCGCCGTCCCCAGCCTTGTTGTTCTGCTGGGATTCGCCTACGGCCTCGATCCATTGATCGCGTTGCCGCTGGCCGTGGGCATGGTTGCCACGGTCGCAACAGGAGATACGCTCCCCGCCGTGCTGCTGGGCATGCCAGGTTCCACCTCCGGCCAGGCAACGATTCTGGATGGCAACCCGCTCGCGCGGCAAGGCAAGGCTGGGGTGGCACTCTCCGCGGCTTACTTCGCATCGCTGCTTGGTGGCATCGTCGGCGCCATCTTCCTCTTCGCCACGATTCCCTTCGCACGGCCTGTCGTTAACTCGTTCGGCGCATCAGAGTTCTTCGTTCTTGGACTCGTTGCGATAGCGGTCGTTGGCGTCGTAAGCAGCGGCGCGCTGGTGCGAGGGCTGCTCGCGGGCGTATTTGGGCTGCTCATTGCAAGCGTTGGCTTCGACGACGCCACGGGGGTACACCGGCTTACGTTCGGTGCGGACTACCTGTGGGACGGCATCCACATCGTGCCTGTAGTCATTGGACTGTTCGCGTTGCCGGAGTTCTTCGACCTGATCGTGAGCGACGTTCCCATCGCGCGGCGTGCAGGGGGGGTGGGAGAAGCGGCAAGCGCCTCAGCGCAGCGCATGGAGGGGATGCGGGCAGTGGTTCGCAACTGGCTGTTGGTGTTCAGATCGGCAGGGATGGGCCTGTTCGTGGGTCTGCTTCCCGGAATCGGCGGCTCGCTTGCCCAGTGGCTGTCGTACGCCTCGGCGCGCCAGACGGTGCGGGGCGGCACGGAGACGTTCGGAACAGGAGACATACGGGGCGTCATCGCACCGGAGTCTGCGAACAACGCTGTGGACGGCGGGCAGCTTGTGCCCACGCTATTCTTCGGCGTGCCAGGCTCGGTCGGAATGGCGCTCTTCCTGGGGCTGCTCGTGATCCTTGGTCTGCAGCCCGGTCCACAGATGCTCAACGAGGACCTGCCACTCACGTTGACCATCGCATTCTCTCTGGTGCTGGCGAACGTGTTCGCAACCGGGATAGCACTCTGGTTCACACCGCTGCTGACGCGCATCGCCTTCGTCCGCCCCAACGTTCTCGTTCCGCTGGTGTTGGCTGTGATGACGATAGCCGCGTTCCAGGCGAACAGGGCGATCTACGACCTGCTCATCATGCTGGCGTTCGGCGGTCTGGGTTACTTCATGAAGTCGTACGGCTGGCCCCGCCCGCCCATCATCATCGCCGTCATACTGGGCAGCATCATCGAGCGGAACTACGGCCTCGCGACCGGCCAGTACGGCTGGGGTATCTTCACGCGCATCCCGGTAATCATCATCGTGCTCATCGCCGTCGGAACAGGTCTCTACACGGTATGGATCCAACGCAGCGTAACTCGTAACCGGGCGCAGCAGGCGGCCGAGATGGGCGCGGGTGGTGGCCCCGAGACGTCCGTTCCAGCGGGCGCTGAGAGCGATGCGGCTGCAGCTCCTGCCAGCCGTCCGAGCCTCGTTGAGCGTCTGCGCCCAAGTGCTAGCGGCGTGTTCATCGCGATGTTGACCGTGGCGTTCGCCTACACGCTCTGGCAGACATACGGCTGGTCAGACGTGGCGGCCCGCCTGCCTCGCGTTGTAGCGATAGCAGGGCTGGCGCTGGTGGCGATATACACCGCGCTCCACTTGCTATTCCCCTCGTCCGGCAATGGCCGCATCATGGACATTGGGAGAACGGTGACAGGCGACACGCGCGAGGTCATGCTCCGGCGCACAGCCAAGGCACTGGGCACGACGGTAGCGCTGGTAGCGGCCATCTGGTTCATCGGGTTCCAGATCGCTCTGCCCGCCTACGTCTTCCTCTACCTGCTCATCTTCGGCCATGTGCGCTGGTGGATAGCGGTGGGGTGGATGATTGCCTTCCTCGTGCTCATCTACGGCTTCTTCGACCTCATCATATATATCCCGTGGATAGACCCGGTGGTGGGTGACCTGCTGCCGGACATCCTCAAGGGCAAGGAGAATGTGAGGGAATTCCTGAACAGGTGACCTCCCCGGAACCGTGAGGTATTGGCCCTCACTATGAGGGCACAATCTTCCTTTGCAATGGACGGATGAAGCATACCGTGATAGCATCCGGCGCTAACGCGCGCACGCGCAGACCATAGAATAGCCGATGCTCCGAGGAGGACAGATGGGCACTGCATTGATAACAGCAAAACGGGCTGTCAGCCTGCTTGCACTTGCGTCCGTGCTGACGATGCTGGCCGTCGCCTGCGGAGGCGGCGACCCAGAACCCACAGCGACACCGGTTCCGCAACAGGCAGCCGCGACAGCGACCCCAACCGCTGCCATGATGGCGGAGGAGCCGACTCCCACGCCTGAGGCGATGATGGAGGAGGCCACTGCCACTCCCACGCCTGAGGCGATGACGGAGGAGGCCACTGCCACTCCGACGCCACGGCCGACTGCCACGCCGCTGCCACCTGAAGAGCGCGTGGACTTCGGCGGCAAGACGGTGCAGATCACCGTTGGGTACCTGCCTGGCGGTGGATTCGACACGTTCTCGCGCATCTTCGCCGCTCACCTGAGCGAAGCACTCGAGGGCAACCCGAACGTTATCGTCTCCAACAAGCCGGGCGCCAACACGCTCGTCGCTGTCAAGTCTGTTATCAGCGAACCCTACCGCGACCGCCGCCCGGCGATCGTCGTGGTGAACGCAGCGCTGATTCAAAGCGAGATTATCGGAGGCGCGGGCGAGTTTGATCCAGCCGACGACTTGGTGTACCTGGGCGCCCCGGACTTTACGCCCAGTGAGCACACGTGGTGTATCCGTAGTTCCGTGGGGGACTCGCTGGACGATTATCTTGCCGGCAACTATTCGGTAGGACTGATTGGCCAGATCGACGGCTACGCGCAAGCGACGGAGTGGATGGTGCAGGCAGGATTCCCCTTCAACCGGTTGTTCGGACACCAGGGAACGTCCGGACTCAACGCAGCGTTCAACAGCGGCGATATCGACATAACGCCGACATGCCGTGACTCCGAAGCGCTGCGCAACCCCGAGTGGGCCGAGGGTTACGCCACACCACTGTTCTACACCATCGTCGAGCCCCAATGGGTGAAGGACGGAAAAGCGGAAGGCAAGTGGCCGTGGGTCAGGTCTGTCCGGGATATCGCGGCCGAACACTTCGGGGTGAGTGAAGGGCACTTGGACGCCTTCGACAAGCTGATGGAAATCAGCGCTTCCTCCCGCATCTTCGCCATGTCCGCCGACACTCCGCCTAGCGTCGTTGCATCCGTCCGGGAGGCGTTCGAACGCGTGGTATCCAGCGACGCCTTCATAGCGGACATGAAGTCGCGGAACTACGATGTGGGTCTGAGGACGGGCAACCAGTACCAGGCGATGGTGGAAGGCATTGCTAATCTGCCACCGGAGACGTTCGAGATCATCAGGGGTCTCTTCCCGGAGGGCTAGGCCTCGCAGGACAGCAGAGCACGAACAGAGGAGCGCTCCACGGGGCGCTCCTCTTGCGTTGAGCGGTTCCTCGACTACACTGCGCAGGCAACGATGGAGGAGCGATGTACGACCGGCAGGTGATGGATGTCGAGGACGCACTGCGTGCCGTGGACGCTGCGCTGGCCGCGGCGACCGCGGAGGACGCGGGGCCGGTGGCCGTCGCCGTGGTCGATGACAACGGCGATCTCGTTGCGTTCGCCCGTGCGGACGGCACGCCGATCTTCCAGCGCAAGCACGCCATCCGTAAGGCATACACGGCGTCGCGCGTGGGCGCGGACCTGAGCGAGTTTGCCGCGTCACGTTCCGAGCGTGGGTTGAGCGCCGCTGACTTCAACGACGGGTTGGTGGGAGCGGCGCACGGCGGTGTTGTCGTGCGCGTGGCGGGGCAGGGAACCGTCGTTGGCGCTATCGGCGTCCAGGGTTTCAATCGGGAAGTCGACGAGCGTCTCGCACGTGTTGCACTGGCTGCGCTGCAGGGAGGGCTGTCGTGAGGACGCGCAAGACGCTCGGGCTGGCCGAGTCGCGGCAGGCGCTCGCGGAGATGCTGCGCAAGGCCGACGAGATGGGCGGGCGCCCCATCGCCATCGCAATCATGGACGACCGCGGCGAGCTGATCTGCTTCGCCGCGCAGGCCGGTGTGAACGCCGCGCTCGCGCGTCAGAACGCCACGAAGAAGGCGTACACGTCCGCCTGTATGCGGCAGGACACGCTCGATTTCGAGGAGCGGGCCAAGGCGTCGCC
>DAOUHT010000117.1:0-5068 GCA_034428375.1 Dehalococcoidia bacterium | reverse complement strand
CGAGGGGGTAAGCGCGAGCTCCAGGTTGACGATGCCGCCGGGCGCGAGGTCGCCGAGGTTGGTGCGTGAGAGCGTCTCTTCCACGACGTCGACGGCGAACGCGGTATCCGTGCGCTCGGTGACGGTGAGGCAGACGCCGTTGACGGCGATGGAGTCGCTGACGGCGAGCGCGTCCATGACCGCGCCTCCGGCGATGCGCAGCCGGTGGGGTGTGGCCTCGACAACCTCTCCGACCTCTTCGACGATGCCCGTGAACATCTTCACCTTCACCCTAACGAGACTCCATCAAAAGCCAGCACCACCCCACACTCCACCCCGGAGTACCCTCACCCTAGCCCCCTCCCCTTGTAGGGAGAGGGGACAACCGGGTAGCCGACGACCATCATATCGCCGTCCAACTCGCTGTACATTACATCGTGAAGGCGCAGTGCGTCCGCCATGCGGCCGGCACCCGCGCCGCCGATGGGGCCGGGCACGCCGTCGCCGCGGATGACGACCGGCGCGACGAAGGCGACGACCTTGTCCACGAGGCAGCTATCGAATAGCGCGCCGTGGAGTGCGGCGCCGCCTTCCACGAGGAGCGACATCACGTCCCGCGCGCCGAGTTCGGTGAGCAATTGGGACAGGTCGACGCGGCCATCCGCGCCCGGCGCCACGACGGGTTCTGCTCCCCCCGTTTCAATGGCTCGCGCCGCTTCCGGCGAAGCGACCGCAACAAGCGTGGTGCCTTCCGCAGCGAGCATGGCGGCGCTCGCGGGGAGGCGTCCTGTGCTGTCCGCGACAACGCGGAGCGGCTGACCGCGGGCGGGCAGCGGAGCGTCGCGCACGGTGAGAAGGGGGTCATCCGCGAGCGCGGTGCCGATGCCGACCATGACGGCGTCAGCCTCGGCGCGGAGGCGGTGCGCTTCTCGTCGCGAGGTCTCGTTCGATATCCAGCGGGAGTCGCCGGAGCGGGCGGCTATCTTGCCGTCCAGGCTCATGGCGAACTTCGCGACGACGAACGGCAGCCCGGTGGTGACGTGCTTCGCGAACGCCTCCACGAGCTGCTGCGCCTCCGATGGGCCGTCGTCGACGGTGACCGGGATGCCCGCCTCACGCAGGCGCTCGACGCCCCGGCCAGCGGTGTGCGGAGCGGGGTCCATCACGGCGATGCGCACCGAGGCGACGCCCGCCTCCACGAGGGCGTCGGTGCAGGGAGGCGTTCTGCCGTGGTGCGCGCAGGGTTCGAGCGTGACGTAGAGGTCAGCGCCGCGAGCGGCGTCGCCGGCCATGCGAAGCGCCTCGGCCTCGGCGTGGGGGCCGCCGGGTGGCTGGGTGCGTCCCTCGCCGACGACGCGTCCGTCGCGCACAAGCACGGCGCCGACGGGCGGGTTGGGGCTGGTGCTCCCAACCGCCTCACGGGCGAGTTCGATAGCCCGCTGCATGTGGTCCGTGGTGGTCACCGGACGACGTTCCTCCGAGGCTGCCGTGCGTTCGGGCCTCAGGAGTAAGTATAACGGTGCGTGTCAGGGAGACGGCGGGCTACGCTTGTCGGACACGCTCACTCCACTCCCTGGTAGACACACTTATGTAGCCCGGTCCCAGAGGCCACGCCCCCGTCCCCGGTTCACCCTCACCCCCGCATCAAGTGCGGGGCAGGCTCTAACCCTCTCCCCTCGAGGGAGAGGGGACCAGGCGCCCGATCCAAGCCGCAGGGCTGCGCGATTCCCGCTTTCGCGGGAATGACGGAGAAGGCGGGAATGACGGGGGAAGGCAGGAATGACGGGGACGGCGCAAATGGCGGGGGAACGGCGGGCATTGTGGAATCAAGCAGAGGGCGGGTCGAAGTCCATCTGGATGCGGCTGGGCGTTGGCTCCTGCTGGCCCTGGTACTTGGAGCCGAGTTCCGCCGAGCCGTAGAGGTGTTCCGCAGGCGTCGAGAGGCGCAGGAACGATATCTGGCCGATCTTCATCCGGTAGTAGAGCGTGATGGGGAGGTTGGAGACGTTGCTCAACTCCAGCGTGAGGCGCCCCTTCCACCCGGGGTCGACGTAGCCCGCGGTAGAGTGGATCAGCAGCCCGACTCGACCCAGGGAGCTCTTGCCTTCAAGCCGCGCGACGAGGTCGGCGGGCACCTCGACGTGTTCCAGGGTGCTGCCGAGCACGAACTCGCCGGGGTGGAGCATGAAGGGCACGTCATCGCCCACGGTGACCTGCTCCGTGAGCGTCTCGTTCATGGCGCGGACGTCGATGAACGGCACGTGGTTGTTGCGGAAGACGAGGAAACTGCGTCCAAGGTGCAGGTCGACGCTGGCGGGCTGGATGCAGCCCTCCATGAGCGGGTCTATCACGATGTTCCCGCTCTTCAGTTCCTCACGTATCGTCCGGTCGCTCAGAACCGTCATCGCGCCTCTTTCCGTATGGCCGCGCCATGAATGGCGCGCGCTATTCTAGCAGCGGCTGGGGTGCCGCATGCGGAGAGACAGAGAGAGCCGTGGCGACGCGGCGGGCGTACCATAGACATGGGGGCAGGCGGAGCGCGCGATGAAGCATCCGTGGGCAAACATGTTCGTGCTGCTGATCGCCACGGGCTCGGTCGTGACGGGCTACTACGCATTCGTCGCGGCTGAACCGGAGCAGGCGTGGCAGACGAGCGCTCACCGCGCCGCAGGGCTGGCGGTGGTGGCCGTGCTGGTCTGGAAGGTGCCGAACCTGATCCGGCCACTCAAGCGGCGCTGGGGCGCCTGGACGGGGCAGGACTGGGTGGCGGTGGGGGCGCTCTCGCTGCTGCTGACGGACATCATGCTGGGCGTGGCATGGTCGCACATCGGGCAGTTCTCCTACCTCGGTTCGTCAGGCATGACGTGGCATGCACTCCTCGTGTTCCTCATCGCGCCGATGATCGTGTGGCACCTGGCGCGCTACCGGAAACTGCTGCGTCCGCGCTACTGGGCGGAGCGGCGCTCGGTGCTGCGGTTGGGCGGGCTTGCGGTCGCGGGCACGGTGCTGTGGCAGATCGGCGCGCGGATCGACGGCGTGACCGGGATCGCGCAGGCGAAGCGGTTCACGGGTTCTTACGCGGCGGGCGACTTCACGGGCAACGCGTTCCCCACCACTTCGTGGCTGAACGACAGGCTCGAACCTATCGACCACGGGACGTGGACGCTCACGATAGACGGCGCTGTGGACGCTCCGCAGGCCATCGGCTACGACGACCTGACGGGCACGGAAGAGGAGACGGTGGTGCTCGATTGCACGGGCGGGTGGCACTCGACGCAGACGTGGCGAGGCGTGCGGCTCGGGGAGTTGCTGGCGCGGGCGCGTCCGCAGACCTCGGCGGCGAGCATCACCGTGACGTCAGCGACGGGGTACTACCGACGCTTCGGGCTCCGGCACGCGGAGGGGTTGCTGCTCGCGACGCACGTTGGCGGCGAGCGGCTGTCGCACGGTCACGGCGCGCCGGTGCGGCTCGTCGTCCCAGGGAAGCGGGGGTTCGAGTGGGTGAAGTGGATCACGCGGATCGAGGTCAACACGACCGGGGCGTGGCTGCAGCCGCCGCTGCCGTTGCAGTAGAGGACGAGAGGAGGCTCGCGCGTCTGGTAAAATCAGGAGCACAGCCAGCCGGAGCATTACGAACGATGAGGGAAGTTGGAGCAATCGAGGCAGCGCAGCGCCTTACGGCATTGCTCGACGACGTCGAGGAGGGGGAGAGCCTGGCTATCACCCGCAACGGCAAGGCGGTAGCGCATCTCGTGCCTGCTTCTCCCAGGAGGAACGCCAACTCGCGCAGAGAAGCGGTCGAGGAGTTCATGCGCCGGCAGTCCGAATGGGAGCCCGCGCGCGTTACTGCAGAGGAGATCGTCGCGTGGGTACGTGAGGGGCGGCGGATGTGAGCGGCCTCGTTCTCGACGCCTCAGTCGCAGTAGCATGGCTCTTACGGGAAAGAGGTTCGCTAGTAGAAGACGCAGTGTCGCTACTGCTCAGTGGCGATTCGGTTGTGCCGGAGTTCGGGCACCTCGGAGTGCGTAACGCCCTGCTCACTGCCGAACGGAGACAGCGGATCCCGGCTCAGGAAGCCGCGGAACGACTTCTGGCCATGGAATCTCTCCTGATCAGCACCGACACTCAGCCCGACCTCGAAGTCACGATGACGCTGGCGAGAGCGCACGGGCTGACGTTCTACGACGCGCTCTACCTTGAGTTAGCGCAGCGGGAGCAA
Organism: Dehalococcoidia bacterium; assembly: GCA_034428375.1. Lineage (GTDB taxonomy): Bacteria > Chloroflexota > Dehalococcoidia > Lucifugimonadales > Australimonadaceae > Bin16. The sequence goes on along the minus strand of DAOUHT010000117.1, from coordinate 870 downwards.
GCAACTCTCCTGAGCCTCGACAACGAGTTGCTCCGCGCTGCCGCCGCCGAAGGAGTGGCCACGCCTTAGCTCCCGGCTACTCGATGTGGGCGTCGGCCTCGATCTCGACGAGCATCGCGGGGTCGATGAGACGGCTCACCTCCACCATCGTCGAGGCTGGGCGTATGTCGCGGAAGAACTCGCCGTGTGCGCGAGCGACCGCCTCCCAGTTGGCGATGTCCGTGACGTACATCCGCGTCCGGACTACGTCGGCGAGCGATGCACCGGCCTTCGTCAGCGCAGCCTCGATGTTGCGCAGCGTCTGCACCGCCTGCGCGTAGGCGTCGCCGACGCCCGCGACTAAGCCGTCGGCTGCGGTCGCGACGGTGCCTGAGACGTAGACTGCATTCCCCATCCGCACGGCGCGGGAGAAGCCGATGGAGCCTTCGTAGGGGCTGTTGCCGCTGACGTTCGTGCGCGGCATGGCGGCTAGTAGAACACGGCGCGGGAGTTGCCGCCCGCAGGGGCGACGGCCTCACCGGTGATGCAGCCCGCCTGCTCAGAGCAGAGGAAGACGACGACGGACGCGATCTCCTCTACCGTCACGAGGCGGCGAATGGCGTTGTTCGCGGCGATGCGCTGCTCCGCTTCCTCGAGCGTGATGCCCTCGCGTTCGGCGGTGCGCTCGAGGCGCTCGACGAGGGCCTCGGTCCTGCTCAGTGCGGGGTGAACGGCGTTGACGGTGATGCCCTTAGGGCCGAGCTCCTCGGACATGACCTTGGTGAAGTTCATCACGGCGGCGTTGCGCAGGCCGCCGCTGATGCCCGCGGCATTGCGCGCGGCCATACCGTCCATGTTGACGATGCGCCCCCACCCGGCTCGCTCCATCCA
>DAOUHT010000116.1:0-52970 GCA_034428375.1 Dehalococcoidia bacterium | reverse complement strand
CACGCCGATCAGCTTCCCGTCAATGTCGTACGTCCAGCCGTGGTACGTGCACAGGAAAGAGGCTGTGTTGCCGGCGTCCGCCCTGCAGACGCGATTGCCGCGGTGGCGGCAGCTGTTGATGAAGGCGTTGAGCTTGCCCTGGCGGTTGCGGACGACGAGCACAGGCTCCTCGCCCATGAACACGTTGATATAGTCGCCGGGGTTGGGGAGTTGGGACTCGTGGCCGAGGTAGAGCCAGCAGCGGGCGAAGATCTGCTCCAACTCCAGCAGGTAGACGTCAGGGTCGGAGAAGATCTTCCTGCTGACGAGTCCTTGCTCCACATTCACCAGTACGGCGGATTCTCCCGTCTGGTCCAGGTCAGTCGTTGTCATCGCTGCCCCTCCGCTTAGGTGCTTCAGAGGACCGTCCCGCTCTCGTACCTCGATACGGCTGATCAGGCGTGGCCGTGTGTCACGCGGCTTGGAATAATGTCGCTATCGGACCTCCGCTACCTTCCAGACCAACCAAGCCCATCATAGCGCAAACGGCGGGCCACGTCGGGATGGTGCTAACCCACTATCTGCCCCACAGTTCTTTGGACGCAAGCTCCGCCCCCTGAGCCAGCGACTCCAGCTTGGCCCACTGCACGGAGGGGTGCACCCTGATGAGGTTCCAGTTCTGCGAGAAGCCGCAGTCGGTCCCCGCCATGACGTTCTCCCTGCCGAGTGCGTGAGCGAAGTTCTTGATCCTCAAAGCGATGAGTTCCGGATGCTCGACGATGTTGGTTGCATGGCTCACAACTCCCGCGACCAACGTCTTGCCCCGGGGGAGTTGCACGTCCTTCCAGACCGCCCACTCGTGCTCGTGGCGCGGGTTCGCCGATTCGATGACGAAGGCATCCGCATTGACCCGCAACACCTGGTCCATGACAGCTCGGAGGGGAGCGTCATCCAGGTGCGGTGCATTTTGGCTGCCCCAGCAGATGTGGTAGCGGACCAGGTCTGGGGGTATGCCCTCCAGCGCCGCGTTGAGCGCGTCGACCCGTAGCGCGGCCCAACGCTCCCATTCGTCGGACCGCCCCTGGGCAGCCATCGCACTGAACCGCATCGGCAAGTGCGCGTCGTCTACCTGGAGCAGCAGGCCCGCGTCAACGATCGTGTGGTACTCTTCGCTGAGGGCTGCAGCGACAGCGGAGAGGTAGTCCTCCTCGGAGTCGTAGTAACGGTTCTCGCGCGTAACCTCGGCGCTGCATGGCGCCACGACGGGCATGAACGCCTCCACGACCTCCACTGTCCCCAGCGCCGCCTTGAAGTTCTGGATATCTCTCGCGACCGCATCGTGACCGCGATACGTCACTGGGCCCGTGCACACCCAGGCCGTCTGCGTGAGGCCTGAACCGAGCTTGCCTGCCTTGACGGCGTTGCCGAAGGCAGGCTCCGGCAGCCAGACCACCGTTTCAAGCTTGCGATAGCGGCTCCAGAAGTCCACGAACCGACCCTCCCGTGGGCCGCGGTCCATGAACGTACGTGACTCTTCGCGTTGTTCCGGCTCCAGCCCGGTGAAACGTTCAATGACGTACTGGCTCCATCCGCGCTTGCCGTACTCGCCGTCGCTCACGACGTCGATCCCCGCCTCCGCCTGCCTCCGCACCACGTCTGCTACTCCCTGGCGCAGGTCGTCGTGATATGTCTTCGTGTCGTATGGCCTGCCCTGGTCTAACGCTTCCATGGCCTGGATTATCTCGGGCGTGCGGATCAGGCTCCCGACATGGGTGGTCAGTATGCGGTCCTCACTTCGCTGCATTCGGAGTCCACCTTCGGCTGGGACTGCTGGTTCTGCGGACCGAACGAAGTTCCTCCGACCATGGCATGGCCGGACCCTGACAGTTTGGAAGCCCCCGGACGAACTCGCGTGCCACGAGGCTCTATTGCAGGCTACAGCGTGCCTTTGGGTGTTGAATGGTGCTCGCGGAGGTATCTCCAGTCCGGTGCAGCCATGTACTCCGCCCAGCAACGGTAGTGCCACAGTTGGCCATGCTCGTTCCGAACGTTCTCGATGCGAGGGGGCCCCGACTCGTCCTCCACGATATGGCCGTGGCCAAGCCCCATCGAGTAGTTGAGTTCGTTCCTCCTAGCTACGGGCGAGCGCGATCCGTACGTGCTCAGGTCCCAGTTCTCGCCGTCGTCCTGCTCGAACATGCCAGCGGGCCCGAAGTGGCGGTTGGAACCGTAGCGGAACATCTTCCTCGCGTCCGGAGGAGCGTTCCTGTCCACGAGCGTGGTCTTCCATATCTCCATCCTGCCCGGACCGAGCGGTTGCCGGATCATCAACTCACGAGAGCCCGGGTTGACGAACAGGTTGGGGAATACGCTCCCGTTGCCGCGGGCCAGTCGGATGCGCTCGGGCCCCAGGCGCCTCTGCACCTCTGGGTCCTTTCGCCAGTAGTTAGTCGGGACGTCCCAGTCGAAGGTTTCGTCAACGATGTAGGGTGCGTTGAAGCCGTGGCCGTACTCCGTGACGACGCTGATGCCCTTGGTCTGGTCGCCGGAGACCGCCAAGCGTTCGCGCCCCGTCGTCCCTGCGGCACCCTTGTGGCCGGCGATTATCGAGGAGATGTGGGTCATGCCGTGGTAGTTGTCGTAGGAGTTGTCTGCCGCGAACTTCCAGTTGACGTTCATCTGCCAGCGGACAACGCCGGGCACCGCCACCATGTCGCCCTGCTCCAGGAGGACATCCAGCCACCACCGCATCCCACCGAGGTACTCGTCCAGCGACGGTGCGTCCGGGTCGAACGTCCCGAAGATAAGCCCCTTGTAGCTAGCCACCTGCGCAACCTGGGGCAGGCCCCACTGTCCACGGTTCAACTCGCCGTGGTAAAGCTCCTGGTGTCCTGGCACACCGATCAGCTTCCCGTCCAGGTCGTACGTCCAGCCGTGGTACGTGCACAGGAAGGAGGCGGTGTTCCCCGCGTCCGCCCTGCAGACGCGGTTGCCGCGGTGGCGGCAGCTGTTGATGAAGGCGTTGAGCTTGCCCTGGCGGTTGCGGACGACGAGCACGGGCTCCTCGCCCATGAAGACGTTGATGTAGTCGCCGGGGTTGGGGAGTTGGGACTCGTGGCCGAGGTAGAGCCAGCAGCGGGCGAAGATCTGCTCCAACTCCAACTGATAGACGTCCGGGTCGGAGAAGATCCTGCGGCTGACGAGTCCTTGCTCATGGTCGACGAGCTTCGCTATCGTTCGGCCATCTTCTAACGTAGTCATACCGGTCTCCTTCCCGTCTACAGGACGCCAACCGGCTTGGAGTGGTTGGCCATCAGATCTTTCCAACTGGGCGCAGCCATGTACTCGGCCCAGCACCGGTAATGCCACAGCTGGCAGTGTTCATTCGAGAGGGACTCAATGCGTGGGGGGCCTAGCTCATCGACGATCAGATCGCCGTGACCGATGGCCATGCTGTAGTTGAGGTCGTACTGCCGGGAGACGAAACCGCGCGTCCCGTAGGTGCTCTGGTCCCAGTTCTCGCCATCGTCCTGCTCAAACATGCCAGCAGGACCGAAGTGCCGATTTGCTCCTCGCATCATCAGGCGGCGTGAGTCCACGGGCCCATTGCGGTCAATCAACATGGTCTTCCATATCTCCATCTTCGTAGGCCCCAGCGGATTGCGGAGCATCAACTCCCGTGAGCCTGAGTTGACAAACAGGTTCGGGAACACGTTCTGGTTCGTCCGGTTGACCCGATTCCTGAGAGGGCCCATGAATTTCTGGATCTCCGGGTTCTTACGCCAGTAGGCGCCAGGGGAGTCCCAGCTAAAGGTGTTTTCGTTGATGTAGTCGGCATTGAAGCCGTGGCCGTACTCCGTAACTACGGAGAAGCCGGTCCGTTCGCCTGCCTTGTGCACACCGGCTCCTTTGCGGGTCCCCTCCGCGCTGGAGTGTCCGGCGATCTGCGAGGATATGTGGGTGATGCCGTGATAGTTGTCGCCGATTGCGTTGTCGGCTGCGAACTTCCAATTGACGTTCATCTGCCAACGGATAACGCCGGGCACGGCCACCATGTCGCCCTGGCCCACCAGTAGATCGAGGCCCCATCGCATGTCGCCAAGGTACTCGTCCAGCGACGGCGCGTCCGGGTCAAACGTGCCAAAGATCAACCCTCCGTAGCTGGCAACCTGCGCAACCTGCGCCAACCCCCACGACGCACGGTTAAGCTCGCCGTGGTACAGCTCCTGGTGCCCGGGTACACCGATCAGCTTCCCGTCCAGGTCGTACGTCCAGCCGTGATACGTGCACAGGAAGGAGGCCGTGTTACCAGCGTCCGCCCGGCAGACACGGTTGCCGCGGTGGCGGCAACTGTTGATGAAGGCATTGATCTTGCCCTGGCGGTTGCGGACGACGAGCACGGGCTCCTCGCCCATGAAGACGTTGATGTAATCGCCGGGGTCAGGCAGTTGAGACTCGTGGCCGAGGTAGAGCCAGCAGCGGGCGAAGATCTGCTCCAGCTCCAACTGGTAGATCTCCGGGTCGGAGAAGATCCTTCGGCTGACGAGACCCTGATCCAAATCCACCAGGTCTTGCGCGTCTGGGAGAAATGTAGTCATTGGGCCTCCCCGCGTCTAAACATAGTTAGACATCGTCGTGAATGCAGCCAACTGTGACCATCATAACGCATCTAGGGCTTGTTCGACGTCGATGTCCGGTGCTATTGGTGTAGCAGGCCCTATCCTGAGTCGTGAGTATCGTTACTCGGCTAACGCCGCCTCGCGCTGCTCCATGCGCCACAAGCCCACCCCCATGCCCATAAGACCGCGGTGGAAGGGCTGGTACACGATGAAGTCGGGCTTCACCGGCCCTATGGCGCCAAGCATCACCAGCCAGGACCGGAACTCGATATTCCCGGTATCGAGCAGGTCCCGGATGGTCAACTGCTCGAACTCCTCGGTGCGGCCTTCCCGCATGAGCTCAACGTTCCTGAGGTCGAAGTCGATGTCGATCGCGTTGTACTGGAAGTCCCCTGCGCTGTAAGGGTATCCCGCAGTGAAGTGCGAGAGCCCGCCACTGCCGCAGATCACTACGCGCTGGTCGCCGGGGAAGTTGTCAACAGCGCGCCGAACCGCCTCGCCCAACTTGATACACCGGCTCGGCGAAGGTCCGGGGTGGTTCACGGCGTTCACGAATATCGGGATCACCTGAACCGACGGCGTAGCGATCCTGAACAGCACGGGGCCGAACGCATGTGAGACCAGCAGGTCGCGTGGGAACTTGTTGACGAACGCGAGGTCAATGCCAGACTCAACCGCTTCGTTGAGTATGGCGCTGGCCAGCTCCGGCGCTCCCTTGTAGGTGATCTCCTCCGTCTGTTCGTCACGAGGTGGCACGACGAAAGGCCCTCCCTTGTAGATAGCAAGCTGGGGGGACTGATCGAAGAACAGTTCGTTCTGGTCGTCGCCTACGACGATCAGAACGTCGGGGGACTGGCGGGCAATCTCTGCCCCCAAGGTGTCCAGAGCGCTGGAGATGTCGGTATAGCGCAGTTGCACGTCCGAGTCTGTCTCAGCGGCGGTCTTCGGATGTTCGGGTGGGAGAGTGCCGTACTTGCGTTCGTAACCCTTCCTGTTCATCGTCCGACCTTCGTCCCAGTCCTGCGGGTCTCGCAGCGCAAATGCGTGGGAAGATGCCATACCTGCCGTTAGACGTGCCATGATGCCCTCCCAACCTGCTCTGTTGCTGTCCGCATCATACTGCTCAACACAGGCTCGCTCAATCGGAGCGGCCTGGCTTCTCACTTACCTCTTCGGCCATTGGGCCTCGCCTCATGGCGAACCTCGGCCACAATTGGCTCGCCACCATCCCGAATCCGTACACGGCCGTTGTCATGACTATGGCCTGCGACGCGGCGCTCACGAGATCCGGGCTGCCTCCACCACCCACGCTGATTGTCGCTGCGGCGATGGTGGATGCAACGACCGCCTGGGCGGTGGTGTTGCCCAGGGACATCAAGACGACGTTCAACCCGGGAGCGAGCCGGAGCGTCTCCTGCGGCACGGACGCGTACATCTGTCTCAGGTTGGCCGTCTGACCTATCGCCTGCGCGAAACCGACGATCAGCACGCCGACGATGATAAACACGAGCAAGGGCGCGAGCCCAAGCGTTGCGATGAACAGTTGGGCCGCGACGATGCACGCCGCGGCAGGGATGACGATCGCGGCGCTCCCCAGCCGGTCCGACAGCCACCCGGACGCAAAGCTGCCTGGCGGCCTCGCGGCGCTGACGAAGAAGAGGATGCTCCCGGCGTAAGCCGCCGACCATCCGTACCCGTTGATGAAGAGGAACGGGAGGATCAACAAGAACGCGCCGGTTACCCAACCCATCATAACCGCCTGGCTGGCGCCCAGGAAAACACCCGGGATGCGAAAGAGCCGGAGGGGGATCACCGGGTCAGGGTGACGCATCTCTACGCGCATGGAGCCGGCTAGCGTCACCAGCGCCAGCGCTGCGATACCTAGGCCAAGGCCCAACGACACGCGGATCATTAGCTGGAGGGCAACGATAAGGCCGACCGCTCCGGCCATCAGCAAGAGACTGCCCAATAGGTCGAAACCTGCCAGCCGTTCTCGTATCGGAGGGCGCTCCACTCCCGACGGTTTGAGCCATGAAGCAGCGAGCACACCGATCAGCCCCATCACCAGGCCCGTTCCGACAAACACCCAGCGCCAGTCCCAACGATCGGTGACGAGACCGACCAACGGCGGCGACACCAGCATCGATGCGCCCACGGCGAAGGTGGTCACGGCGAGGATGCGGCCTCGTTGCTCCGGCGGAAACTGGCCGATGCTGAGCATCTGGAGGCTCAGCCACGGCAGGGAGCGGACCGAGGCTTGGAGCACCCGCAGCACGATCACGCCATAGACGTTCGGCATCAGCGCTATCGCCAGGCAGACCACCAGTTCGAACACCTGGCTGAATACAATGACGCGCCGAGGCTCGAAGTGAGAGATCAACAGGCCCAGGGGCAAGGCCATTCCCATGAGGCCGACCCCGTATGCCACTTGCACCCAAACCACGATCCCCACGTCCGCACTAAAGTCCTCGACCATCTGGGGCAGCGCCACGTTCAACCCGGCCGTCGTGCCGAGGTGCATCGCGGACTGAAACATCATCAGCAGGATGAGCGCTCTGCTCCGTGGCGTGAATTTGAGCCTCGCGCGCATGTATCTTGCCCAATCGCTCATCTATGGGGCTTGCGTAGCACCAAACAGGTCACCGCTAGCTGGGCGGTTCCATCTGCCCTCGTAGGCAGCGAGACGGTCTGTGCAGGGACTCAGCCTAACGGTTCGCCAACGGGAGACCCCCGAAGATCGCTCCCGTGATGGTTTCAGCCTTGTCTGACATGAGGAACTCCACCATGTTGGCCACGTCCTCGGGCTGCCCGGGCCGGGCCGCCACCAAGCGCGCTCCCGACGCTGCCAGGCGCTCGGGCGGGTAGTGTTCGGTCATGCCCGTGACGGTGAAGCCCGGGAGCACCGCGTTGACCCTGATGTGGTGCTCCAGGTGGTCCGCTGCCAGGCACAAGGTGAGGGTGTTGATCCCGCCCTTCGCGGCGGCGTATGCAATCATTCCCTTCCTCCCGTAAGAGTCGCCTGACGAGATATTGACGATCGATCCTCCCCCGGCGCCGATCATGTGGGGGATCACAGCCTTGCACATAAGGAACGGCCCCTTCAGCACGATGTTCACAGTGAAGTCCCACTGTTCCTCGGTGACGTCTAGCACCGAGCCTGCGTACCGGGCCCCTGCATTGTTGACGAGGCCGTCGATCCGACCGAACTCATCCATCACGTACGCAACACATTCCTGGACGCGTTCCCAGTCGGTGACATCGCCCTGGAGTACCTCGCAGCGGCCGCCCGTTTCCATCACCAGTTCCCGGGTCCGCTGGGCCCGCTCTTCGTTCAGCTCATAGACGACAGGTGTCCAGCCGGAATTCGCCAGCGCCAGTGAGATTCCCCGGCCGATGCCGTACCCGCCTCCGGTGACTATGGCAACCTTGTTGTCGTTCACGGCTTCAACCCCCGACGCCAACCGGTATAGGCGCACGTTTCCAATACGCGAACCCGAGACCGGTCACGGCATGGTTCGCCGGGATGTACTCGACCACCTCAGCGTGCGCCCCGACGCTTTCCATGGCGCCCGCCACGGTTATCCAGGCGCGGATCTCACCCGTGCCGCTGCGCATCGTGAGCGAGTCGAACCGGTACAGGTCTCTGGTTGCCGCGCCGTTGCCCGACGCGAACTGTTTGAGCACCCAGCGGTCCAGCGGCTCATCGACCCATCCGGAGCGGGGCCCACCGGGATCATGGGAGAGGCCGCCGGAGCCGAATATGGCGATGCGCCGGGGATCGTCCTTCAGCAGCCGGGCCAGGGCTTGCCCGAGTTCATAGCAACGGGTCGCCGATAGTGACGGCGGGTCGTACGTGTTCTGGAAGATCAACACCATCGGCAGGTCGGCGCGCTGGATGAGGAATGGGACCGGCCGGGAGAACGCGTGCGACATGTTGCGTCCCGTGCGGACAGCATTCCCCAGTGGGTACTGCAGAGTGCTGAACGCGATGTCGAACCCCTCCCGGGTCACGAGTTGTTCAAGCAGCCTCTGCGACGTAGCCACGTCCACCTTGAGGTGGACCTCTGTCTCCTCGCTCAGTTCCTGGCCCATCCGGGTGCTGTGCCCCCACATCTCATCGCCGAGGAACATCATCAGGTTGGGCACGTTGGTCCGGTCGAACGTCTCGCTCTGGTCTCCCCCGATCACGATGATCAGCTCCGGGTCGTACTGGCGGATCTGCTCGCGGAGTTCCGCGAAGGCCGAGTCGACACGGTGGATGTAGTCATCGAGGACCGGCGCCGTTTCCAGCGCAGCCGATGCGGGCTGCGGTGTGTTGCGGATGAGGACCTGGTAGTAATTCTGCCAGCCCTCGGCCGTCTTCGTGATCACGAAGCCATTGTGGCTAGACGCCAGACCCAGTCCGATCGGCATAACCCACCTCCAGAGACGCTTGCTTCAAGGCGCTCGATACTGCGACACGCCCGCTGGGTTGCTCGCTCCTATTCAAAGGGTACTCGCTGTGCTCACGTGCCGGGTGTGGCGGCGTGTGTCGGCACTATTGGGCGTTCAGTTTGAGCCCGAATCGACGCCCCACCACTACTGCCAGGAACGCAAGCAACACAATCACTACCGTGATTACCGACGCCGCCTCTTTCGAACCACCCGCTCCGATGAGGTAGTCCAACGTCAGCAGCGACAGGGTCTTCGTCTGTGTCGATGCAAGCAGGATCACGCCGCTGACCTCGTTAAGTGTCGCGATGAACGATATCAGCCCTACACCCAACAGCATCGGCATCAGGATCGGTCGCACGATCTTCAACTGGACGTACCACCACCGAGCGCCAGCTATCTGTCCCGCCTCCTCCAGTTCCTTGCTCACCTGCATCATGCCGGTACGCAACAGGTGCACGCCGATTGGGAAGCGGAACAGCAGTAGGGCCATGATCAGAACGAACGAAGTGCCGTGGAGGAAATGCAGCAGCGGTATCCTCAGCACGATCATCAGTATCCCCAGGCTGAGCAACACGCCCGGCAATGCCCACGGAAGCCAGGCTATGAAGTCCAGCGTGGGGTTGCCGCGGAACTTCGTGCGGACTAACACATACGCTATGACGAAGAGCACCACCATGCTCACGAACCCGGCGATCACACCCAGCCGTATCGTCGTGAAGAATGCATTGACGAATTGATCGTTGGAGAAAACAGCAGCCCAATGCTTCAGTGTCCAGACCTGTTCTATATGGAAGAAGCCCCAGCGGGTCATCAGGCTTCCGGCGACCAAAGAGATAAACGGAACGATTGTCAGGAGGGCTATAGTCACCGCGACAAAGCTGAAAGCCGGCCAACGCCATGGGCCGAGATTCGTGGTTGTCGGCTTCATCCTGCTTGAGACTGTCGTGTATTGCCGCTTCCCGACGTAGACACGCTGCACGAATATCAACGGGATCAGGATCGTCAGGATGACGACAGATAAGACGACACCTTCCTCAATGCGCGGCACTTCGTCGCTGATCATGGTCACCAGCAGCGTGGCGTAGACGTCGATCCCGGCAGGTACGCCCAGGATCCGCTCGATCTCGAAAGATTGCATGCCGCGGATGATTGCGAGCACCGCAACCATAGCCAGGATGGGCCGGAACAGGGGAAGGGTCACACGCCGCGCCATCTCGGGCACGGTCGCTCCCGACACCCGGGCTGCTTCTTCCAACTGGCCGTCCATGTTCCGGAACGCGAGGGTGAACAGCACGAAGTGCGTCGAGAGCACCTGCGCCATCAGGTGTACCCAGATTACCCCCCAGAATGAGTAGACGTCGAAAGGGCTCTCGTCGACGAACGGCAGCCCTACGAGCCACTGGTTAGCGAGGCCGGCGTTGCCTCCGAACAAGAACGTCCACCCCTGAATCACAGCCAGGCTTGGCATGAAGAAAGAAATCCACATCCCGAAGTCCAGCCAGTTGGCGTGAGGGATGTTCGTGCGCGTGACCAGCCATGCGAGCAGCACTCCGACGACGAAACCGATGGACATGCGCGTCCCGACGATCCTGAACGTGTTCCACAACGCAGGGCCGACGTCCGGATCGCCAAGCGCCGAACGGTAGTGAGCGAAGCCGAACCTGTAGGCTTCTTGGGGGCCGGACACGTCGAAGCTGATGTATATCAGCAGGCTCATCGGACCAAGCACGAGTATGGCTGAACCGATAAGCACAAGCCAAAGCGGACTGGGACGCTTGCGTGCGTCCGTCCAGTCCAGCCGTCGAAGCGTTCCAGCGTTGATAGCCATTGACCCTCAATACCCAGGAACACCTACCTAGGGGGTAGGTGAAGCCTGGAACCACACGATCCCGGCCAGGGCAGGCCGTCGTCCGACGACGGCCTGCCCTGGCGCTGCTCTCCTTACTGCGGCAGCCACTCGTCGACTTTCTCCCGGGTCCCGCCTTCTATGTTCAGCATACGGATCGTCTGGTTGACGCTGTATGCCGGTGCGAAGGGTATGACGTACTCGGGCAGGTTGGAGTTATCCACATCGGTCCTCATGGAGGGCTGGTTGCGGGCGTCGATCATCGCCTGCTGGCCCTCCTGCGAGTAGAACCAGTTGATGTACACCGTCGCGGCATTCGGATGCGGGAGATCATGGTTCGGCACGAAAAGGATGCCTGCGCTATCGGAGATCTGGTCGAGGTCGCTGCCGTCCGGGAGCGTCAGCTTTTGGATGAGGGTAGGTGTTGCACCAATCTCGTCGGTCAGTTGAAGCTCATCCGCCGCGGGGCTGATCAGGATCAGTTTCTCTCCGTTGATGATCGAGTCGAGGTTGGCTCGGTCGTCGTCAGAGAGGACTATGCCAGATTCCCTGAAGAGCTGCTCCATGAAATCACGCATCACCGGCTCAAAGCACCGGGGGTCGGGCGCGCAGAACCAGAAGCCCGCTCGCGCGGCGCCATTGCCCGACGTGCGTGGGTCGTTCATGACGATCTGCCCTCGGAATTCGGGTTTCAGAAGGTCTGACCACGTCTGCAGGCTGTTGGGGTCCACACCGTCGGCGATCGCGAGTGCAGGCGCTGCTGAAGCACCGCCCATCAGCATGTACTGCTTCTCAATGTCAACGAACAACAACCCGTTCTCCCACTTGGCCGGGTCGAACGAGTCGGGGAGTATCCAGAAAGGCTTTGCCGGTTGGAGTGCCCCGGCAGGCTTCAAGCGGCCGTCGCCGCCGGAGGACCCGCCGTTGAACAGGTCAACGTTGGTGATGCCGGCTCGCCACTCCTCGAGATACCGGGAGTCCCGCTCCGAGCTACGTGCGGCTTGGAAGAGGTCTACAGTGATCCCCGGGTACGCCGCCTCGAACGCGCCCTTGAGGTGGTCGACTGCTGCCTGGCCGCCGCCGCCCACCCATACACTCACTGTTCCTTCATCCTGCGCGGCTGCAACGACCTCGTTCCATTCGATCTCCCAGGGCTCCATCGGGACCGGTGTCGCCGTGGGTATCGGCGTTGCTGTGGGGTCGGCGCCGCAAGCACCCAGCGCCAAAATGCTAATCACGCCTGCAAGTAGAACCGAAATCAGCCTCTTCATCGTTGTCCTCCCAAGCTCTTCTTCTTCCATTCTCCAGCCTTCGAATCCATTTGCCCTGCGTAGCAAGTGGCTCCGGCTCTACACGCGTGCTGTCGCCTCGGCAGATGCCAGCAGGGGTTCATCCAACCCTTCCTCTATACGGGTCGCCGTGGCCCAGCCAGGCCATACCGTCACGGCGTCAGGCTCGATCTTGACCCATACACCCTCGCCTTCATGGAAAGCCTGTCTCCAGTCGCTATATGCGAGCAGGGGAGGCTGGTTGCTCAGCCTGACTCGGTATTCGGTCCTCTCCCCGACGAACTGCTGGGTTTCGATGACTCCCGGCAGCCCGGTCGATGGTTCCTGGCGCCCATCGTTGGCAGCCAGCTTCACGTCCTCGGGCCGCATCGCCACGTTGACCGCCTGCCCGACTCCCAACTCTTCGGCAGTGGAACTCCTTCCGAACACTGCGGATCCCGGCGCCCCGTCTATCTCCACCGCAACCTGACCCGAGGGGTTGGATATCTTCACCGTACCGGTGAGGAGGACCGTCTTACCAAGGAAATCACGAACGAAGGCGTTCGCCGGGTTCTGGTACAGTTCGTGCGGGGTACCGATCTGCTGCACCATGCCCAGGTCCATCACGGCGATCCGGTCGGAGAGGCTGAGTGCCTCGACCTGATCGTGGGTGACGAAAACGATGGTGACCCCGGTCTTTCTCTGCAGCAGCTTGACTTCCAGCCGCATCTGCTCCCGAAGCTTTGCGTCGAGGTTGCTGAACGGTTCGTCCAGCAGGAGTACGTTGGGCTCGTAGATGAGGGCTCGGGCGAGAGCGACTCGTTGCTGCTGTCCTCCGCTGAGCATCGGGGCCGGCCTCTTCTCGAGGCCGGCGAGTCCCACCAGTTCCAGCGCTCTGGCCACGCGTTCTCGGATCTCAGCCTTCTTCTCGCGTCTGACCTTCAGCGGGAAGCCGACGTTGTCTTCAACAGTCATGTGGGGCCAGATGGCATAGGACTGGAAAACCATTCCCACGTCGCGGCTGTGCGGGGGCATGGAGTAGCCCCGCGACGTGTCGACGATGACCCGGTCCTTGAAGAGCAGTTTGCCTTGGTCGACCGCCTCGAGACCTGCGATCATCCGGAGCGTGGTGGTCTTTCCGCAGCCGCTGGGGCCCAGCAGCGTGAACACCTGCCCCTCAAGGATGTCCAGGCTGACATCGTTGACAGCGGGAACAGGGTTTCCCGGGTACGTCTTTATCAGGTGCTCGAGCTGTACTGCGGGAGCGCTCTCAACGGTTGTGCGCCGTGCCAACGCATCGTTCCCTTGATCGTCGGCCGCCATTAGCTTTCAACCGGAGTCAGAGGGTTATCCATGATGGAGGGCACCGGGCCGACAGGACCGTTAATGCCATGGCTGCTGACAGCGTCGGACACGACGTATCTGAAGTGCTCGCCGAGCCCCGACATCATCGGACCCACGCCAGCTTGGGTCCGAATTCGACCCGCCTTGCCGAGCCGTGAACGGATCGCTCGCGCTGCCACAGGTTCCCCCCTTTCATGCAGACAGTCGGACGGTTCCGGCTGCCTCCCGACCTGCTACCCCACTCCAGTACTGCTAAAGGGACTCGTTGACCTGCGCGCCGATGCACCTCGCGGCGTCACCTTCGCAGCCGCATCTATAGTCGGATGCTGGGGTTCTGTCAAGTGGCTGCGTTTCTTTCACGAATTATGATATGGCAACTACAGTTACTCCGGTATATTCGTCGCAATCAACGGATCGACTGGGCGAACTCGATGATCGCTTCATCGTGCACCTTGGGCTTCTCCCACTGGGGCCAGTGCCCAGCGGGCTCGATCAGGCGGTACGTTGCGTTTGGGATGACTTCCGCAAGCCACTCCGCCCGCTGTGGCGAGACGCCGTTGCCTCCGCGCGCCCAGATCACGAGCGTCGGCACGGTCAGGCCCCGGAGTTCGTCCTCGGTGACGTCGAACCTGTGGCCGGCTTCGCTCTCGGTAAGCGCGTAGTAGGCCCGCGTGGCCGCGTTGCCATGCTCACTGCTGTAGATCGACGTGCGCACGGCGACGAGCTCATCGGTGACGGCGCCGGGATCGGCCATCAGCCATTCGAGGCGCGTCCTGATCTTCGCTTCGGTCACGTCCGCCAGTGCGTCATGGGTCTGCGTATGCAGCGTTGTGTATTGGGCTCTCTCGGTCGCTTCCCGCGTCGGATATCGGATGTGCCCCGGAACGACGAGTACGAGGCCTTGCACTCTTTCCGGGTTGTTGATCGCCAAGCGCAAGGGTGCGAACGCTCCGGACGAGGCTCCTCCCACGATCGCTCGTTCGATGTTCTCCGTGTCCATCAGGTCGACGAGTTGTTCGTCGAACCGGAGCATCGCGTCCTCGTCCACATCAGGGGCGGGAGAGAACCCGTGCCAGAGCATGTCGTACGCATAGACATGGAAGTGCCCCGCGAGCCGGTTCACATTGCGGCTGTAGTGTTCGGCGTGGCCGCCGCCGCCATGCGCCAGGACTAGGGGAGGCCCGCTACCCGCTTCGATGACCCTTGTTCGGTAGCGCCTTCCGGTGTACCGGACCTGTGCGCCCATGAGGTCTGTCCAGATCGTCATGCAGCCTCTCCGACTCCGCGACCGCGCCAGTGGTACCGGTCACCGCCCTGGATTCAGAGCTTCCCCTTCAGGAAGTCGGCGATCACCTGGTCGTGCTCTTCGGGGTGTTCGTACTGTGGCCAGTGGGCTGCGTCCATCATGCAGTAATACTTGGCTCCGGGGATGAGACTGGCGAAGTACTCGCCAACGTCCGGGCCGGTGTTCGGGTTGTACTCGGTCCAGAACACCAGGCTGGGCACACTGAACCGGGCGCAGTCTTCCTCCTCGTAGAGCGGGGCGGTGCGCGCCGCGCTCGCCGAGCCAGGGCCCGTCTGGCGTTGCGCCTCCTGGAGTTCCGGCATGCTGAAGAACTGCAACCGCAGTGCCACCAACTCCTCGTCTACGCGCTCGGGCGCTGCCATCAGCCATTGCATCCGGTGCCGAACGGTTTCCGGCGTTGGATTGGCGAGCAACTCCTGGGTTAACACCGGCAGCGCTTCCAGCGGCTGGCCGCCGGGACCGAATGTGCGCTTGAAGTTGACGCGGGAGCCCGTGTTAAGGACGACCTTCAGGCACCGTTCGGGATGGTCCATGGCCAGGCGGAAGGTGATGAAGGCGCCCATGGACTCGCCCTCGATGTGCGCTCTCTCGATCCCCTCCGCGTCCATGAAGTCCAACAGGTGCTCGACCTGCGTGCCGATGCGGTCGTCGGTCACGGGTTCCTTGCTCGAGAAGCCGTGGTACATGGCGTCGATGGCGTAGACGTGGAAGCCGTGGTTGTGCGCCAGGTTCCGGATGTTACGGAACCAGGACTCCGCACTGCCGCCGGTGCCGTGGATCAGGATGAGCGGCTCACCGGTGCCGGTCTCGATCGTCCGTGTGACGTATTTCTTGCCATGCACGAGGCGGATCTGCGTGCCGAGCAGTTCGGTGTAGATGGAGTCCCACGTCTTCTCCCAGGGTTGGGCCGGGTGGCGGTTCAACGTGATCGCAGACTTGGCGGTGGTCATGCCTGTACTCCTTAGTTGTTGGGTTGGCACGGGAAGGAGCACCCATGATAGGCTGCGCCATGACATTCCGCAACGCTGCCTCAGCATTCGCTACGAAATGCGGCGTTGGCGCGGAAGAGTACTGTTGGATTTACGGCAACCGGCGTCTTCAGCACGGAGGCGAAAGTATGTCAGTAAGGACAGGTCAGGAATACATCCAGGCTCTCCAGACGAAGAGCCGGAACATGTGCGTCTACTTGGACGGCCGCCGCATTGAGGATGTGACCGCAGAGCCGCCGTTCCAGGGCCCCATTCAGGCTGTTGCCCGGTTGTACGACATGCAGCACGACCCGGCGTACCGGGATGTCCTCACGTACTCGTCTCCCCTGACTGGCGAACCGGTGTCCACCGCTTTCATGATTCCCCGCTCGCAGGAGGACCTGGCGAAGATGCAACGCGCATTCAAGCTGCGCGCCGACGCCAGCTTCGGCGTGCTGCGGCGCGGCCCGGACTTCCTTGCTGCATACATCACCGGCATGGCGTTGAACAAGCAGGTCTATGGGAGGGTCGACGCCCGCTACGAGCAGAACATGCAGGCCTACTACGAGCATATGCGCGAGTCTGACCTGTTCCTCACGCACGTGTTGGTTAGCCCTCAGATCGACCGGTCGCGCTCTTCCGGCCAACAGGCGGACCCATTCCTCCACCTCGGCAAGGTCGCAGAGACCGATGAGGGGATCATCGTGCGCGGCGCGAAGATGGTTGGCACGATGGCCCCGCTTACCGAGGCGAACCTGGTGAACCCGTTCGGGGGTATCGCTCCGGGCGACGACATGTACGCCTTGCTCTTCATCGTCGACAACGACACTCCGGGGCTCAAGTATTTCTGCCGCGAGCCGTTGTCGCGTCCCCTTCGCTCAACCGTCGATCATCCGCTGAGCAATCGCTTCGAAGAGATGGACTGCCTGGCAGTATTCGACGACGTGCTCATCCCTTGGGACCGTGTCCTCATTGACGGCAGGCCTGGGGCAGGGGACATCGTGAACAGCATGGGTCGCGGAGGAGGGCCGTTCACAGGGATTCAAGGGTGGATGCGCACCGTGGCCCTGTTCGAGTTCTACGTTGGACTCGCCATGAAGCTGGCTGAGACCTCGGGCATCGACGCATTCCTGCATGTGCAGGAGAAACTCGGAGAGATGATCGGCTACCTCGAGACGGCGAAGGCGCTCGCCTACGGGTCCGTTGCAATGGCAAGTCCGCGGGCTGACGGGGTGTGGGTCCCTGGCAACAGCGGCGGTCGTGGTGCCACCGTACAAGCGGCCCAGCAGTTCCGCCGCATGATCGAAATCATCCAGGTCCTCGTCGCTGGTGGGTTCTTCTCCGTGCCTTCTGAGGCCGATTTGAATAGCGACGAAGTCCGACCCTATCTGGACCGGTACCTGCAGGCGCGGGGAGGGGTCTCCGCCGAGGAGCGCATCCGCCTGGTCAAACTCGCTTGGGACGCAACAGGAGAGGGCTTCGCACAGCGACTGCTGCAGTACGTCACATTCCACGCCGGCGATCCAATCCGCCTGTCCGCGACCAGCTACCTTACGTACAACAAGCAGCTCTTGTTCGACACGGTCAACCGGGCGCTAGACATCGACGGCGAGCTACCCATCCCCGTTCCGGACGACCCGTACCAAGTACAACCCGCGGTCCGTGTGCCCGGGCTCGTGTCTGACGTCTACCCCACGGCGTCCGTCCCCAGCGCCCCGAAACGGGAATAGCCTGCCGAACCGAGCGGTACAACCCTGAACGGGTGCGCGCTTATCGTTCGCCAAACCCCCACGGGTTGGGATTTATCGACTGGCCTGGGCCGCGTGTCGGCGCCGTGACGGCTCCATCCGGCGCGAAGGCCTGCACCGTGGCCCTGGCGTTCGTGGCGACCGGATCGGCAAGGCTCGGACAGACCTTGGCGGGGTTGTTGTGCAGGATGTCCATCTTGTCCTGCTCGGTCAGGAAACCCAGGATCGGGTCCTCGGTGATCATCGGCACCATGTCGTCGGCGGTTCTGTCTGTTCCCGGCCTGATGTTCACGCCGCCGCCGGGCGCCTCTACGCCAAAGCAGAACTGCGAGATTCCGCGCTGCTTGATGGCGGTGGCGAGGAAGTCCAGGTCGTACGAGCAAGTGTCGTAGAACAGGTTTGCGGACATGTCGCGGTCACGGCACAGCCAGGGGTAGTCGCCGATGTGGCGGTCGAGCGCGCCGCCGCAGTGGCACACGATGACCTTCAGGCCGGGGAAGCGTTCAAACTGGTCGTTCTGCCGCAGTGCGCACAGGGCAAGGTACTGCTCTGTCACGAATGTCATTTGGTAGTACTGCCTGGGCAGTGCGCGGTAGCGGGGGTCGAGCCCATCCGTGCCGTGCACGATGATAGGCGTGTCGAGCTCCTGGCACTTCTCGTACAGCGGGTACCAGTAGGGGTCGCTCATCGGCGGCGAGTCGTGCTTCCCGGAGATGTCGGGCGAGACCGAAACCGCTACGAAGCCGTACTCCTTGACGCAGCGTTCGAGTTCTTCCGTGCAACCGGCAGTGTCAGCCGCTGAGGGGTCCTGCGGCACGTAGCAGGCGCCTACGAAGCGGGAAGGCTCGGCCTGGGCTATCTTGAAGATCATATCGTTGATATAGCTGACCCAGCTCCTGAAGAGGAAAGGCTCCAGCCAGCCAAAGACGCGCAGTGGGTGGGAGGTGAGGATTTGCGTATCGATGTTCCGCTCGTCTAGGTAGGCGGCGTGGCTCGAGGCCATGGACTGGAAGTCCTCGTCCCGCATTCCGGGGATGCCGGAGTGCCTGCCCGGCCCGATGGGGCTCTCCAGGGGCAGTCGCGAGTGCACCAGGTCGTTGAAGAACAGGTATGCCGCGCGGTGGGGCCGCACGTGGCTGTGGACATCAAGCACTCTCGTTCCGTTGTACATCGGTTCCTCCTGTCGGCGGCGCCTCGATCGTGCCTGCCAGCACCTCGGTCTTGTCTCTCGCTTGTGGGTCTATGACCAGCGGACGGTTACCATGCGCTCCTGCTCATTCTCGGGTTGCCATACACCGTCGACCAGGCCGTAGTACGAGTGTTGGTAGAACTCGAATCCGTTCGTACCGTAAACGCGCTCCGGCCGGGAGCCCACCTGCGGCGGTCGGGTGATCGTGCCTGTCTGCTGCTGGATGATGCGGTTCAGGTAGTGATAGTCGTAGATGCGCGGCGTCGTCCACAGCTCGAGGTTGGCCGTGTGGACAGGGAACTCCACGCTCCTGAACTGCTCGAACTGGATGCAGCCCGGCTCAGCGCGGGTGTCGTTGATATAGCGCGTGCGGTCACCCGCTGTTGCAGGGTCCTCCGTACTCTGGTTGATGATGCGCACACCGGTATAGGACGGCCAGCGGATGGTCTGGGGCAGTTGGCTTTCGTCCGTGGGCAGCCACACGCCGTCGCTAACGCGCGAGTAGGCGTGGCGGTAGAACTCAACGCCGCTGTCCCCGTGTCGCCGCGGGCGCTCGGGTGAACCGTAGTGGTACGGTGACTGCAGCTGGTTCGCTGGCGCGAGCATGAATGCGGACTCCGGGTGCCTCTGCCAGTAGGCATCGAACGCAGCGATACCCTCCCACAACTCGAGTTGCAACATGTTCTCCGCGATGTCGCCACTCCGGAAGAACTCGAACTCCAGACAGCCCGGCTCCTCGCGCGCCCGCTTGGCGTGCTCGTTCAATGAGGGGATGACGCCGTCAGGGTCTGCATGATTGGCCTGGATGAGCACCCTTATGGCTGGCATAGGCGACTCCCTTGTCCTGTGCGAATACGGCTCGTGCCGGCTGCCGTAAGACTAGCCCCGCACTGTCTGCTCAGCACCCCTGAGCTGGCGAGAGGTCTACTCATATCCCATCGCAGGCAACGAACCGACTCGACTCCACCAACGCTCCGGCGCAACCAACCCTTCTGATGCGCCATGCTGCCGGTTGGCCTAACCGAACGGGGCGATGTCCACGTCTCCGTACACGGTTCCCCACTGTGCGTCCCGGCTCAGACCGCACACGATCTGCTCACTCCGGAACTGCTCGTTGACCAAGGGCACCGCGATGTACTGGCGGTAGGTCGGGCCCCAGCACCACTTGCCGTCGTCGCGATGTTCGAGGCGCCGGTGTTGCTGCCAGGCGTCCTCATCCTCATAGATGCTCATGTGCAGGTACTCGGTCCTCTCCGGGTTGGAGCCAGGCAGGAATGCGGAACCCTCCGCCGGGCGCTTGCAGAAGGTGTAGAGCTTGGTGCCGGGTTCACCCTTCGTCACAACGCCGAGTTGGTGCGACGCCTGTTCCTCGAACTCTTCGTCCTGGCCTTCCTTGATCTGGAAGCGATGGAAGACGAAGCTCCTCTGATGCGGGCCCCAGTCGAAGTCGCGGGTGATGCCGGCGGTGATGTCCGGCGTCATGTAGCGTTCGCCGGTGAACGGCGCGGCCAGCAGGCTGCGGAACGCCGGCCCCCACCACTCTTGCTCGAGCTCACGGTGGTGGTCGTCAGCCTCCTGGCTGGTGTATGCCTGCAGGTGGATGTAGTCGGTGTGTCCGTTTGGCGGCATCGGCAGGATGGTCGAGGCCTGCTTGTTCCTGCGGATGAAGGTGCACAGGGCTGTTCCCGGCTCGTTCTCCTTCACTCGCGCCGTCTGCTCGCGGCAGGCTTCTTCGAACCGCTCGGCATTCTCGTCCGCGACGGTCAACTTCATGATAGTTACTCTATGCATGAGAAGCCTCCCTTGGTGTTACGGCGCTGACTATATGCCCGCCATGGGGGGCCTGCAAGTTGTGGCGGCATTGAGGTGCCTCGCGCTTGAGTGCCGGCGATAGCGCGCCTATGATGGCCCCCTTATCCTGAGGCGCGAGGAGGTGCGGGAGATGCAACTCGTTCTGGACCACGCTGCGCTGTTGCTGGTCGACGTTCAACGGGACGCGCTCCACCCGGACGGCGCGCTGGGACGCGCTGGGCAGGCGCCCCCCGCCGCCGAGGTATCCCGCCTACTGGACGTGTGGGGAAGGCTCGTCGACTTCATGCGCGGCGCCGGACGACCTATCGTATGGGTGAAGACGGGCCTGCGACCTGACTTCGCCGATACCACCTACGCGCCGCTCTGGCTGCAGCGCCGCCAAGCCGAGGTCGGCCCGTTCTTCATCGAGGGCTCGTGGGGCGCGGAGCTCGCGGACGGCATGGATGCCGCACCGGACGACTACGCCGTGATCAAGAAGGGGCACAGCGCCTACGACAACACACACCTGGACCGCCTGCTCACGAATCTCGGTATCACCCAGTGCATCGTCGTTGGTGGCGGCGTGACGGACTCGATCGCCGAGACCGCGCGGACGGGCGGACGACTGGGCTACGAGCAGTTCGTAGTCCAGGACGCGCTTTACCCACCGAGTGCCGCCGAACTGCACGCGCCGCGCAAGCAGGCGGAGGTCGTCTCGCTGGAGGACGTGTTCGTTGCTGCCTCTGCCGAGCCGGAGCCCGCGCGGTCCGGCCCGGACTACGCGATGGTGCTCGTGGACATGCAGAACGACTTCATGAACGCGGAGCGCCCGCACGTCCTCTACGGCCTGGGCGACCCGATGCCGGAGGAGAAGCGGCTGAACATCGTAGAGAACACGCAGAAGCTAAGCGCGGCAGTGCGCGAGCGGGGCTGGCCCGTCATCTACGTTCGAGTGGTGCGACGTCAGGACAACTCGGACGACGTCCACAGCAGGACGCACCGGCGCGCGCGCACGCTCCCGCCGGGAGTGACGCACTGCGCCTATGGCACATGGGGCGCGGAGATGGTGGATGAGTTGACCCCGGAACGGGACGACTACGTGGTTGAGAAGAAGGGTGGCAGCGGTTTCGGCTACACCCCGCTGCACCGCATCCTGCGAAACCTGAACGCGCAGCGCCTGCTGATGACCGGCGGCGCCGTGACAGGGTGCGTGTGGGCGACCGCGCTCGACGGCGTCGCGCTCGGCTACGACATCACCGTCATCGCCGACGCAACGTACCCGCCCGACTCGCCCGACCTCTCTTCCCTCGCGGAGTGGTGCGCCGTCCGCCCGACCGCTGAGGTGCTGGCGGGGCTGGGGACTGTCGCGGCAGGACGGTAGATATCCGTCCAAAACTTACGTTTCGCCGGTTTGCCTGTTTGACCATCAACGGTTAACATCCTGTTACCAGTCCTGACCCCCGGAGCGAGGCTCTCTTGGCAATAGGCCGTAGCTTGCCTGTCGTTGAGTCCGACGCTCCCCGCGAAGCGTGCGGGGTCATCGGCGCATACCTCCCAGGATCGATCGGCGATGAAGCTGCGCAGGTAGCCTTCTACGGCCTGTTCGCCCTCCAGCACCGGGGACAGGAAAGCGCCGGCATCGCCGCCGCGGATGGGCGGGCGATCCGCAATTTCACGAACCAGGGACTCGTCTCCAACGTCTTCCGCCAGGAGGACTTGGAGCGTCTGCCCGGCCACATTGCCATCGGGCACACGCGGTACTCCACAACTGGCTCCAGCAGCCCGCTGAACGCGCAGCCCATCGTCTCCAAGGGCCCGCGCGTCGAACTGGCGCTCGCGCACAACGGCAACGCCATCAACGCGGCCGAGATACGCCAGCGATTGCTGGACGACTGGGGCGTCACCTGCACCACCGGCACGGACTCGGAGGTCATCACGCACCTGCTGGCATGGGCGCCCGGCGACTCGTGGGAGGAGAAGACGGCTCACATCATGCGCTCGGTCAAGGGCGCGTACTCGCTCGTGGTCTGCACGTCCGACACGCTGCTCGGCATCCGCGACCCGCTCGGTGTACGCCCGCTCTGCATCGGGCGCATCGGGAACAGCGGCTGGATCATCGCCTCGGAGAGTTGCGCGCTGGACCACGTCGGCGCACAGTTCGTACGGGAGGTCGAGCCGGGAGAGACCGTCGTCATCAACCGCAGCGGCCTGAAGAGCATCCCGTCGCAGGTGCCGGGCACTCGCAGGGCGCACTGCATATTCGAGCACATCTACTTCGCCCGCCCGGACTCGATTCTGGACGGGCGCCTGACCCACACTTCTCGGACACGCATGGGAGAGTTGCTCGCGCGCGTGCATCCGGCAGACGCGGACATCGTTATCCCGGTGCCGGAGTCGGCCAATTCCGCTGCCATTGGCTATGCCCAGGAGTCCGGCCTCCCATTCAGTTACGGACTCATCAAGAACCGCTACATGGGCCGGACGTTCATCGAGCCTGACCAGTGGTTCCGTGAGTTGGGCGTGCGTAACAAATTCAACCCCCTGCCGGAAGTGCTCAGCGGCAAACGCGTGGTGGTCGTGGACGACAGCATCGTCCGCGGCACGACCACGCCGCGCATCGTCGCGCTGCTGCGCAAGGCGGGCGCTCGGGAAGTGCACGTGCGCGTCTGCGCGCCGCCCATTATCGACCCGTGCTTCTTCGGCGTCGACATGGCCACGAAGGCCGAGTTCATCGCATCCGGCAGGTCCATCCCCGAGATCTGCAAGGAGATCGGCGCGGACTCGCTCGGGTACTTGAGCGTCGATCAGTTGCACGAGGCCGTCAGCGGCGACTCGTCCGGTAAGGGGTTCTGCGACGCCTGCTTCACCGGCAGGTACCCCATCCCCGTGCAACTGCAACTCGACAAGCTGTCGCTCGAACGCACACTCCCCGCCGCGAACATCGTAGACACGACGCTTTGACCACTGCTCCACCGTCGCAACCCTCGATCCTGAGCCTGCGCGAACAGGTGCAACGGCTCGCGCCGGGTGACGCCGAGCGCTTCCGCCGCATCTACGACGTGACCGAAAGCGAGGGGAATCTGCGCGTCCCGCCGACGATGGCCCCTTGGGTCGAGCGCATGTTCGGGAGCGTGGCGGCGGTTGAGTCGCAGCGCATCGTGCGAGTCTCGAACCTCGTCACCGGGGAGTCGGCCATCTTCAACGAGCTGCGCGCGCGTCGTCCGGTGCGGGGCGGCACGCCGACGGATATCGACGACGAACTGGAGAACGATCCCTGGGCGCGTCCAGAGGAGAACACGCCTGAGGACCTGTTCGGACGCCTCCGTAGCGATACTGCGCTGACCGCGGCGAACGTGGCGAAGTACGACGCGCACCACAGCCTGCTCATCTTCTCCGAGGCAGACCCGCTGCGGTTCGACCGCACGTCCGTGCGCGCCTCCGTGGAACTGGCGAACCAGTGGTTCGCCGCAGCTCACGAGGCTGACCCCGAGGCCGTGTACCCTTTCTTCCTCTGGAATTGTCTCTGGCGCGCCGGAGGCTCCATCGTGCACGGACACGCACAGGTGCAGCTCGCGCGTGGTCGCCACTACGCCCGCATCGAGACCCTCCGCCGCTCCGCCGCGGCGTATCGCGAGGAGCACGGCGCGGACTACTTCGACGACCTCGCGGCGACGCACGCTGCGCTCGGCCTTGGATGGACGCGGGGAAGTGCTCGCCTCCTGGTCACCCTGACGCCCACGAAGGAGAAGGAGACGATTATCCTCGCGCCTGCGTTCGGCGAGGACGCTGCCGACGCACTCTACGGGACGCTCGCGGTGTTCCGCGACGCGTTGGGCGTGCAGTCGTTCAACGTGGGGGGACTGTTGCCGCCGCTGCGCGCAACCGTCGAGGACTGGCAGGGCTTCCCCTGCGTGCTCCGCATCGTTGACCGGGGCCCGCTCGGTGTGAGGTCGAGCGACATCGGCAGCATGGAACTGTTCGCTGAGCCCGTCCTGGCCTCGGATCCGTTCGCCGTGGCCGCAGCCCTCGAGGAGCAGCGATAGCCGATGGCAACTGTTGACGTCGTCATACCCGTGCTGAACGAGGAGCACTCGCTCGGGCGCTGCATCGAGATGCTGGGCGCCTTCCTGCGCGACAACCTCCCGCACGATTGGCGCATCGTCGTCGCCGACAACGGTTCGACGGACGCGACACTGGCGGTTGCAACCGGTTTCGCGGAGTCGAAGCCGGACGAGGTGGGCGTCATCCACTTGGACGAGCGCGGACGGGGCAGGGCGTTGAAGCGTGCGTGGCGCGAGAGCAGGGCGGACGTGGTCTCCTACATGGACGTGGACCTCTCGACGGGGCTGGACGCGTTCCCTCCGCTTGTTGCCGCGATAGTGGAGGAGGGTTGCCACCTCGCCTGGGGCTCGCGGCTCTCCCGCGAGTCCCAGACCGAGCGGTCGTTCAAACGAGAGTTCATCTCTCAAACGTACAACCGCATCATCCGGCTGAGCATGGGCACGCACTTCCGCGACGCGCAGTGTGGCTTCAAGGCGATGAGCCGCGCCGCGGCAGACGCGCTGCTTCCGCACATCCAGGACAACGGATGGTTCTTCGACACGGAGCTGCTGGTCATCGCGGAGAAGCGAGGGTTCCGGTGGAAGGAGCTCCCCGTAGCGTGGGAGGAAGACCCGGACACGCGGGTTAAGGTCGTGAAGACGGCGCTGGACGATCTGCGGGGCCTCGCCCGGCTCCGGTTTGGCGGACTACCGGACGTGACGGCGCCGTGACGCGCACACCGGCGCGAATCGGGGCAGTTCAGCGTATTGTAGCGCCGTTCCGCGGGGCATAGCATGCACACGGCTTTCCCGCATGGGCCTGCATCATGCAGTTGCGTAACCCCACATTCGAAGTACGTCCGTCGGTGATCACCGGCGATACCGCCGACGTTTACCTGCACCGGACGCAGCGCATCCTCCGCAACGAGGGGCTGAACCCCACTGTCTCCATGCAGTTCTCCGCCAGCAGAGAGGCTGTGCTCAGCGGCTCGCAGGAAGTGAAGGCACTCATCGGCAAGGTGACCTCCGAGGGCAATCGGGAGTTGTGGGCGGTGGAGGAAGGCTCGCACGTCTCGCAGAATGAGGTCTGCCTGGAGATCAAGGCCCCCTACTCGTCCTTCGGTCTGTACGAGACCGCCATCTGCGGGGTCCTCGCGCATCAGACCGGCTGGGCGACCGCCGCACGGGACCTTGTGAAAACCGCGAACGGCGTACCGGTCGTATCCCTCGGAGCGCACAACGTGCATCCTTCCGTCGCGGCAGTGATGGACTATGCCGCCGTTGTTGGAGGCTGCGTCTCCGGATCGACCGTGCTGGGGGCGCAGCTCGCGGGCACGGCGCCCGTGGCCACGGTCTCCGGCGCGCTCGTGCAGCTGATGGGCAACGCCGTCCAGGCGATGATTGCCTTCGACAAGGCGGTTGCGCCGGACGTGCAGCGCATCGCATACGTGGACCCGAGGAAAGACCTGGTCACGCAGGTGGAGGAGGTTGCGCGAGCCTCGGGTCCGAGCTTGGACAGCGTTCGTCTGGCGCGCACTGCGGGCGGGAAGCCGGTCACCGCGGAGGACGTGCAGCGCGTGAGGGAGAAGCTGGACAGCGTGAGCGCGAGGAAGGTCGGCATCGTCCTGAGTGGACGCCTTACGCCGGAGCGGATCAGGCAACTGCTGGACGGGGGGGCGCCGGTGGACGTGTTCCACGACGTGAGCTACATCGCATCCGCCGCGCCGGTGACGTTCCTGCCCAACATCCGCACCATCAGCGACCGTGAGATCCCGCAGGAGACGGAGCCGCTCCCGCCGAACTCCCGCCTGCGCAGACTGCTGTAGGGCCTCTCTACTCCACCACGTGGACGCCCAGGGCGAAGCCCGCGTCGTTCGCCAGCGCCGCGACGCTCGTCACCGGCTTCTTGAACTCCGCGAATGCGCCGCCTGTCACCGTGAACAGCGCGGCTTCCGCTGCCGTGGACGCGTCGAACTCGCTCGACTGGTCGTCTCGAACGTCGTTCGTTTCGTAGGTCGCGACGTAACGGGCGACGCCGGCTTCCAGCGGTACTTCCCGCACGACCAGCCCGTCGCGCCGGACGACGGCCATCCAGCCGGTGTCGCCGCGCAGGGGAACCGCCGCGGCGATGCGCGGCGTGTCGTAGGCGTCGTGCTCATAGTCCATTGCAAGCAGCGTCAGCGCCATGGCGTCGCGCATGGGAAGGCCCGCGTTCACCTTCTCGGTGATGGGGTCGGTGTGGGAACCGTTGGTGGCGATGGCCCAGTCGCCCGCCAGGCGGAGCGCATTGTAGGAGATGTATGGGCTCTGCTGGAGGTCACTCTCAAATCCGGGGCGCGGCACGATGATCATCGTGCCTTCGCGGTCCACGGCCATGCGGTTCGGGAAGGAGCGGCTGGAGACGCGATAGGCCACGGCGTTGTAGCCGCTCCGCGTTCTGCCCGCTGCGACGATGCGTCCGACGTACATGCGTTCAGTCCCTCATGCCAGGGCAAGGCTCGGCGCGACGTCGAGGTCGAGTCCGTGCGATGTCCCTCTGATGTGTCGGTAGTAGCCCGCTGCGGCGATCATGGAGCCGTTGTCCGTGCAGAGGCGCGGAGCGGGGATGAGCACGGGCACGTCCACCCGGTCCCGGCATGCCTGCCGCAGAGGGCCGTTCGCGGAGACGCCACCACCGAGCACCAACCCCTTCGCGCCATGGAGGCGTACGGCCTCTGCAGCCTTCGCGGAGATGACGTCCACCACCGACTCCTGGAACGCCGCCGCGAGTTCCGCGACAAACTCCTGGTCGGGGCCTTCTGCCGGCGCGGGGTAGACGCCCAGTTCCTGCGCCTTGTGCAGCAGCGCCGTCTTCAGGCCGGAGAAGCTGAAGTCCAGTGTGCCTCTGAGCCACGCGCGGGGCAGTTGGAAGCTCGGTGTCACGCCCTCAGCGGTACGCTGCACCACAGGGCCGCCGGGGAAGCCGAGTCCCAGGAGCCGCGCTGCCTTGTCGAACGCCTCGCCCGAGGCGTCATCGCGGGTGCGGCCCAGCAGTTCGTAGTCGCCGTGGCCGCGCATGAGGATGAGGTCGGTGTGCGCGCCGGACGCGATGAGCACGATAAGCGGGAAGCCCGGGTCCGTGGCGGGGTCGTCGTACTCAAGCCACGCGGCGTAGGTGTGTCCCTCCAGGTGATGGACGCCCACGAGCGGGAGGCCGCGGGCGAAAGCGAGCGCCTTCGCTGCGTTGACCCCCACCATCAGCGCGCCCGCGAGGCCGGGCCCGTACGTGACGGCGACGGCACCGACGTCATCGAGGCTCACTTCGGCCGCGCTCAGCGCCCCCTCTATGACCGGAATTATCTGCAGCAGGTGCTGGCGCGACGCCACCTCCGGCACGATGCCACCATAGCGCGCGTGGAGCGCAACCTGCGACGAGACGGTATCGGACAGCACGCGGCGACCGTCCTCCACCACGGCGGCGGCGGTTTCGTCGCAGGAGCTTTCGATACCAAGGATGAGCATGTCAGCAGCAGGCTGCGCGCCTCGCCTTATGCTACCATCCTCGCCATGACAGATACGTACCGTGGCGGAACAACAATCCCGCGACGGAGAGAGGTTACCCACGATGTGGAGCGACGTTAGCGCCGCCAGCCTGATGCTGCTGGCGGTGTTTCTTTTGTTTTCGGCATTCTTCTCAGGTTCGGAGGCGGCGCTGCTCTCCGTGCAGCGAGTACGCCTGCGCCGCCTGGTCACCGACAAAACGGCAGGAGCCGCCCGCGTCGAACGCATGATCGAGCACCCGGAGCGCCTGCTGCCGCCCATCCTGCTCGGCAACAACCTCGTGAACACCGGCGCAGCGGCCATCGCCACAAGCATCATGCTGCTGCTCATCGTTGACGAGAACCTCGCTGTCGCAACTGCCACCGCTGCCGTGACCATCGTGCTGCTGGTATTCGGCGAAACCATCCCCAAGACGGTGGCCGCAAGACACGCGGAGCGCACTTCCATCATCGTTGCGCCCGTCATCCAGGGCATCGGATGGGTGCTCAAGCCCGTCTCGATAATCCTGCAGACGATCAGCATGACGATTGCCAAGCTCTTCGGCGGCGGGTCGCTCTCCCACCTCATCACTGAGGAGGAGATTAAGGCGATGGTGGAGGTCGGCAGCGAGTCGGGCACTGTGGAACAGGGCGACGCTGACATCATCCGCCGCGTGCTGGACTTCGGCGATCGACGCGTCAGCGAGCTGATGACTCCACGTCCGGAGATCATCGCGCTGAAGGTCGGCGCGACCATCCGCGATTTCCAGGACCTCTACAGCAACAACTACCACACCCGCTTCCCCGTGGTGAGTGACCAGCTCGACGACGTCGTAGGCACGGTCAGCGTCAAGGATGTGATGCGCGCCCTGGCAGGTGGAGCCGAGGCGGATTCCCCTGCCCCCTTGGAGTCGCGCTCTCCCCGCTTCGTTCCTGAGACCAAGAGCCTGGACGACCTGTTCGACGAGATGCGCTCCAACGGCGACCCCATCGTGATGGTGGCCGATGAGTACGGCGGCGTGGCGGGGCTCGTCACGTTCAAGCGACTCGTCGAGTCAATCGTGGGCAAGGTCGAGGAAGGCGAAGATGCAGAAGGCAACGTGCCGCAGATAGAGGTGCTGGAAGACGGCACCGCCTACCTGGACGGCGGGCTCTCCATCGCGGACGCCAATGAGCAACTATCGCTGAACCTGCCCAGCGGCGAGTACGAGACCGTCGCGGGCTTCCTGCTGGAGCAGATGGGCAGCATACCGGAGGTGGGGGCGGAGGTTGGATTCGCGAACCTGCACTTCGCGGTGCTGGAGATGCGGGGCGTCCGCATCGGACGCGTGCGCGTCACGCGTGACCCCGACCCGGAAGAGGAATGACGGCCTCCGGCTCACGGAACGCAACGCGGCGGGTGGCGATGGCGATGCGCCGCGCGCTCGCCCGCCATCGCGAGCGTCTGGGCGACGGAGCGCTGCTCCTCGCGGTGTCAGGCGGTGCAGACTCGATGGCGATGCTGCTCGCGTGCGCCGAGATCGGCACACGGACACGGCGTCGCATGGTCGCCGCGCACTTCTCTCACGGGCTGCGTCCCACCGCGGACCGCCGCGAGCGCGCATCTGTTCGGCGGGCTGCCGAGTCGCTCGGTATGCCGTTCACGTCGGGCGCGGCACAGTCGCCGTCGAATGAGGCCGGAGCGCGCGACGCCCGCTACCGTTTCCTCGCCGGAGCTGGCGCCGAACACGACGCGGTGGCCATCCTCACCGCTCACACGCAGGACGACCAGGCCGAAACGGTGCTACTGCGCCTGACGCGGGGAAGCGGACTGCGTGGCGCAGGCGCGATACGCGAATGCTCCGAGCGCAGCGTGGACGGTCAGACGCTGACGCTGCTGCGCCCGCTGCTGCACGTTACCCGCGCCGACACAGAGTCCGTCTGCGCGGAGGCAGGCATCCGGCCTGCACACGACGCGACGAACCGCTCGCTCCGCTATGCCCGCAATCGCGTCCGGCTGCGCGTGCTGCGCGAACTCACAGAGCTCAACCCGCACGTCCGCGCAGCGTTAGCAGGTTTCGCTGAACGCGCCGCAGATGACGACGCGCTGCTCGACCAGCTTGCCGCCGGCGCTGTGAGCGAGGTCGAGGAGCGTTCCGGGGCGTCGGTGTCATGGCCGAAGAGCGCATTGCGGGCGCTGCCGCCCGCGCTGTTGCCACGCGTGCTGGAGCGCGCATGGCGCTCGCTGCACGGTGACGGTGCGACGCTCGGACACCAGAAGCTCGCACAGGCCGCTCACGTCGTGGCCAGGGGTGGTCGGCTATCGCTGGGGAGAGACGGGGAAATGCAAGTGGGGCCGGGGCCGCTGGCCTGGATGACCGTAGAACGGGAGCAGTGAGGACCTGCCGCGCTACTTGCGGCGGAAGATGTCCCAGAAGCTCGAACGAGGCTCTTCGGGGGGTGGGGACCCTACGCTCGCGTCCGCCTCGTCGACGAGCCTGCCGATCGCGTCCTCCATCTCTTCCGGCTCACCTGCTTCCGCTTCGGTTTCAGGTTCGGCAGTAGCCGTCGCCGCTTCAGGCTCAGGAGGCGGTGCGAACATCTGCGTGGGCGCCTCGGTCCGCGGCTCAGGCTGGCTGCCCCACCGCAGTTCGTAGATGCGCTGCATCGCAGTGTAGACGGACTCGCGCGCGGCCGCTGACTGCAGAGGCAGGGCGATGGCATGGCCCGGTGCGTACAGTTGCAGGGACCCCGCGTTGTCCGGGAACGCCCAGCCGGTCAGCGTGTAGATGCCTGCAAGGATGGGCAGCCCGCCCAGGATGACCGAGAGCACCTGTATCTCAAGGATGAACCAGCTCAGGCCTCCAAGGATCAGGCCGGCAGCGACCAGCACGATGCCCTGGCCCAGCTTCTCGAACGAGCGTCCGTTGTCGGCGACTTCCATGGCGGCGAGTTCGCGGAGCGGGAACATGCTCACGACGCGGGCGCCGTCGGCGACACCGTCACGTACCACGCGTTCATTCGTAACGACGAGCGCGTCAGTGCGCGGGGCCGGCTCGGCGACGAGTCCACCCTGGGCATCGAATACGACCTCAATGGTCTCGCCCTGCATGAGCGGTACCTGGGGGGCAGCGTTTGCGGAGAAATCCACCATTGAGGAGCTAGCATACGGGCGGGTTCACACAGGGTCAACGAGACAAGCGCGCGGCTTATTCACGCACACGGACGTAACCGCGCAGCTTCTCATAGGTGCCGGGGCCGATGCCGGAGACCGCCATGATCTGGTCGATGCGGATGAAGGGACCGTTCTCCTTGCGGTACGCGACGATGCGCCCTGCAAGCGTCTCACCGATGCCGGGAAGCTCCACCAACTCCTCCAGCGAGGCAGTATTGAGGTTCACCGAGAGCGGCGCCTCTCTGGTCGGGGATGCGTCAGCATCGGACGTGTCCGGCAACGCAGGGACGTTAGCCGCGGGTGTGGGCCGTGTAACCTCGACACCGGGACTGGGCTCCGGCGCGACAACGAACCAAGCGGCGCCTGCGAAGGTGAGGAGCGCGATGAGGCTGAGGGCGATGCGATAGGTGCTGCGCCAGTCCATACTGGCACAAAATGTACCAGATACGCAGGTACTTCTAGCGACGGAAGTTGATGCGCCGGAACAGTTCCGCGTAGGTGAGGTCGTAGCCGTGCTCCGCAGCACGTTCGGCGGCGGCCTCGGCCCGGCGCTTCACGAACCCCTCGATGCGGGCCATGTCCGAGGAGAGCTGGCTCTCGTGGGCGGCAAGCGCCTGCATCTTGGTCTCGATGGAGTCCGCGATGTCCACGACCACGTCCGGTCTCTCTGAGCCCCAGAGGAGGACAGAGCCGACCTTGTGCGGCTCCAAGCCCCACACGAGGTGCTCCGGGTAGTGCAGACGGTCGCGCGCGTAGGGGAAGCAGGCGTCCATTGCCACCCGGCCTGAGATGCGGTGGTCACGGTGGCCATGCCCTTCATTCCGCACCGGATCCGTCGCCAGCACCACGTCGGGCTTCCACCGACGGATCTGCTCCACGAGCCGTCCACGGAACTCGCGCGTGTCCTCCAGTTCGCCGTCGCCGTAGCGGAGGAAGACCACGTCCTCCGCGCCTGCTGCCGAAGCCGCCTTGAGTTGCTCTTCCTCGCGTATCGCTGCGAGGCGCTCACTCGTCATCTCAGGGTCGGACGTGCCTTTGTCGCCGTTCGTGCAAATGACGTAGAGGATGCGGCTGCCGTCGCGCGACCATTTCGCAACGCTGCCTCCAGGGCCGGACTCGCCGTCGTCGGGGTGCGGTATCACGAGCACGGCTCGTTCAGGAGTGTCGATCGTCTCCATGCGTCTCCGTGGAATCGATTGGGGGTCTGGTAAGATGATACGCGTTCCGCCGCGCTCATGCCGAATCCCCCGACCATACGCTCCTACACTCCCGACGATCTGGAGACGCTCGCCGCCCTCCGGGTCGGGCACCCGCCGTCTCCCGTGGAAGCGGCAGCACTAGCACGCTGGCTGGCACAGCCCAACATCGACGGCGGGCGCGACTGCATGCTTGCGTTCAACGACGACGGCACACCCGGGGGCTTCGCCTGCCTCATTCGCGAGCCCGCCATCGCGCGGGGTGTAGTGGAGATGAACGGCAGCAACCAGCACCGGGGCGGCGGCGCGGGTGACGCGCTGCTGCGGGAGGTGTACGAGCGCGGACGCGCAGCAGGGCTGGACGTGCTGCAGGTGGACGTGCCGGAGTCCGACGAGGGGCGCCGGAAAGCGTTCGCGGAACGGGGTTGGGCGCACATCCGCACGCACCTCCACCTGCGGCGCGAAGGAACGGAAGGGACGAACGTCCCCGTACCGGACGGCATGACACTCCGCCACGCCGAACCCGCCGACGCCCCGGCAGTCACGAACGTGCAGAACACCGCGTTCACCGGCAGTTGGGGTTACGCGCCCAACACACCTGAGGAGGTCGCGTATCGCATCTTCGAGCTGCCGGACCTGCGCCCGGACCCCGTCGTATTGTTGGAGGAGGGTGACACCCTCGTCGGTTACTGCTGGTGTCACCGCGAGGCCGAGGATGGGCCGGGCATCGTCGGCATGGTGGGCGTCCTGCCCGGTCGGCAGGGGAAGGGGCTGGGTCGTGCGGTGACCAGCGCGGGGATGGACGCACTGTTGGAACTCGGTTCCCTCAGCCTGGAGATCACGGTCGACAGCGAGAACCCGCCCGCCATCCGCGTCTACGAGAGCCTCGGCTTCGTGCTGGACTGGCGCTCGTTCTGGTACGAGCTTCGGTTGACCTGAGCCGCGCCCTTACCCACCAACGCCACCTGCTCATAGACCGCCGCGAGGCGTACAGCGGACGCGTCCCACGCGAAGTGCTGCGCCCGCACCGCGCCAGCCGCACCCATGCGCTGGGCAAGCGAGACGTCGCTCAGCAAGGCGTCAAGTGCTTCCGCGAGCGCGGCAGCGTCGCCGGGCTTGCAAAGGAGCCCCGTCTCCCCGTGGCGCACGAGTTCGCGCAGACCGCCTGCGTCAGACGCCACCACCGGTATGCCGCAGGCCATCGCCTCCAACGCGACGAGTCCAAACAGCTCGTGCAGCGACGGCACCACGCACACGTCGGCTGCTACGTAGTACGCGGGCAGGTCACTCTGCGGGACGGCGGCGCGCCAGTCGAACAGATTGCTCACGCCATTCATGCGCGCCTCGTTCCGCAGCCAGGCGACTCCCGGTTCGTCCTCTCTGCCGCCGACGATGAGTACTCGAGCGCGCTCACGCAGGAGCGCGACCGCCCGCACCAGCACGTCCGTGCCCTTGAACGGCTCGATACGCCCCACGGAGAGCGGCACTCGCTCGCCCCGACCGATGCCAAGCGCCGCTCGCGCCTCAAGGCGGGACCGCGGTCTGAACAGCCCCAGGTCCACGCCCATCGGCACGGCGTATGCACGTTCCGGCGCAAGCCCGAACAGTTCGGAGAGCGCCGCAGATTCTTCTTCCGTGAACGTCACGACGGCGTGGGAATGACGAACGGCTGCATCCTCTGCGACCTTGCGGGCATCCGGCTCAGGCGTGCCGCCCGCTCGCTCCTTGATGGCTGCGATGGTGTGTCCGGTGAAGACGTGCGGGACGCCGATCTCCTCCGCAAGCTGCAGGCCCGGCTCCGCCGATGTCCAGTAGTGGCTATGGACAAGGTCGTAGTCCGCGCCGGATGCCCTGACGGCGGAGAGCAGATCGCCTGCGAAGTCCGGCGCGCCTTCGGTGCTGACGTGCGTCAGACGCGGTGGTTCCGACTCGGAGGGGGGCGGGCATAGCCCGTGGGAAGCGGCGTAGACGTCCACCTGCACGCCTGCGCGGGCGAGTGCCTGCATCATGCTGCGCAGGAAGACGCTCATCCCGCCCGCCGAACCCGCGCCGGGGGCAGCAAGCGGGCAGCCATGAGCGGACACGTAGGCGACGCGCAACCCGCTCACCTCCGCGCTATCAGCGCGTGACGACGATGCGATGGATGCGCGCGTCCACCCCACCGAGATGGTACTTGTAGTGCTCCGCGCCCCTGAGCAGGTCGAAGTAGGTGAGTCCGCTCTCTATCGCATCCTTGATGCAGAGCGCCTTGAGCATGAGTCCCGTGGCGAGGTGGTCGTAACCGTGGCGGTAGCCGCTGTTGTAGAGGAGCCGCCTGCCCGCGTAGTCGAACGAAAGGACGGCTGCGGCGGCAGGATCGTCGCCTATCTCCAGCAGGAAGAGGCGCAGATGCCCTGCCTCGAACATCCGGTCCGTCATACGCTGGAAGAACGCCTCGCGCACAGGGCTGAGGAACTCACGCTTCTCCGCCCTGCTCTCCGCCATGACCTCCTGGAACACCAACAGGTCACGTTCGAGTGTTTCAGCGTCGGCGAGCCGCACGCGCACCGGGCCGGCGGACTCCAGCCGGCGCAGTTTGCGCCGCAGTTCGTGCCGGTCCTTCTTCCGCAAGCCCGCGAGGTAGGCGTCCCATGATTCCGGCAGCGTCACGCCGGGCACCACGTCTTCCTCCTCGACAGCGATAGCGTAGCCGCGCTCGCGGGCCGCCTGCGGGAGGAGGGTGAACGTCGGTGACCACTCCGGCACGGACGACAGGTCCATCGTGCGCCACGGCTCGCTCTCCAGGCAATCGAAGAGTTCGAAATAGAACGCGGGGTCCGGTGCGATGAAATCGTGGTAGTCGAAGAGGTCGGTGCCTCCGACGAAGGTGATGCGTTCACCGCTCAGCTGCAGCGGCGCGAGTCCCAGCGGCGCATCGGGCGGGCCGACGGTAACGAGGCGCAGTTCGTCGTCGTGACCGAACTCGTCCCACCACGCCTCCTGCCACTCCGGCGTCATGAAGATGGTGCTCCACGGCAGACGCTCCAGCAGTTCACGCCAGACCGCACGAACGGGCGCGAACGACCTCGTTGCCTCGGCGCACGTCAATGCAGTCCCTCCTGCAGCAGGCTCAGCGCCTCCGCCCGGGTCGCTTCGTCCGATACGAAGACGCCGCGCAGCGCGGACGTGACGATGGACGTGCCCGGCTTGCGGACGCCGCGCATGGACATGCAAAGGTGTTCCGCACGCATGACCACAGCGGCGCCGGACGGCTCAACCGTTTCCATGATGGCGTCCGCTATCTGGGACGTGAGGCGCTCCTGCACCTGCGGGCGCTTCGCGAAGATATCCACGGCGCGCGCCAGCTTGCTGATGCCAACGATCTTCCCGTGCGGGATGTAGGCAACGTGCGCTGTGCCGAAGAAGGGGAGGAGGTGATGCTCGCAGAGCGAGTAGAACGGCATGTCGCGCATCAGCACCATCTCCTGGTGCGACTCGTCGAACTGCACGGAGAGCACTTGCCTCGCGTCCTGATCGATGCCTCCCGATATCTCTTCGTACATCCGGGCGACGCGCTCCGGAGTGTCGCGCAAGCCTTCGCGTTCCGGGTCCTCGCCTATGGCGAGCAGTAGTTCGCGAATGGCATGCTCCACTCTGGCCGAGTCTATCGTCAACGTCTTCTCCTCAGCCCGCTATGACCCGTGCGACCTCGCGCACGTCCGGCGGTGCTGTCTCCGGCGGACGCGTCACCAACTGCTCCGCCATCGGCGTGTCCTTCAGCCCCGTGCCGGTGATGATGCATACCACCGTCGCCGACGAGAAGTCCGCGCCCGCGCGCGCCTGCTTGATGAGCCCCGCGACTCCTGCGGCGGACGCGGGCTCGCAGAAGATGCCCTCCATGCTCGGGAGCAGGCCGTACGCTTCGAGTATC
This sequence comes from Dehalococcoidia bacterium, assembly GCA_034428375.1. Lineage (GTDB taxonomy): Bacteria > Chloroflexota > Dehalococcoidia > Lucifugimonadales > Australimonadaceae > Bin16. The sequence goes on along the minus strand of DAOUHT010000116.1, from coordinate 16,660 downwards.
TCACTATCGGTGACGGCGTCTACCGTTCCGCCGGACTCGTCGCGCGCCGCGACGGCTCCCGCCCAGTTTGCGGGGTTGCCGATACGTATCGCAGAGGCGACCGTCTCCGGTTTGAGGACGGGCGCGCCCTGAACGATTGGAGCCGCTCCGGCGGCCTCCATCCCCATCATCCGGGGGCGACGGGTCGCTATGCCTGCCTGGTGGTACTCGACGAACCCCCGCCAGTAGGCGGTGATGTTGCCCGCGTTGCCAACGGGGATGAACAGGTAGTCCGGTGCGTCGCCGAGGTCGTCGACGATCTCGAACGCCGCTGTCTTCTGCCCTTCCAGTCGGTTGGGGTTCACGGAGTTGACCAGCGCGAAACGCTCCTCGTACGCGGCCAGTTCGCGCGCTATGCGGAGGGCGTCATCGAAGTTGCCCTGGATCGTGACGATACGCGCACCGTAGGCGACGGCCTGGCTCATCTTGCCCGGAGCAACGCTGCCCTCCGGCACGAGGACGACCGTCTCCAGCCCCGACGCTGCCCCGAACGCAGACGCCGAGGCGCTCGTGTTGCCGGTGGACGCGCACAGCAGGCGCGTCATCCCTTCCTCCATCGCCTTCGCCACGGCGACGACCATCCCCCGGTCCTTGAACGACCCGGTGGGATTGCAGCCTTCCAGCTTGAAGTAGAGCGCGCCGACCCCGAACTCCCGTTCCAGGCTGCGCGACCGTACGAGCGGCGTGCTTCCCTCGCCGATGGTCAGCGCCGGAGTCGCTGCCGTCAGCGGCAGGCGGCTCGCATAGCGCTTCAGAACTCCTTCACTCACGCTTCCTCCGTGCTCCGGGACCTACGCGGAGCCGTCTTCGATGCGCACGAGTTTCGGTTGGCCATAGACCACCGACAGCGCTTCCAGTTTACGCGCGGCTTCCTGCACAGCCGACTCCCGCGCCTTGTGGGTGATGATGACGACCTCAGCAGGCGTCCCGGCGTCCTCCGGCACCTCTTTCTGGATGATGGAGGCGAGGCTGACGCCCATCTCTCCGAGGACGCCTGTGATCTGCGCCATCACTCCGGGCTTGTCGTACGCCCGCAGTCGAAGATAGTACTTCGTCTCCAACTCCGCCACCGGCAGGATAGGCAGGCGCTCCCGCACGTCCGGGTACGATGGGATAGCGCCTCCGGAGATCGAAGCCCGCACGATAGAGAGCACGTCCCCGATAATGGCAGAGGTGGTGGGCGCAGCGCCTGCGCCCGGGCCCTGGAACATCGCCCAGCCGACCAGGTCTCCCTCGAGTTCGACCGCATTGTAGACGCCGTCCACTTTCGCCAGTGGGTGCTGTTCATGCAGGAAAGCCGGGTGCACTCGCGCCTGCACGGCTCCGCCCTGCAACCGGCTCGCGGCCAGCAGTTTGATAACGTACCCCAGTTCACGCGCGTACTCGAAATCCGCCGCGTCCAGCTCACGTATGCCTTCGCGGTACACGTCCGGCTCGCGCACGGTGCACCGGAACGCCAGCGCACTGAGGATGGCGAGCTTGTACGCGGCGTCCCTACCGTCGACGTCGTCGGACGGGTCAGGTTCGGCGTAGCCGTTGCGCTGCGCCTCCGCAAGCGCGTCCTCGTAGGACGCGCCCTGCTTCGCCATGCGGGTGAGCATGTAGTTCGTCGTGCCGTTGATGACGGCGTTGACCGCCGTGACGCGGTTCCCGGCGAGGTCGCGCACCAGCGGGCCGATGATGGGGATGCCGCCGCCGACGCTTGCCTCGAACGCCAGCGTCACACCGTGCTCCGTGGCAAGCGCCAGCAGTTCCGGCCCGTGCAACGCCATCACCTGCTTGTTGGCGGTCACGACGTGCTTCCCGGAGCGCAGCGCGGCTTCGATGCAACCGAGCGCAGGCTGCTCTCCGCCCATCACCTCGACGACGATGTCCACGTCGGCGGCGCCGGTCAGGGTTGTGGGGTCGTTGGTGAGGTGTACGTCCGGCGGAAATCCGGGCCTCTTCCGAGCGGTATCGCGTACCAGTACGCCGGACAGCCGCAGCGGACGCCCCGCGTAGCGCGTCAGTTCGCCGGCCTTGCCGGAGAGCGTCTGCGCCACACCGGTCCCGACGGTGCCCGCGCCAAGGAGTGCCACGCCGACTGCCTCATGCGTGCTCATTGGAGACTCTCTAGTTGCTCCACCAGCCATCGAGCGTCGTCCGCAGTGAAGTAGTACTGCAGTCCGAGGCTCTTGCCGTCCACCCATTCCTGGAAATCGTTCTGTGCCCACAGCTCCCGCATGACGCCGGTCAGCGGCTCATCGGACGGGCCGTCGGTTACCCGGAATACGATAGTACCGAACGCCGTTGTGTGCGGTCCCTGCACTTCGTCCTGTTCGATGCCTTCCGCGAACAGCACGCCGTTCACGTCGGCCTGCAGGACCCCCTCCGGCACCCAGCCGACGACGCCTTCCGCGTCCGAGAAGAGGAAGTCCTCGTTCAATTCTCTGGCAACGTCGGCGAACTCCTCGCCCTCTTCGAGACGCGCGACCGCGTGCCGCGCGACCGTGACGCTCTGCGTCACGATCCACTCGACGTGTATCTGCTCGGTGGTCTCGGGCGCTTCCGCAGAGAAGTATTCGAGTGCGGACTGACGGCGCAATTGGCCTGTGAGCCACGCGCGGTAGTCGTCTTCGCTGACCCGCACGAAATCGAGGAATTGCGCGAAGAATTCGCGCCCTTCCTCGCTCAGGCTCGTTGGAGGCTCGGCTTCTTCATCCTCCGGGAGCGGTTCATACTGCCTCACGATCTCCGCATCCACCGCGCCCGGTTCGATGTCGCCGCCTATCTCATCGATGTTGCGCTCGATGATGCCGTCGCCGAGCAGGTTGTTCAGACCCTGGTCCGGCACGAAGGAGCCGGTCACACCGGCGTCCAGAAGTGCGTAAGGGAGCGCCTCCCGTAACTGGTACTGCACGCCGTCAATCTCGGCAACGACCTTGCGGGGAACGCGGTACGAGTTGAGGTACCAGCCCACCGCGAGCATCGCGACGAGCCCCACGAGCACAACTGCGATGGCTACGTAGAGTATGCGCTGGCGCTGGCGTTCGTTCAGGCGGCGGCCAGCGACCTGCGGAGACGCTGAGCGCCCCGAATGCTGGCGTTCCGCGCGTCGGCGTTGTCGCATGCAGGCGTGTACTACTCTTCGGAGTCTGCCGCGTCAGCGGCGGGCGCAGGGGGTTCGGGAGCGTCCTCTGCAGGAGAGGTGTCCTCCGCAGGAGCCGTGTCCTCAGCGGGAGCAGGAGCCGTGTCCTCAGCGGGAGCCGCAGCCTCGGCCTCGGCAACAGGCGCCGCATCGGCCACGGGGGCGTCGCTCTCTGCAATCCCTGCCTCGGCAGCGGGTGCGCCTTCAGCAACGGGAGCACTGGTCTCTGCCGTCGCTCCCTCAGCGGGAGCGGCAGCCGCGTCGGGGCGCGGGCCGCGGCTGAAGCCGCCCTCGCGCTGGCCGAACCGGCGTCCGCCGCGGTCGGGGCGCGTCAGTTCGATGAGGCTGTGTCCGCCGGTGTACGGCAGCAGCGCGAGGAAGCGCGCGCGCTTGATGGCGACGGCGAGCTTGCGCTGGTGGCGCGCCCGCGTGCCTGTGCGCCTGCTGGAGTCGATCTTTCCCCACTCGGAGATGAACCGGCGCAGGACGGGAACGTCCTTGTAGTCCGGCGTCTTCTTCTCAGCGCTGAAGTAGCAGACCTTCCGCCTGGGGAAGTACCGGCGCCCTCCGGGACGCCGCCGTCGTATGTTCTGCATCTACGTGCTCTCCTCTGTACTCAGAACGGGAGGTCGTCCGGCGAGAGCACCTCAGGGCCGGTGTCGTACCCGCCGCCCGTGCTCTGCCCGTAGGAACCTCCGCCGTATTCGCCGCCTTCGTCGCCCGCGCCCGGCCTGTCCAGAAACAGCACCCGGTCCGCGATGATCTCGTTCCGGAACCGCATCTGTCCGTCGTTGCCCTGGAAGGAATGGCTGCGGAGGCGGCCATCGACGTAGGCTCTGCGTCCCTTGGAAAGGTACTGGTTCACCTGCTCCGCAAGGGCGTTCCACGCGACGACGGTGAACCACTCTGTCTCCTGGCGCCGTTCGCCTTCGCGCGTGTTGTAGGAGCGGCTCGCGGCGATGCGGAAAGAGGTCACCGGAGCGCCGGAGGGCGTATAGCGCATCTCCGGGTCCGTTCCCACGTTCCCGATCACCATGATCTTGTTGAGGCCGACCACGCGCGCCCCCTCTACTCCTCGTCCTTGCGAATGAGGAGGTGCCGGATAACGTCGTCCGTGAGCTTGAGAGAGTTCTCCAGCACGGTCGTTCCGGCGCCTTCCATCTCGATGTTCGCCATGTGGTAGTTGGCCTCGGTGAACCGGCCTATCCTGTACGCCAGTTTGCGCCTGCCCCAGTTGTCCTCGCTCACGACTCCGCCGCCGTGGTCGGACGCCACGCGACGAACGCGCTCGACGACCGCCCCAAGCCGCTCTTCGTCGGCATCAGGATGAACCAACAGCATCAACTCGTACTGACGCACTCCCCGCTCCCTCTGTTCCGCTTACGTCTTCCGTTATCTCAGCCGAAACGGCGCGGTTGTTCCGCGCACGTCTGGCGATTATAGCACGCGCGCCTGTGGGAACGGCAACCGCGCCTAGTCGTCGAGCCCCGGCACAGGGAAGCCGGCCGTCAACTGGCCGACCTCGTCAGCAATGGCGCTGAGCGCCGCGTCGTCGCCCTTGCTGTTCAGTGTCCGCACGAGAAGTTGCGCCACCTTCTGGCACTCCTCGACGCCGAACCCGCGCGCCGTCACGGCCGGCGTGCCGAGCCGCAAGCCGCTCGTGACACGTGGCGGCTGCGGGTCGTTCGGGATGGCGTTCTTGTTCACCGTGATGCGAACCCGGCCGAGCACCTCCTCGGCCTCCTGTCCCGTCCAGCCGAGCGGCCTCAGGTCCACGAGCATCAGGTGGTTGTCGGTGCCGCCGGAGACGATGCGCAGGCCCTCGCCCTCGAGCGCCGCGGCCATGGCGCGAGCGTTCTCGACGATCTGGTGGCCATACGTCGCGAACTCGGGCTGGAGTGCCTCGCCGAAGCAGACCGCCTTCGCGGCGATGGCATGCATGAGCGGCCCCCCCTGCGCGTACGGGAACACCGCACGGTCTATGTTCCGGCGATGCTCCTCTGTGCTGAGGATGAACGCGCCGCGCGGCCCCCGCAGCGACTTGTGCGTCGTGCTCGTCACGACGGACGCGTGCGGCAGTGGCGACGGGTGTGCGCCCGCAGCCACCAGCCCGGCTATGTGCGCCATGTCCACCATGAGCACGGCGCCCACCTCTTCCGCTATCTCCGCGAACCGCGCGAAATCTATCGTCCGCGGGTACGCCGTGTAGCCCGCCACGATAACCTTCGGTTTGACTTCCCGCGCCTGCGCTGCGATGGCGTCGTAGTCCAACTGCTCCGTCTCGGGGTCGAGGCCGTAGGCCACGAAGTTGTACAGCTTGGCTGAGAAGTTGACCGGACTGCCGTGCGTGAGGTGCCCGCCCTGGTCCAGCTGCAGGCCCATGATGGTGTCGCCGATGTCGCAGAGCGCGGCGTACGCCTCCATGTTGGCGGTTGCTCCGGCGTGAGGCTGCACGTTCACGTGCTCCGCACCGAACAGCTCCTTCGCGCGGTCGATGGCCAGCTGCTCGGCGATGTCCACGAACTCGCAGGAGCCGTAGTAGCGGCGTCCGGGGTAGCCTTCCGCGTACTTGTTCGTCAGGGGAGAGCCCTGCGCCTCCAGCACCGCGCGGCTCGCGTAGTTCTCCGCTGCGATCAGTACGACGTTCCGGCGTTGCCGGTCAGACTCCTTCCGGATGGCCTCTGCGATCTCGGGGTCACGCTCCATCAACACGCTCACGGCAATCCACCTCTGTCCTTGATGTGGGGGAATCAGGCCATCCACGGAGCGCCAGGAGCGCTCACAACCCTCGGCCACGCCCTTCAGAACAGGATATGCCCCACGCCCGAACGCCCGCAAACCGGCGGTGACACGTTAAGGCATGCAGGGTTGACCCATGCCGGAGCCCCCCCTATAGTCGACAGCCCCAGTCCTATGGCGATTGAAGGCGCTCGCCTCCAGCGGCTCCCACCCCAACGCCGAGGAGATATCGAATGGCAGGATTGCAAGGCACCAAGAGCGAGGCGAACCTGAAGGCGGCGTTCGCCCGCGAGTCCGAGGCCAACCGGCGCTACCTCTACTTCGCACGCCGCGCCGACATCGAAGGCTACCCCGAGATCGGCGGGCTCTTCCGGGACATCTCAGAGGCAGAGACCGGCCACGCCTTCGGGCATCTTGACTTCCTGAAGGAGACCGGCGACCCCGCCACTGGCGAGCCCCTCGGCAACACCGAGGCCAACCTGAAGTCCGCCATCGCCGGAGAGACCTACGACTACAGCGAGATGTACCCCCACTTCGCCAGGGTCGCGCGCGATGAGGGCTTCGACGAACTCGCGGAGTGGTTCGAGACGCTCGCCCGCGCCGAACGCTCGCACGCAGGCCGGTTCACCAAGGCCTTCGAGAACCTCAACGCCTAAAGCCCTCACTGGAACGCTCTCGCGTTTGCTATCCGTCGGGGAGTCTGCGCGGGAACCATCACCTTGGCCCGAGGCAGCCGCAAGCGCGAGAGCTACGTGGCGTTCAGTTTGCCCAGGGTCACCGCAAAGCGGTACGCGCTGGCCTCCATGCCCTCTCGCTCATAGAACCTGTGGGCGTCCCTGCGGCGCATAGCCGAGTCAAGCTCAAGCCGCCCGCACGATTCAGCCTCGGCCCGACTGATCAACCACTTGAGAAGCGTGGCGCCATGGCCTCTGGAGCGTTCGGTATCGAGCGTAACTAGGTCATCAACGTTCAGGAAGCGCCCGGACCCAAGCGTCTCGAGTATGCGGAAGCCAGCCACCGCGACGGGCCGCCCGTCACTCTCAACGTACGCAAGCACGTAGCCAGCCTGCTGCTGGGAACGAACTCTAGAGAGAAAGGTGTCTGGGGTGAGGTGCGGACGCAACTGGTGCATCACGCCAAAGCATGCCGCAATCTCCTGATCTGTATTGGCGAGTCGGATGCTCATCGTGGGTCACCCTTTCTGTTCACTAGCTGGTCCCAACATGGTGGTAGCTGCTAAGTACCAGCCCCACTTCCTGCAGCGCCTCTTCCAGTTCCTCGAACGTGGCGTAGCCCTCGAAGCGCTCTGCGATGCGAGCGTCAGCGCCGATGATGAACGTCCAAGACTCGTTCCGGTAGTGCTCGACCTGGTCTATGCCCCACTCGGCCAGCACCGGCGAGAGGACGCCCCTCGTAAGGTCGCCCTGTATCTCGTGCGGATTGTCGTACACCTCGACGTGGATGTAGTCAGCCGCGTCCGGGTACGCCTCGCGCAACTCGGTGACGGTCTCCACCTGCGGGCCGCATGTCGCCGTTGTGCAGAACGCGGGTGACGCGAATACCACTACCGTCGGCCTGCCGCTGAACAGCGATTCCGCGAGAGTTATCTCATACAGGGCCGGGTCGGGCCTGAAGTGGGATGTGATGCTGCTGATGTCGCCGCCCGCGCTGTCCAGCGTCTTCGTGTTGCTGAAGACGCCGATCTGCCCGATGTCCCGCACGATGGACGTCTCGTCCACCTGGATCTCCAGCGACGCTTCGCCTCCCTCGCCCTCGATGTCGAGCCGCCACGTGCCCACCACCGGGAATGTCAGCTGCGTTACGTAGGAGCCACGCGTGCCGAACGGCCACTCGTGAAACTGCGCGGTCGCCGTCTCGCCCTCGGCGCTGCCGTCCAGAAACGTCGTGGTCACGGTCGCCTCGGGCACACGCACGAGCGCGGAGCCGGAGGCGAGCAGGAACGCCACCCGCTGCGTTCCGGTGCGGAGCACCGTCGTGCCGAGGATGGTCTCCCACTCCTGCACCTCAGGCACAGGAGTCCAAGTCGGCGTTGGGGTAGGCGTGGGTTCAGGCGAGCAGGCGGCAGCGAACAGCGCAGCAACGAACGCGCCGAGGATGGCAATGGAGAAGCGCAGGCGGCGCATCGTCCTAGGACTCCTCTCTGCCGATGGTCACGTCCGGCACCTCGTAGCCCGCCTCCGCCATCAGCGCGCGGATGTGGTGCTCGGTCTGCTCGTATCTGCCCTCGCCGAAGTGGGTGAAGCGGATGACGCCGTTCGCGTCGACCAGGTACTTCGCGGGCCAGTAGCGGTTGTTGTAGGAGCGCCACGTCCGGAAGTCGTTGTCCTGCGCGATGGGCCAGACGACGCCCAGCTCCGCCGCCGCCTCGATCACGTTCTCGGTGCGCTTCTCGAACTCGTACTCCGGCGCGTGCACGCCGACGATCATGAAGCCGTCTCCGGCGTATTTCTCGTTCCAGTCCTGTAAGTACGGCACGGTACGGATGCAGTTGATTCAGGTGTACGTCCAGAAGTCGATCAGCACCACCTTCCCCTGCAGCCCCTCCATCGTCAGCGGCTCGCTGTTGAGCCACTGCGTAATACCGGTGAACTTGGAGGCGCCGTCGCCGATCAGACCGCCGTTGTTCCCCGAAACCTCGAACGCGGGCAGTTCCGGTGTGGGAGGAGGAACGCGTGTCGGAGTCGGCGTGGGGGTAGGGGTGGATTCGGACGAGCACGCCACAGTGGCGCACGCGATAACGAGCGCCCCGACGACGGCGGAATGCAGGCGCGGGTTCGGCATCGTTCCTCTAGTAAACCTCGTCGTAGGAGCCGAACGTGAGCGCGAAAAGCGCGAAGTGCGGGGAGTTCGACGAGAACTTCAGCTCAGCGTCTCCGAACTCGGGCAAGGATACGACGTTGTACAGGTCCGGCTCATCCACCACGAAGTAGCTGCGCCCGCCCTCGATAACGATGTGCTCGCCCGCCTCGTCCGCAGCAAGGGGGCGGTAGTCCAGCGGCGCGCGGGCGTCGGCTCCCTCCGCCGGACTGTCGGCGATCGTGACCTCGACTTCGAACGGCTCTACGCCCTCCTCGAGGTCGAGGACGATGTTGACGGTACGGGCGAAGAAGCGGAGCGCGATGTAGTCCTCGTAGTCCTCGGTCTCCCGCGCGTGGGCTATCGCCTCCAGGTCGGAGCGCCACGAGCCGTGCAGGTACATGAACTGGTTCAGGTGGTTGCCCGGGTCGCGGTAGGCCTGGGTGAGGCCCTGCCCGTCGTAGTACTGCGGGTGCGCGATGTACAGCCCGGTGTTCGATGCGTTGCGCTGCCAGCCGCCGTATATCTCGCGCGTCTGGGAGTCGTTATTCTCGCGGGAAGTGCCGCGCGCCCGCTGGTCGACCGTCGGCCCCTCGTCCGAATCGGCTTCGATATCCGACACGTCGTTGCCGGCCTCTTCCAACAGCGCGCGGATGTGATGCTCCGTCTCGTCGTACGCGCCCTCGCCGAAGTGCGTGTACCGTACAACGCCGTTCGCGTCTATCAGGTACTTCGCGGGCCAGAAGCGGTTGTTGTAGGAGCGCCAGGTGCCGAAATCGTTGTCCTGCGCGACAGGCCAGACGACTCCCAGCTCATCGTTCGCCGCGACGACGTTGTCGGTGATCTTCTCGAAGTCAAACTCGGGCGTGTGCACGCCGATCATCGTGAGGCCGCGGTCCGCATACTTCTCATTCCACTCGCGCAGGAAGGGCATCGTGCGGATGCAGTTCACGCAGGTGTACGTCCAGAAGTCGATGAGGACGACGTCCCCACGCAGCCCCTCCATCGTCAGCTCGTCACTGTTGAGCCACTGGGATATGCCCGTGAACTCCGGGGCCATGTCGCCCAGCTCGCCGCCCGTACTTCCCGTCTCCTCGAATTCGGGCATCATGGGCGTGGGCGGCGGACCGGCCGGCTCGGCAGGAGCATCGGTCGTCGTCGCCTCGGACGACGCGACAGGCTCGCTGGTGGGCGTTGCCTCGTCCTCCTCGCTGCATCCCGTTACGACAACGGCAAGCAGCACCAAGAGCAACACGCCCAGGGAAATGCGGACGATCCAAAGCCGACCTGTCATGCGGCACCCTCCTCCCCATGTGCCCATGCCTTCCGCATGACACATCTTCATTATATCCCCTGCCGATTGCCCGCCCTGCCGTTATACTTACCTGACGCACTACTTTTGGAGCCTGCCCTTCCACCATGAGAGTTCCGCTTTCCTGGCTTGCCGAGTACGTCCCGTTGCGGATGCCTCCGGCGGAGTTGGCCCACCGCCTCACTATGGCCGGACTGGAGACGACGTACGACCCCGGCTCCGGCGGCGGATGGGAGAACGTCGTCGTCGGCCACGTCCTCGACGTGCGCCCGCACCCGAACGCCGACCGGCTGCGGCTGGCGGACGTGGACACCGGCGGCGAGACGTCCACCGTCGTCTGCGGCGCGCCGAACGTCGCGGCTGGTCAGAAGATCGCGTTCGCGCGAGTGGGAGCGATGCTCACGAGCGGCAAGACGGGCGAGCCGATGGAACTGACCGCAGCCGTCATACGCGGCGTCGAGTCCGCGGGCATGGTCTGCTCCGAGCGCGAACTCGGGCTGAGTGACGAACACGAGGGCATCCTCGTGCTGCCGGACGAGAGCCCGATCGGCACGCCCCTCACTGACGTGCTGCCGTCGTCCGGCGCGCTGGAGGTCGAGGTCACCCCGAACCGCGGCGACTGCCTCTCCGTGCTCGGCATCGCGCACGAGGCGGCGGCCATCACCGGCGAGCAGGTAACCGAGCCTCCCTCGGAGTACGGCGAGAACGGCGGTGCGATAGCGGACAGCGTCGGCATCGAGATCGCCGACCCTGCCCTCTGCTCGCGTTACACCTGCACGCTGGTACGCGGCGTGCGCATCGGGCCGTCGCCGGACTGGCTCCGTCAGAGCCTGCAGGACGCAGGCCACCGCTCCATCAACAACGTCGTGGACGTGACGAACTACGTGATGCTGGAGTACGGCCAGCCGCTGCACGCGTTCGACCTCGACCAGGTGCGCGACGCGAAGGTCATCGTCCGTCCCGCCGGAGACGGCGAGCGCTTCACGAGCCTCGACGGCCAGGAGCACGAGCTCCGCCCGCCCATGCTGATGATCGCCGACCCCGAGCGCTCGATAGGCCTCGCGGGCGTCATGGGCGGTGCGAACTCCGAGATGACGGACGCCACGCAGAACGTGCTGCTCGAGTCCGCGACCTTCAACGCCATCAACACACGCCGCACCTCCAACACGCTCAAACTGCGCACGGACGCCTCGCTGCGGTTCGAGAAGGGGCTGAACCCTGAACTCGCCGAGCGGGGGGTGCGACGCGCGACGCGGCTCATCCTGGAGACGGCGGGAGGCGAGGCTGCGCAGGGCGTGTACGACGTCTTCCCCGGCAGGAGCGACCCGCCCCGCATCCCCTTCTCCCACGAGAGCCTTCGCCGCGTGCTGGGGGTCGACTTCCCCACCGAACAGGTGTCGGGAGTGCTCGCCTCCCTCGGCTTCGCCGTCGAGCCGGGCGCCGACGGCGCGATGACAGTCGTGCCGCCCTACTGGCGAACGGACGTAGGAATCGAAGAGGACGTCGTCGAAGAGATCGCGAGAGTGGTCGGCTATGACGCCGTCGAAGGCGAGCCGCTCGGTGGGCGCGTACCGGAGGCCATCCGGCAGCCGGAGCGCGAGCTGCGCGAGGAAGTGCGCGACGCGCTCGTCTCGTTCGGGCTCCAGGAGACGATCTTCCACACGCTCGTCAGCGAAGAGGACGCCGCTCTGCCGGAAGGCGCTGCCCCGCTCGGCACCGCGAACCCCATGAGCCAGGAGCAGGCGTACCTGCGCACCTCGCTCCGCCCCGCGCTCCTGCGCGGCGCCGCGAGCGCGATGCGCCAGCAGGGTAGCGCCGCCATGTTCGAGGTCGGGCGAGTGTTCATCCCGCGCGACGGGGACCTCCCGGACGAGCGCGAGACGGCCATCGCCGTCCTCGCGGGCCCGCGCGGCAGCGTGCTCTGGGAGCAGGATGCGGAACCCCTCGGTTTCTTCGACGCGAAGGGCGTCGTGGAGGGAACGCTGGCGCGACTGGGGCTCAGTGCCACCTTCGAGCGCACGAGCGACCCGCTGCTGCACCCGGGACGCTCCGCCGCGGTGCTGGTGAAAGGCCAGCAGGCAGGCGTCGTGGGCGAGTTGTGCCCGCAGGCTGTCGCGCAGTATGACATCCCCGCCGCGCAGGCCGGGTTCATTGAACTGGACCTGCAGCGCCTCACTCCACACGTCCCCGAGATGCGCTCCTCGTTCGCGGCGTTCTCCCGTTACCCCAGCGCTGTACGCGATCTTGCACTCGTGCTGGACGCCTCCGTCCCCGCGCGGCAGGCGCAGGACATAATCGAGAGCGGCCCGCTCGTTGTCCGAGCGACGCTGTTCGACCTGTTCGAGGGCGATTCGTTGCCGGAGGGCAAGAAGTCGCTCGCGTTCACAGTGGAGTTCCAATCGCCGAGCAAGACGCTCGAAACAGCCGAAGTCAACGACGCCGTCGCCGCCATCGTGAAGCGCATGGAGCGCGAGACCGGCGCGTCGCTCAGGGCATAACGCAATGACAGAGCACGACCACCATCACGGACACGAACACGAGCATGCCCACGGACACAGTGGCCATGAGTCGCACGCGGAGCATGCCCACGACCACGGGCATGCGCACGCTGAGCACTCCCACGCCCACCCGCGCACCGCTGACATGCTCAGCGTCGAGGACGCGCTCGAGCGCGTCCTGCGCCTCGTACATGAATTGCCGGTCGAACGCGTGCCCCTCCTCGACGCGGACGGGCTCACGCTCGCTGAGGACGTACGTTCACCGTTCGACATCCCGGCCCTGACGAACTCGGCGATGGACGGCTACGCTGTGCGCGCCGCGGACGTCGCCGGAGCGTCCGAGTCGTCGCCGGTAACGCTGGAGATCGTGGGGCAGGTGCAGGCGGGGCAACTTCCCTCAGCAACCGTTCGCGAGGGCGAGACCGTCCGCATCATGACCGGCGCCCCGGCGCCCGATGGCGCGGACGCCATCGTCCCCTACGAGTTCACCGATGAAGTGGCCCGCCGCTCCACCGGCCTCGCACTGCAGTACATCGCTATTCAGCATGCCGCGCACGTCGGCGACCACATGCGCCCCGCAGGTGAGGACGCCTCGAAAGGCGCACTGATACTGGAGAGGGGACGCGTGCTCGACCCGCCCGCCATCGGCCTGCTCGCCTCATTCGGCTTCGCGGACGCCGCTGTCGTGCGCAGGCCGCGCGTCGCGGTGCTCGCAACCGGAGACGAGGTGCAAACGCCCGGCGAAGCGCTCGAGCCTGGGCGCTTGTTCGACAGCAACAGCTACGGGACGGCGACGGCGCTGCGGCGCTGGGGCGCCGAGCCCGTGCTGCTCGGCATCGCCCGCGACAACATGGACGACCTGCGCGCGAAGATCCGGCAGGGGCTCGAGGCCGACCTGCTCATCACGAGCGCAGGCGTGAGCGCAGGTGCGTTCGACATGGTAAAGGAGACGCTCGCGGAGCTGGGGAGCATCGACTTCTGGTCGGTGCGGATGCGCCCTGCCCGTCCCATCGCGTTCGGGCTCTTGCAGGCGCCGGACGGACGCGAAGTGCCGCACCTAGGCCTGCCGGGCAATCCAGTCAGTGCGCTCGTGGCGCTCGTGGAACTGGGCAGGCCAGCGCTCGCGAAGATGATGGGGCGCGAACCGGAACCCCTGCCGACGGTGCGAGCCACGATGGACGACGACCTCTTGAATACTGACGAGCGCCGCGTGTACGCTCGCGTGACGCTCGAACACCGCGAAGACGGGTTGCACGCGCGCCTCACCGGCGGGCAGGGCTCCAACCTGCTCACGTCGATGGGGCTCGCTCAGGGACTCGCCATCTGCCCGGAAGACATGCCCGTACGCCGCGCAGGCGAACGCGCGCCCGTCCAACTGCTGGACTGGCTGGACCACGCCGGCATCCTCACGGAACGGCTCGACATCACGGAACACCACATCGACTGAGAGGCAACTGCATGACGACGAAGTCCCCCGCTGAAACCACTTCCCAAGAGAACGACGCGAATCCCAGCTACACCTTCGACCCTGATCTCATCACGAGACAGGGCCGCTCCGTTGGCGTCGTGCTGGGAGCACGGCTCTGCGACGCAGCAAAGGCCAAGGCCAAGGGCAACCCCAGCGACCTCAGCTACAAGGAGTTGCACACGCTCTTCAGAGGCTGCGCGGGGCAGGAGGGCTATCTTTCACCGCAGCACCCCGTGCTGGAGACGGTGGTCCGCATCCTGCTCGCCGCTCCGCAGGACTCGTTGCCCCTGTCGGATATCTACGAACAGGTCTCCACTCTGTGGCTCACGTCTGCATGGTCGCCATCCCTCAACATCGAAGCGATGCGCCGCCTCCTTGACCACGCCGGAGCCCAGGGCATCACCCGCGCATAGCAGAACCAGCACACACGGTAGCGGCTTGCAATTGGCTACGCCCGTACAGCGAGACGTTAGTGCCATTGCTTACGGCCGTAACGGATAGTGCTCATCCTGCGTCGGAATTGCATCGGATTAACAGGAAGGACTACTGGAGGTATCCATGCTGAACATCATAAGACTAGCCGCATCGCTCGTGCTCTTAGCCGCCCTCGCGCTTGCTTGTCAAGGCGAGCAAGGCCCGGTGGGGCCGCAAGGGGAACAGGGAATCCCAGGGGAACGTGGGCCTTCTGGAGCGCAAGGCGAGCAAGGCCCGCAAGGGCCACGGGGCGAGCAAGGCCCGCAAGGGCCACAGGGCGAGCGAGGCCCGCAAGGGCCACCAGGCGAAGCGCCAAGCCTGCAGCCCGTGATTTACGACCTCTCCGACCTCAACCGGATATCCAACAAACTAGATACCCTATTTGACGGCGGCAACTGGTCGATCACCCCCGAGGCAGACGATTCCATAGGGTGGACCTCCCTTGACCTCGCCATTGGCAGAATCGTCTACAGCCACGACAGTGCCCTTTGGTGGGTCGAAGTGCAGCGTGATAGCGAATCAACCCACAGGGAACTCATCCAACAGACGCTCGTGGCGTTCGGAGTCAACTCAACCACGGCGAATGCTACAGCGGCTCGTGTCGTAGACAACCGCACCCCCAGGGGGAAGAGCTGCACGGGCCCGCACAACCTAGACCTGTTCACATTCTACTCAGGTGATTCCGAGTGGGTCACCTTCTTCGAGCCAGGGCACCACACACTCGCGCAACCCCCGAGGTGCTAGAGTTGGCGGCGGAGTCCCGCCGCGCCCTTGTAATGGCCATAACGCCTCGGCGTAGAACGCGGGGGGGATGCCCCTATTGAGGAGGGGTGATTCGCCGGCAAATGCGGCCCGCTGAATTGCAGGGGCAGGCAAGAAAAGCCGCTGCCCGCTGTCTTTTTGGATGGTAAGTAAAGGAAGCTGGGGATATCAGGCAGCGGCGAGTTGTGCCTTGGCCTGCTCCGCCAGTTGGCCGAACGTGTCGGGGTCGGCTGTGGCGAGGTCGGCCAGCACCTTGCGGTCCAGTTCCACGTTCGCCAGTTTCAGCCCGTGCATGAACTGGGAGTAGGAGACGCCGTGCTCGCGGGCCGCAGCTCCGATCCGCACGACCCACAGCCTGCGCATGTCGCCCTTGCGCTCACGCCGGTGGGCGTATGCGTACGCAAGCGCGTGCAGCATGGACTCGTGTGCTCGGCGGTAGAGGGCGTGCCTCGTGCCCCTGTGCCCCTTGGTGAACTGGAGCACCTTCTTGTGTCTTCGGCGCGCGGTAACCCCGCGCTTCACGCGTGCCATCGTTCAGATCTCCTACTTGTTGAGCCCGGGAACGAGCTTCATCACTTTCTTGCGGCTGCTCGCGCTTGCGGTAACCGTGTCGCTGTAGGTGCGGGTTATGGAGCGCGGCTTCTTCCGGCGCAGGTGGCTGGAATGGCGCTTCATGCGCAGCAGCTTGCCTGATCCGCTCACGCGGAAGCGCCGTGCCGCGCCCTTATGCGTTTTCATCTTCGGCATCTTCGTCGGTCTCCTTCGTTGCCGCCGCCTGGGAGCGGCCTGCCGCCGCCCGGCCAGGCGCGAGCACGATGCTGATGAACCGCCCCTCCTGCTTGGGGGGCTGTTCCAACTTGGCACCTTCCTTCACCGCCTCGTGCACCTGCTTCAGCAGACCCACGGACAGGTCCCGGTGGTCAAGCTCGCGTCCCCGGTGCATCACCGACACCTTCACCTTGTTGCCTTCGTCCAGCAACTTCAACACCAGGCGTTCCTTCGCCTCGATGTCGTGCCGTCCGATGCGGGGGCGGAAGCGCACCTCGCGCAGCCCCACGTTCTTGTGGGACTTGCGCATCTCGCGTTCTTTCGTGGACTGCAGGTAGCGGAACTTTCCGTAGTCCAGGAGCCGGCAGACCGGCGGGTCGGAGTTGGGCGCCACCTCTACGAGGTCGAGGTCGTGTTCGCGCGCAAGGACCAGAGCATCGGCTATCGCCATCACGCCGAACTGCTCGCCTCGCTCATCGACTACCCGGACCTGAGGCACCCGGATGCGCTCGTTGACGCGGTATTCCTTAGCTATTGTGTTCCTTCCTGCGCCATCAAAGTTCGGAACGCCGTTGCGGCGATTCCGGCGCTTCAGCATACAACGTGTACGTCAACCGCGTAAAGGAGCGGACGGCGCAAGCGTGCGAGTGTACCCG
>DAOUHT010000115.1:0-9756 GCA_034428375.1 Dehalococcoidia bacterium | reverse complement strand
CTGCTTCCTCCGCCTCCTTGCGCAACAGCTCCAACACATCCATCCTGTTCTTGGCCATCGAGGTCGCCTCCTTCGTCGTCGTTGTTGATGGAGGATGACCCGATGGCCACTTTCTTGCATAGCCCTCGTCTGCTCTTACACCACTTCTAGGGACACTACTCGGGGGTGAGGATGAACCGGGGGGCGGGGGGCATGGGCCGCCCCGTCGTTCCTGCGAAGGCAGGAACCTCGCCTGAGTGCCCCGCTCATGGTGAGCCTGTCGAACCACCCCCGCCATTCCCGCCTTCCCCGTCATTCCCGCGAAAGCGGGAATCCAGAGTGCCCGCCAGGGCACGCGGTGGGGCTGGAGGGTGCGGGATGCCTGATCCCTTCCCCCTCGATGGGGAAGCGTTAGTATGGGGGTGAACCGTTGGCGGGGCGCATTTGGGAGGGCCCCCCGCACAGGAGGTACCACATGACTGAACAGGACCCCGCTGGCGAAGCAGCCTACGAGAAGACCATCAAGGACCCCACACCCCTCGATCCCGATGTCGCCGCAGCCCGCCTCAAGGAAGTGAAGCGCATCTTCGACGAGCAGGGCGTCAACTTCTGGCTCGGCTCAGGCACCCTCCTGGGCGCTGTGCGCGAAGGGCGATTCATCCCCTGGGATGATGAGATGGACACGGCGGGCGTCATCGGGATGCACGGCCTCGACATGGACACCATCTACCGCGTCGGGGAAGCGTTCCGGTCGCACGGCTTCTACCCCCGCATAAAGCCCAACGTCCGCCACGTCAGCGTGGCCCTCATCAAGGACGGCATCCGCACGGACTGGACGTGCCACAAGATCATCAACGGCAGAGCGTACGAGTTCCCCGGCGTCGAGTTGCCGCTGCGCCTGTTCGAGACCCTCGGAGAGATCGAGTTCATCGGCGAGCGCTTCCGCACCCCCAACCCGCCCGAGGACTACCTGCGCCGGAAGTACGGCCCCGATTGGCGGACGCCCAAGGGGCCAGGCTTCGAGTCTGACGTCGTCGGAGAGGTCGCGAGCGACGCGCTGCTGGACCCCGGACCCCGACTCCTGCGCAAGCTCTCCCTTGGCCTCCTGCCGCGCCCCAACGTCAGCCTGCAGGTCTTCGACCGCGACGGCAGTCCCGTAGCCGGCGCAGAAGTAGCCGTCGCCGGCCTCGGCCGCTCGAGGACCGACACTCATGGCATCGCACGGCTCTACGTGCCCGGCTTCGCCTGCTATGCCATGACCGTCACCTACCCCGGCCACCGCGAACTCCTGTACGAAGAGTTCCTCACCCCCGGCGCCGCCTACACCTACCACCCCGGCCCCATCGTCACCCCCGAGCAGCACTACAAAGCCGGCGTCCGCGCCATGGCCCTCGTGAGGAAAGAGGACGCGCCGGGGTAAGTCCCCGTCGTTCCTGCGAAGGCCCGCGCTTTAGCGCGCAACCTCGCAGCCCTTTGCCCCCGCCATTCCCGCCCTCCCCGTCCTTCCCGCCCTCCCCGCCATTCCCACCCTCCCCGTCATTCCCGCGAAAGCGGGAATCCAGCGTGCCCAACAGGGCACACGGCACGTGGGGCGTGGAACCCCTGGTGTAGGGGCATCCCTTGTGGGTGCCCTGCCCGATGAGCCTCCCCCGTCGTTCCTGCGAAGGCAGGAACCTCGCCCCCGATCCGTTCCCGCCGCTCTTGCCGCCGCCACCCGCGCCCCCTACCATATCCGCCCCACAGTACGGGCGAAGCCTCCACCAACCCGGCTAAGCGGGAGTGCAGAGGGGCGAAGCCCCGCTGCCGGGGGCGTAGGGGTGTCCCCCACAACATCCCGGGCGGGTGGGAAGAAGGACGCCCCGTCAGGCGAACAGCGAAGAACGACTCCATGCAACGCTACATCATCATCCGGCTCTTCCAGGCCGTGCTCGCCCTCATAGGCGTGAGCATCATCGTCTTCACGCTCGTCCGCATCACCGGCAGCCCGATCGACGTCCTCGCGCCCGCCGACGCCACAGAGGAAGACCTCAGACGCGTCGCAGCCCTCTGGGGCTTCGACAAACCGCTCTGGGAGCAATACGTCCTCTTCGTCGGCAACGCGCTCCAACTGGACTTCGGCCCCTCCATCAAGTTCCAGGGACAGAGCGCGATGAGCCTCATCGGCGACGCCATCCCCAACAGCCTGCAACTCGCCGGCTTCGCGATGTTCGTCAGCGTGGTCATGGCGGTGCCCATCGGCGTCATATCCGCGGTCAAGAAGGGCACGCCCATCGACATGATCGGCAAGCTGGTCGCCCTCCTGGGCCAGTCGCTCCCCCCCTTCTGGCTCGGCATCGTCCTCATCTGGATATTTTCAGTGAACCTGGGCTGGCTGCCCGTCTCCGGGAAGGGCGGCTTCACCCACATCATCCTGCCCGGCGTGGCGCTCGGCTGGTTCTCCGTGGCCGCCTTCATGCGCCTCACCCGCTCCGCGATGCTGAATGTCCTGGACAGCGAATACGTGAAGTTCGCGCGCATCAAGGGCACGCCGGAGTGGAGGGTCATCTGGAAGCACGCGCTCAAGAACGCCGCGATCCCGCCGCTCACCCTGTTCGGCATCATCGCCGGCATCATGGTCACCGGCGTCGTCACGCTGGAGACCGTCTTCGCGTGGCCCGGCATCGGCCAGCTCGCCCTCACCTCGGTGAACGCCCGCGACTACTCCGTCGTGCAGGGGCTCGTCATCCTCATCTCCGCGATGTTCATCACCATCAACCTCGTCGTGGACATCCTCTACGCCTACATAGACCCGCGCGTCCGCTACGGCGTAGGGAGAGGCTGACATGGCCGTCGCAACCTCCCCTGCCACAGTCGCGCGCATACCCGGAGCCCGGGTCGCCGGATGGGTCTGGACGTTCCTGCGCCGCTACCCGGTCATACCCGTCGCAGTGCTCCTCATCGTCCTCGTCATCCCCGCCCTCTTCGCCGAGCTCATCGCGCCGCACGACCCCATCGACGGCAACCTCCGTTCCAGGCTCCTCCCTCCCGCCTGGACGGACGGCGGCGAATGGAGCCACCCGCTCGGCACCGACCGCCAGGGGCGCGACATCCTCAGCCGCATGATCTTCGGCGCGCGCACGGCGGCGCTCGTCTCGCTCGCCGCACTGGCCGTTGGCGGCATCATCGGGTCTGTGCTCGGCCTCGTCGCGGGCTACTTCGGGAGTTGGTGGGACCACATCATCATGCGGCTGGTCGACATCAACCTTTCCCTGCCGCTCATCCTGCTAGCGCTTGTGCTCGTAGTGCTGTTCGAGCCCGGCACCGCCACGACCGTCGCCGTCGTCGCGCTCCTGCTCTGGTCGCGTTACGCCCGGCAGGTGCGCGCGGAGGTGCTCACGCTCAAGGAGATGGACTTCGTCGCCCGCGCGCGCGTCGCGGGGGCCTCGAACCTGCGCATCGTCTTCCGCCACATCCTCCCCAATGTCTTCAACACCATCATCGTCCTCGCGACGCTCCAGGTGGGGAACGTCATCCTGCTGGAGGCGTCGCTCAGCTTCCTCGGCGCGGGCATCCCGCCGCCGGACCCCGCGTGGGGCGTCATGGTCGCGGAGGGACGCGACTTCATCGTCACGTCCTGGTGGCTCTCGGTCATCCCCGGCCTCGCCATCATGTTCACGGTGCTCTCCATGAACCTCCTCGGCGACTGGCTCCGCGACTACCTCGACCCCAAGCTCCGCCAGTTGTAGGGCGCCGCATTCCATGCCATCCCCGACCAATACCCGCCGGATCGCAATGCTTGTCGACGGCGACAACGCTCAGCCAGGACTGATGGAAGCAACGCTGGCTGAGACTGAGAAATATGGAGCCGTCATTGCCCGTCGCGTATACGGGAATTGGGCGAACTCTGGAAAATCCGCTTGGAAGACGGCCATCCACGCCAGCGGCATGCTCCCAGTACAGCAATTCGCATACGTGCCGGGCAAGAATGCAACGGACATGGCGTTGATCATAGAGGCGATGGACCTGTTGCACTCTGGCACCGTGAACGGTTTCTGTATCGTTTCTAGTGACAGTGACTACACACGCCTAGCCATCAGAATTCGTGAGGCAGGGATGTTCGTAATGGGCGTTGGCCGACCCAATACTCCTAAGTCGTTTGTGGCGGCATGCGAGGTCTTCGTTCAAACCGATAGCCTTGCTGGTGCAGACAAGCCCACCAAGGCAAAAACCGCTCCTACGCAGCCCGTCAAACAGCAACAACCATCCAGCAGCAACAATGAGTCGTGGGTGCCCATTCTAGTGCAGGCAATCGGGAAGGCCGCCAAACAGGAAGGGTGGGCGCACCTTGGTTTAGTCGGTCATCAACTGAAGCAGATATCGCCTGGTTTCATCCCCAAGGACTACGGCCATAAGCAACTTGGGCAGCTCATACAATCTCGCACAGATGTGTTCGAGAAGAAGGGCAGCCAAGGTTCCACCTACATAAGGGTCAAGCCGCGCTAGCCGCCCTGCCCCTACGCCGCAGCAGGCGAGCGCAGCCCGTACATCCGCGCGGCGTTCTTCCAGAGGATCGCCTCGAGCGCGTCGTCCGGCACCTCTTCGTTCTCGACGAGCTCCCGGATCTCCAGCGCGCACGTCTCCACCGTCACCTCGTGCGGGAAGTCGCTGGACCAGATGAACGGGTCGCTGCCGACGGTGCGCACGGCGTGCGCGAGGTCGGGCTCGTCGCCCTCAACGCCTATGAAGATGCGCCCCTCGTGAACGTGGCGCAGGATGTGGTCGCGCACGCTGTCGCCGTCGCGCAGCTGCAGGAAGCGACGGTTCGGGTCGAGCGGCGTGAACGCGTTGTAGGAGCCCTCGCCCCGTTCGAGCGCCATCAGGAACCACGCGACGCCGCCCTCCATGAAGCCGTAGCGCACGTTCGGGAACTTGTCGAAGATGCCGTTGAACAGCATGCTCATGAACGAGATCATGATGCCGAACGGGTGCCCCATCGCGTGTATCGCCGCGAAGATGTTGAGGTCGTGGAAGCCAAGGTCCGGGTACGAGCCGCCATGCACGGAGAGGCAGCACCCGAGGCGGTTGGCCTCCTCGTGGACGGGCCAGTAGTGCTTCGCGCCCAGGTGGCCCTGCAGGCCGGTCGCGGGCAGCATCCCGCCGCACATGCCCAGTTCCTCGACCGCGCGCCGCAGCTCCGCAGCCGCGAGTTCCGGCTCCTGCATCGGCAGCAGCGCCAACGCCTGCAGGCGGCCGTCCTTCTGCAGGTACTCCTGGTGTATCCAGTCGTTGTAGGCGCTGGTCGCCATCGCTATCTGGTCGAGGTCGACCATCCGGCCCACCGCGAGCGCCTCGGTCGGGTACAGCACCGCACTGCCGATGGACAGTTCGTCCATGAACCGCGTCCACCCGCGAACCTCCTCCGGATTGGAGAAGGAGCCCTCCGGCGAGATGCTGAGCAGGTTGTGGTAGTTGTCCAGTTCCGGGAAGACGTTCCGGCGGCGCATCCGCTCCACCGCGCGGCTGGCCTGCAGGTCGCGCGGCATCCTGTCGATGATGCCGTCCTTGTTCTCCAGCACGTGGCCGTCGCCGTCATAGATCGGGCCGTTGTACGTTCGCGCCATCGGATGCCTCCTTCTCTCGTCCCGTCGTTCCTGCCTTCCTATCATCGTTCCTGCGGAGGCCCACGCTCCAGCGCGCAACCTCGCAGCCCTGCCCGTTGTTCCCTTACTTGTCATTCCGAGCGGAGCCGAGGAATCTCTCGGGTGGCGCGCTGCCGTCAGCCAACGTTCCCCGAGAGATGCTTCGACCGCGCTTCAGGCTGCGCCTTCAGTTCCGCTCAGCATGACAACTCCCCCTCCGCACCCCTCTCTAGTCGTACCACTGGCCCGTAACCGTCTTGCCGTCCGCGACGCCGGGGTCGACGATCGTCGTCTTGAACGGCGGGAAGAGCACGTCCACGATAACGCGCGGCGCGGGCGCGGGGCGTGTCCGCTCCGCGACGATCTCGTCGACGCGCTTCACGTGCGCTTCGAGGACGCCCGCGATGAACCGCGCGAACTCCGGGTTGCCGGAAGCCTTGATGGCCTCTTCGTCTATCAGTCCCTCGATCGCGGCCTCGACCGGGTTCGCGGGCGCGGGCACGCCGCCGTGCACCATGCCGGGCGGGTTCCACGTCACCTCCGGCCGCATCTCGTCCGAAAAGTGGACGGACAGCTCGCCCGACTCGTGCGAGTGGCGGATGCCGACCTCGCCGGGGATGAGCAGCAGCGCCGTCACGAGGCACTTGTCGTTCTCGACGAGCGTGTACCACTTGCGCTTGTGCGCTCCGGGGATCGACTCGCCGCGCCAGCCCTGCTGGTCCGGGGGAAGCGTGTAGGGATTGACGGCCATAGCGTTCCTTTCTCTGCACTCGCTCATGTCCGGACGTCGTGATGTCCGGCGCCAACGCGTTCGCAGCGCGCGCCCCTGCCCTCTTGAAGCCGGAGCGTCCGTATCGCCACAATGGCAACTGCACCGATGCGGCTATAAGATAGCGCGTAATCGCAGCGCAGTCCAAGGCGGGACACGGAGGATTCGCCATGCTGAGCACGGCTGACAACGAGATGCTGACGCAGGTGGGCAAGGGAACGCCCATGGGCGAGATGATGCGCCGCTACTGGCTCCCCATCATGCCCGTCGAGGAGCTCGGCGGCCCTGACGGCGCCCCCCAGCGTTTCCGCCTGCTCGGCGAGGACCTCATCGTCTTCCGCGACTCCAAGGGCGACGTGGGCGTCTTCTCCGAGACGTGCCCGCACCGCGGCGCCTCGCTCTTCTTCGGACGGAACGAGGACAACGGCCTGCGCTGCATCTACCACGGCTGGAAGTACGACGTCACCGGCCAGTGCGTGGACATGCCCAACGAGCCCGGCGAGAGCAACTTCAAGGACAAGATCCGCGCGTGGGCGTACCGCGGCGCGGTCCACGGCGGCGTCGTGTGGGCGTACCTCGGCGAGGGCGACCCGCCCGGACTGCCCGACTTCGAGTGGACCGCCATGCCGGAGGAGCAGCGCAACTTCTCGCTCGCGCAGCGCGCCTGCAACTGGATGCAGGGCCTCGAGGGCGACATCGACACGAGCCACCTCTTCTTCCTCCACGGCAGGCTGGACCCGGACGGCTCCGGCAACACCGGCGTCTGGCACAACGACAAGCACCCCACGCTGGAGGTCGTCCCCACGAAGTACGGCGTCGTCTACGGCGCGAACCGCGAGGAGAACGAGGAGACGACCTACTGGCGCATCACGCAGTTCCTCTTCCCCATCTTCACCTTCTTCCCCGCCGCCCCTGACGGCACCGTGCCCGGCCACATCTGGGTGCCGATGGACGACCACCACACGATGGTCTGGACGGTCTCCTGGCATCCCACGAAGAACGTCGCGGACAGCAGGCGCTTTGGCGTGCTCGGCAACGCAACGCACCCCGCGGGCGAACTGCTGCCCGACACCGCAGGCGGCCTCGGACGCTTCCGCCCGCGCGCCAACAAGACGAACGACTACGAGATCGACCGCGACCGGCAGCGCACCGAGACGTTCACCGGCATCGCGACCGTCTTCCTGCAGGACCAGGCCGTCACCGAGAGCATGGGCTCCGTCCAGAACCGCAGCATCGAGCACCTCGGACGCTCGGACGGCATGATCATCCAGGTGCGCCGACGCCTCCTGAACGCGGCGAAGGCGCTCCACTACGACAACGTGACGCCCCCGTGCGTCGAGAATCCGGAGTGGTACCGCGTGCGCTCCGCCATCGGCACGCTCCCCAAGGGCGAGTCCTGGTACGAGCACATGCACGACTGGCTCTACGCCAAGGTGGATGAGCCCCCCGCGCTGGAACTCGCGGTGCCGAGGTAGGGCCACGTCGTTCCTGCGCAGGCAGGAACCTCGTCCCTCCCTCAGGCTGCGAGATTCGCGGCCTGTGCGGGAATGACGGAACCGACCCACGTAATCGTCTCTTCACCTAGCGCCGCGATGCCAGTCGCTCGACAACCAATCGGTTCATACTGACCCCTGCTTCGGCAGCGTCCATCGCCAAGGCGCGGTGAGTCTCCGGGGGGATGCGAAGCGTGAGCGTTCCGCTGTAGCGCCGGGTGGAGAGCGGCTCCGGGACCGGAGCGCCTTCCTGGCGCAGGTCGTCCACAGAGAAGGCCACGAGGTCGCGGATGCCTGCAAACGCCTTCTCCGGAGATTCGTCCAGGTGGCTGAGCAAACCGAACTCGGCACACATCCCGACGTATTCCCCGTCCTCCTCTGACCAGAAGACCCGGTAGGTGTAGCGGTCTACCTCTTCCGTCATTCTGTCTCCTCCAGTTTGTCGATGGTTGCACTAATGCAATCAGTCGTCAAGCGTTCTCCCCGAGAGGATGCTGCGCGCCGAAGCGCGGACTCCGCTGCACTCCGCTCAGCATGACAGGGTGCGCCTCGTCGTTCCTGCGGAGGCAGGAACCCCGCCCCACTCCCCACCCCGCGTGCACTGCCCGTGCACCCTGGATTCCCGCCGGTGCGGGAATGACGGGGTTGCGCCAGGGCTGTCATTCCGCGTCCCGGCCCTCTGTCCGCTCGTCCTGAGTTTGTCGAAGGATGCGGCGTCCGTTCGTGGTTCGACAGGCTCACCATGAGCGGAATATCTGCCTGATCGCCTTCATCACCCCACCCACGAGTTCGGCGCGCCATCGTGTGCCAACGTTCTCCCCGAGAGGATGCTGCGCGCCGAAGCGCGGACTCCGCTGCACTCCGCTCAGCATGACAGGGTGCGCCTCGTCGTTCCTGCGGAGGCAGGAACCCCGCCCCACTCCCCACCCCGCGTGCACTGCCCGTGCACCCTGGATTCCCGCCGGTGCGGGAATGACGGGGCCACGCTTTGTCCGATCCACTGTCATCACCAGACGCCCAGATGCGGCGGGAGGGTGGCGGAGTCCACGCTGCAGTCGTCTTCGGGCTTGCGTTCGCCGGGCTGCGAGGTTCCTGCCTCCGCAGGAACGACAGAGCCGCCGTCTTCGTCTTCGTCGCGGGAGGGCGGGGGCACGGGGATGCCGACCGGCGGACGCGGGTTGAGGAGGAACGGTTCGTAGCCGGTCCAGATCTGGAGCGAGGGCGGGGTCATGAACGCGAGGGCGAGGGCGTCGGCGCGGTCGGGCGAGGGGAGGTTCTTCTTGCGCAGTTCCCGCTTGCTCTCCATCTGCACCTGGCCGGAACTGGAGACGTCGTAGCGCAGGGAGAGGAGTTGCGCGGCGAGCTCTTCGTCGTCCGGCAGCGCGATGAGGCGGTCGTTGATGAGGCGGCGCAACTCCCAGAATATCTCGGAGCGCAGGTTCGCGAAGCGCGTCGGGTGCATCGCCTTGCGCCCGAACTGCACGCCCCGGACCGGTGCTTTCAGCTCACGCAGGCGGTCGACGACGCCCGCTCCGAGGCCTCCCTCGTCCACGAAGATGGCCTCCGCGCCGAGTTCGCGCGCCATGAGCGCGGTCTCACCGGCGACCCGCATGGTGTCGATGAGTCCGAACGACTTCATCTCAACGACGCGCTGTCCGCGGCGCGCGCAGAGCACGGACTGGTTGTCGCCGAACCGGCCAACGTCCACGCCGATGTAGAGCGGCTCGCGGGCGTCGTCCTCCTCCGACGGCGCGCCCTCGCCGCTGGGGGCGTCCTCGCGCATCGCCTCCTCGACTGCGGCGCGGCCCACGAGCGAGTCCTCCAGTGTGTCGGGGAACTGCGCGTAGACAGCAGCGATGAACTTGGGGTGGTCGGCGCCCCATTGCAGGGCCTTGTC
>DAOUHT010000114.1:0-12604 GCA_034428375.1 Dehalococcoidia bacterium | reverse complement strand
CCACCTCGACAGCACGAACGCTATCGGGATCTCCATGACCCACATGCTCATGAACGTCACGAGCATGGGCGCCAGGGTGTCGCCCGCCACATTGAACGATTGCTGGAACACCTGTCCGCCGCCGAGCAGAGTGCCCGCCACGGCCTGTATGCGCAGCCAGACCACGGCGGTATCAACGAACTCCGGGTCGCTGCTGAACAGGCCGACGAAGAACTCGGGGAAAACGATGAGTAGTATGCCGGCGGCACCCCTGATGGCCATCACGTAGCCCACAGCCCACTTGACGGTGCTCCGCGCGCGGGCTGGCTGCTCCGCGCCGAGGTTCTGCGCGACCAGGATGCCGGACGCCCGCCCCATCCCCTGGCTGCCGATGTTCGTCATCCGTTCCAGCCGGCGGGTCAGCGAGTATGCCGCCAGCGGAAGGTCTCCGAACGGAGAGACGAGCCTGATGAGCACCATCTCGGAGAGGCCGCGCTCCATCTGCGTCGCCGTAGCGGGAGCGCCGATCTTGATGATGCGCCACATCAGCGGCAGGTCCACGCGGTAGTCGAGCAGCGAAAGCTTGAGCCGCGAGGAGCCCGAGCTGAGCGCGTACAGGTTCCAGACAACGCCCACGACCTGCGCCCCGGCGTTTGCTGCCGCCGCTCCGGCGATGCCCATCTCCGGCATGCTGAACCAGCCGAAGATGAGGAACGGGCTGATGATGAGGTGCAGCACGCGCGACGCTATCGTGGACTTCATGTGCGTAAAGGTGTCGCCGGACGCTTGCAGTGCCGCTCCGGTGGTCTGCCGGAAGCTCTGGATGCCCGACGAGACGAACTGGAACTGCAGGTAGAAGACCGCCACGTCCGCTACGGACTCGCTCACGCCAACGATGCGGAGCAGGAAGGGAGCGAACAGGATTCCGAAGATGGTCAGCACGAGCGAGAGCAGGAACGTAAGCGTGAACGCCTGCATCATGGCGTGGTTCGCGAGGTCGATCCGCCGTGCGCCGACCGCCCGGGCGATGACGGCCTGCATCCCCACGTCCAGCCCCATCCGCGCCATCATGATGAGGTGGCCGTACGCCTGCGCGACGCCGACTCCACCTATCGCGTTGAACCCGGCGACCTTCGCGGCCCAGAAGATGTCGGCCAGCTGGTCGGACGCATTGAAGACGCCGGCGACCATCTGCGGCCACGCGATGAACCAGAGGTTGCGCCGTACGCCGCCCTGCGTCAGGTCGCGCGTCGCGTACGCGGAGCGCATGCGTCCGTGCCGCGTGGGGCGCATGTTCAAGCCGCCTGGGCTCGCAGGAGAAAGCCGGAGGCCGCCCCGACGAGCATGGAAGCGACGGACGTCCAGAGGAAGATGATGCCGTTCACCCTGCGCGCGGTATCTTCTCCCCAGAACCCCCGCAACGAGAGTGCCGTCTTCAGTGTGAGCCAGGCGATACCGGCCAGCACCGCATCCTCCGGAGACAGGAAGACGACTCCTCCTATCAGCAGACGTTCGATGATGCCGTTCCCGATCCCTACCCAGAGGGGAGGAACCGTCCACGAAGTGGCGCTATAGCCTCTCAACTCGCGGGTCGCCCACCTGCTGATGGGCCGGACGGTCAGGAATACAACCACTGCGGCTAGCTGAACAGCACCGAAGAGGAGCCAGGCTTCGCGGGTTATGTCAGAGAAGGATGGGTCCATAAGAACTCTCGCTCTGTATTACCGGAAAGTAGAAAGCCGCGCAAGCAGCGCATTCCGCGAGCAGACCGCTTGCGGTTCACTAAACCCTACCTTCGCCAAGTAGCGCCATACTAGAATGGGTACAGAGTATGTCAGGAGAAGCGTGACCGCTCTCAGTACACTTCGTATCGTTGGTCACCGGGGCGCTGCGGCGCTCGCTCCGGAGAACACGATGGCCTCTTTCCGGCAGGCGGTTCTAGCCGGAGTGGCCGCGATAGAGGCCGACGCCCGGCTCGCATCGGACGGGCGCGTCGTCCTTATCCACGACGACCGCTTGGACCGCACTACCACGTACACGGGCGCGGTGCAGGGCTTCACAGGGGATCAGTTGGCCGGTTTCGGCGTACCGGACCTCCGAACACTGCTCACTGGGTTCGACTCCCATATCGACTTCTACATAGACATGAAACAGTCCGGCCCGGCATTGCCGGGCGCGGTGGCCGGTGTGGCCTGCCGCACGGGGATGTCGCATCGTGTCTGGCTCACCGGCACGGAGTTGCGCCAGCTCCAGCACGCCCACCGCCTCGACGGGAACATCCGTCTGAGCTGGACGCTCGGAGTGCGTCACGGCACGCTCACCGGTACCTCGGTGGTCGAGGCCGCCCTGCTGGGGGTGGAAGAACTCGCAGTCAACGCGAAAGAGGTGAGCAGCGGGCTGTTGGAACTCGCCCATGGCTTCGGCGTCGACGTGCGCGCGTTCGGTATCGACTCGCCCGATGAGGCGTTGATGCTGATCGACCTGGGCTGCACCACGCTCACGCTGGACGACCCGCGTGTCACCGAGCTGGCGGCGACAGCCGTCTGACCGCTGTTCGCCCGGAGCCTACGTGGTATCCAGCACGTACGCCGCGTAGAGCAACTCTCCCTGCTCGCTGTTCTCGAACGTGAGTGTCCCGTCGGGGAATGTCGATTCCAACTGCGGGATGAGGGTTAGGTAGTTCTCGGCCAACAGCCAGACCGTCGGCCCGCTCACCGTCGCTGCGTCTATCTCCCCGCTCCCGCCGAAGATCGGACTGCCGTTGGCGGTCTCCGTATCGTGGAGGAACCATTGCACGACGGCGTTCGTCTCGGGCAGGCGATCGTTGTAGAGGCGCACTTCGTACCCGGCGCCAAGCGACCGCGCGAACCGCACCGCCTCGACCTCCTTGCGGGCGAGCGCCCACTCCGATTCGACGAGCCAGTCGTCGTAGTCCTGAGCCTGCTGCCCGGCGAAGAGCAGCACGAACGCAGCCAACGCGATAGCCGCTACCGTGTTTCCGAACCACCCTGCGAGGATCGGGATAGGGAGCGCGCCTGCAAACCGGTTCCAGCGGTTGTGCACCAGCGACACGATGGCGTCCAACCCGACAGCAGCGATGGCGAGGACGAAGACGATGCCGAGCAGGTAGCGTCGGCTCTCCGCGTCGGGCGTCAGGATGGCGGGCACGAGCGAAATGAGCCATCCCGCGAGCAACAGTTGGCTGGAGCGTCTCCTGATGGACAGGAGGAGCGTTGCCAGCCCTATCCAGAAGAAGACCTCCGTGCTGAAGTGCAGCAGCGGTATCCCTCCGGTCCCGGTGATCCCCTCGCGGGGAGTCGGGGCATGGACGTAGGCGACTACCTCCCATGCGCGGCTGATCCAGGAGAAAGGCGAGACTGAGGGCATGTACCGTTGGCTGGCCGAGACGACGTAGTCCGACGTGAGGTAGAGAAAGACCATGTGCGCGCTCACTGCAGCGGAAGCCCCGAGGAACCAGTAGACCTCCGTGCGGCGGGCGCTCCGGTGCAGCAACAGCGCGAGAACGAGCACCCCCCATACTCCGGCCGCGTGGATCGGGAAAGCCTGGTAGGTGTACCACCCCAGCCCGAAGACGACGCCTCCCAGACCGGCGACCCGCCACTGGTTCGATCGGACGCCCGCTGCAAGCAGCCCAACGCCCGCTATGAAACAGAAGACCGCAGGCATCGCAGTGAACGCGATGCGGCTGAGCGCGATGGGCCAGACGTGGAACGTGAGGAACGCCGCCGTGAGGACGGATGTTCGGGCGGAGAAGAACTGCCGCATGAGGAGGTATGCCGCGGGGATGAGCGCGATACCTGGGAGTGCGGCGCTCAGCCTGGCGGTGGCGATGCTGGCGTCCAGGAAGAGAAAGAACAACGCTTGCAGATGGACCACCCCGGCCGGCGTGCCCAGCGTGACGCCGGTCCATGCTCCTGGCCATACCTCGCCTCGAGAGACGCGCAGCGCTTCGAGCGCCAGTTCGGCTTCGTCGTTCGCGACGCCGGGCGGCACGGTCTCGAGGTTCTGGGTACGGATGACCGCTGCGACGAAGGTCAGCGCCGCGATGACTGCTATCTCCCACAGCCGTATCCGGCCGCGTGCCCGTGTGTTGTGCTCGACGGACACAGGGAGAGCGGCGAACGCACGCGCCAGAGGAGCCAGCGCTCGTGCCGCTCGCCGGCTCAGCCCCTGCGCTGTTGTCCACGCTGTCCCGATACCCTTGCGAACCGCTTCTTTGGACGTGTGCCACGGGGCTGGTCGTGAATGAATCGATGCTGGAGGAACGCCCGGAGGCATGAGGCCGTAACCGCAGTAGAAGCAGAAGCGGTGGTGCACGGCGTTCGCGGTGCCGCATTGCGGGCAGATGGTGTTCAAGCGAAGCTGCTCGGAGGCTGTCGGGGAGGCTGGTAGAAGCGTAGGTGCATCGTACCGCATCCGCTGTGGGTTGGGTTGTCTCTCGTGAGTCGTGGAGGCTTGCCCGTCCGTGGGGCTGGGAGTATCTTGCGGACAGTCCCGCACGTTCTTGGAGGCGCATCAGGCGATGCTCACTGCTCAGCAGAATGAACTGCTCACCCGGGTTGGGCCGGGCACACCCATGGGCGAGGCGCTCCGCCGCTACTGGATGCCGGCACTGCTCGATTGGGAATTGCCGGAACCGGACTGTACCCCCGTTCGCCTTCGGCTCGTCGGCGAGGACCTCGTCGCGTTTCGCGACACGAGCGGACGCGTGGGCGTGCTCGACGAGTACTGCCCGCACCGGCTCACGTCGCTCTGGCTTGGCCGGAACGAGGAGAACGGCCTGCGCTGCGTCTACCACGGCTGGAAGTTCGACGTGACGGGCCAGTGCGTCGACCAGATGAACGAGCCGAAGCAGTTCGCGTCCAAGGTCAAGACGGTCTCGTACCCCGTCGCCGAGGTGGGAGGCGTGCTGTGGGTGTACATGGGGCCGAAGGAGAAGCAGCCCCCGCCTCCGAGCTTCGCGTGGACGAAAGTGCAGGCAGAGCATCGCGTGGTGACGAAGGTGGTGGAGGAGTGCAACTGGCTTCAGGCGCTGGAAGGCGGGATAGACACGTCCCATGCGCCCATCATGCACAGGGCGCTGCGTCCGAATCCCTCGCAGCCCGGCCTGCCGGTGAATGATGCCTTCGTGCAGGGAGCTGCGCCGTCGCTGGAGGTGGATGTCACAGACTACGGCTACCGCTACTTCGGCATCCGTCCGCTGGGCAGGGACCAGCAGTACGTGCGCGGTTACCACTTCGTGATGCCATGGACGCAGCTGCGTCCGGCGGGCAGGGGCATCCAGAACCAGACGCATGGCCACCACTGGGTCCCCATAGACGACTACCGCTGCCTCGTATGGAACTGGTACTACAACGAGGTCATACCGCTGGACAAAGGCAAGGCCGGACCGGAAGAGACCGGCAACATCTTTGGGATAGACGTGGATGCGG
The DNA here is from genome assembly GCA_034428375.1 of Dehalococcoidia bacterium. Lineage (GTDB taxonomy): Bacteria > Chloroflexota > Dehalococcoidia > Lucifugimonadales > Australimonadaceae > Bin16. The sequence continues at coordinate 7,172 of DAOUHT010000114.1, read as the reverse complement.
AGAACGGTTTCCGCTCCATCCGCAACCGCTCCAACAGTTGGCTGATAGACCGCGCTGCGCAGAAGACGGAGACGTTCACGGGCATCGTTGGCATCAACACGCAGGACCGCGCGGTGCAGGAGATGATGGGGCCCATCGTGGACCGCTCCCGCGAACATCTTGGGCCTGCGGACAAGGCAATCATCGCGGCACGGAAGTTGTTGGAGGAGGCGGTTCGCACCGTGCAGGACGGCGGCGACCCGCCGGGCGTTTCGCCCAATTACTACGAGCTGCGCGCCGCCGAGAGCGTCCTTTCCGCAGCCGACGATTGGCGCACCGACCTCATCCCGCGCATGGACCCCTCCCAGGCACGCGTATAACGTCGCCCTGCGCTCCAAACATCAGCCTGCTCCCTTTGCTTCCGCCCTCGTGCGCGAGCGTTGACGCTCGGCATACGCGGTGTTAGGTTCCCGCGTGGGTGAAGCCCATCCTGCCTGCCGCATGTGCGAACACCGCACGACCGACGCAGCACAGGTGGGCTATCCCTCATTCGTCACAGGGAGGATGACATGAGAGGGAAAGCTGTCTACACCAGTGCACGCGCTGCGCTGATGGCGCTCGCGGCTCTGCTTGCCGTGGCGTCGCTCGCCGCCTGCGGGAGCGACCCCACGCCCACTCCTACCGCTACGCCAGCGCCCCAGGCGACGCCGACGCCGGTGCCCGGCCTGCTGGAGCAGCTGCACGCGGCGGCGCGGGAGGAAGGAGGGATCGTCTGGGCGACGACCGATACGGAAGAGCGCACCACCGCCATTATTGGCGCCTTCGAGGCGAAGTACCCCGGCGTCAAGGTGAGCCTCATCACCGCGAACAGCGCCGAGCTGCGAGAGCGTCTCTTCCTGGAGGCGCAGGCGGGCAAGATCACGGTTGACGTTACCGACCCCGGCCGTGACAACCGTGTGATCGAGGAGGACCTCGCCGAAGACCTGACGGACATCGTCGAGGAACTCGGCGTCGACCCGAACCTCGTCTACTCGGACAACCGCATCTGGCTGAAGGTCGGTGTTCCGCACGCGCCTATCTGCAATACCGACAGGCTTTCCGCGAGCGAGTTCCCGCAGTCCTACGAGGACCTGCTCGACCCGAGCCTGGAGGGCGAGATCGTTGTCGAGAACCGGCTGAAGGGCTTCATCTATCTGACGAACCTGCCTGAGTACGGGGACTCGCGTCCCGGCCTCTGGGAGGAGGACCGGGTTGCGGAATACCTGTCCGCCGTGAAGGCGAACGACCTCAAGGCACAGCGCGGCAATGGCGTCGTCGGCGACCTGGTGGCGTCCGGCGAGGTCTCCTGTGCGTTGGAGATCAACCTCAGTTCCTTCGAGAACCTGCGCGAGGACGGAGCGCCGCTGGACATCGTTCCGGTCGAGACCATCTCGGTGGAGCCCGTGCACCACTTCGTGCCGAAGAACTCGCCCAACCCGAATGCAGCCAAGCTGTTCGCCGCATTCCTGATGGGCCCCGAAGGACGTGCCCTCTGGACGAAGGTTCGCCCGACGTCCGACCTGGCTCTTGTCGAGGACACGCCGTACGCCAACCTGGTCAAGTCCAAGGGCTCGAAGATCGTTCCGCCGGGGACCGAGCTGAACGACCACTTCGGCAGACTGACGGACAAGTACCTCGAGGCCATCGGCATCCCGACCGGATAGGGCTCGAAGTCTCAATGCAGTGAGGGCGCCGGGATGACCACAGAATCGTCCCGGCGCCTTGTGGCCTGAGGGGCAGCACAGTCCTGCCCCAGGAGTGAGCGGCGCGTCATGATCGGGCACCAGACAACAGTGGGGCGCACCCTGCGCCGGGGCCTGCGGACAGACCCGCAGGTGCTGATCGTCATCGGCTCCCTGGGGGCGCTGCTGGCATTCCTCGTTGTCGTGCCTCTGGTGCTCGTGCTGTGGTTCAGCTTCCGCACGGCGGGGCCGGGTGAGCGCGGCGGCACGTTCACCATCAGCAACTACGTGGACACGTTCCTCAATCCGCTCACGTACGAACTGCTCATCAATACGTTCTGGTTCTCGGTCGGCTCGATCATCGTCGGCCTCATCATCGGCGTCGGTTTCGCATGGCTCATCGAGCGCACGAACACGCCGTTGCGCAACTTCGGCTTCGTATCCATCGTCATCAACAGCGCGATGCCAGCGGCCATGTTCGCCATCGCTTGGGTGCTCGTGCTGAACCCCCGGACCGGCCTCGTGAACCTGCCGTTCACGGCGTTGCTGGACTGGGACAAAGGGCCGTTCAACCCGAACACGATGTGGGCGATGATCTTCGTGGAGGGGCTCCGGCTCGCGGCAACCATCTTCCTTATGGTCATCGGGCTCTTCCGCAGCATGGACCCCTCACTGGAAGAAGCGTCATCCATGTCGCAGGTGGGCACGTTCAAGACGGCGCGCCACGTCACGCTGCCCATCATGACGCCCGGCATCCTGGGCGTGGTCGTCTACATCGCGACGTCGACGGTCGGCGTGTTCGAGATTCCCGGCGTGATGGGGATGCCTGCGGACATCCACGTGCTCGCCACGCGGATCTACCTGGCGACGAGCCAGGTCCCTCCCGACTACGGCTTTGCCACGAGCCTCGCGACTATTGCGGGCATCCTCGGCGTGGTCGGCATCATCATCTACCACCGCGTGACGCGGATACAGCAGCGTTTCGCCACAGTGACAGGGAAGGGCTACCGTCCACGGCGCATCGAACTGGGTCCGACAGGCCGCTACATCAGCGCAGGCCTCATCATCCTGTTCTTCATCCTCACGTTCGGGCTCCCGATGTTCATCCTCTTCTGGGCGAGCCTCATCCCGTTCTACCAGGCGCCGCTGCCGAAGGCGCTGGAGTTCGTGAGCCTGGACGCATACCGCTTCATCCTCACCGGACCCGGCAGGCACGAGTTCATGCAGGGGCTGCGGAACTCGCTGCTGCTCATCCTCGTGGTGCCCGCGCTGACGATGCTGCTCTCGGCGGTCGTCTCGTGGTTCGTGGTTCGGAGCAGGGCGCGCGGCAAGTCGATACTGGACATGCTGGCCTTCATGCCGCACACCGTGCCGGGCATCGTCATGGGGCTTGCGTGGCTCATCATCGGGCTGTTCATCCTCGCCCCGACCTACGGCACGATATGGCTCATCGTCATCGCACACGTCTCGCTGTTCATCGCCTACGGCACACGGACGACGAACGGGGCGATGTTCCAGATACACCGCGAGTTGGAGGAAGCCGGCGCGATGAGCGGGGCGGCGTGGTTCAGCACGTTCCGCCGCATCATCCTGCCGCTGCTCATGCCGTCGCTGGTTGCAGGCTGGCTGTGGGTCGCCATCCACAGCGGACGTGAGCTGACCGTGGCGCTGCTGCTGCAGTCCAGCTCCAACCGCATCATCTCGGCCTACGTCTGGCAGCAGTTCTTCGGCGGACGGCTCAGCCTCGCGGCGGCGGCGGGTGTGCTGCTCGTGCTGCTCATCATCATCCTCGTCGTGCTCACGCGGATCGTGGGTCAGCGGCTGAGCAGGCAACAGTAAGGGGAGGTCAAACGTGACCGTAGCGCTTCGGGTGAGCCACCTGTACAAGCAGTTCGAGACGGACCAGGGCGAGGTGCATGCGGTGGTCGACGTCTCCTTCGACGTCGAGGCCGGCGCGTTCTTCACGCTGCTCGGCCCGTCCGGTTGCGGCAAGTCCACGACGCTCCGCTGCATCGCGGGGCTCGAGCGCCCGGACGACGGCGATATCACGCTGGAGGACGCGGTCCTCGTGTCATCGAGCCGTGGGATGTGGACGCCGCCGCACAAGCGGCCCATGGGGATGGTCTTCCAGTCGTACGCCATCTGGCCGCACATGAACGTCTTCGACAACGTGGCCTTCCCGCTGAAGCAGGGGCCGCAGAAGTTCTCGAACGCGGAGACGCGGGATCGTGTGATGCGCTCGCTGGCGCTCGTCCACCTGGACGGCTTGGAGAAGCGCCCTGCGCCGCAGTTGAGCGGTGGCCAGCAGCAGCGGCTCGCGCTGGCGAGAGCGCTCGTGAACGAGCCGAAGGCGCTCCTGCTCGACGAACCCCTCAGCAACCTGGACGCCAAGCTGCGCGAGGAGATGCGCATGGAGCTGAAGCAACTCACCTCCACGCTCGGCATCACAACGCTGTTCGTGACGCACGACCAGTTGGAGGCGCTGACGCTCTCCGACCAGGTGGCCGTGATGGACAGCGGACGCCTCGTGCAGTACGGCCCGCCGCGCGAGATATACGAGGCGCCGCGCAACCGGTTCGCGGCGGAGTTCATCGGCTCGGCCAACTTCTTCGAGGGCACTGCCACGCATACCGTGGGGACGGGCGGCGTGACTGGCGTGGAGACGGAGCACGGCGTGCTGCGCTGCACAACGGCAGAGGCGGTAAGCAAGGGGACGCGGGTTGCCGTGGCCGTGCGGCCGGAGAACGTGATGCTGCACGCGGGCGCCCCACCCGCCGGTGAAGACGTCAACGTGCTCTCCGGCAAGGTGCAGAGCGTCGTGTATCTCGGCAACACGCTCGACTGCCAGGTGGAAGTGGGCGGCGCGCTGGTGAAGGCGGACGTCCATCCGGGCGAACCGGTGAGCGAGGGCGATGCGATTGCGCTATCGTTCAAGGTATCGGCCTCTCGGGTCGTGCCGGTCGGCGTGGCCGTCGCGGCGGCGGAGCAGGCGGGCTAACCCCAACAGGAGCAAACGCATGAGACTGGAGAACCAGGTAGCTATCGTTACGGGCGCGGGACGGAACATCGGCGAGTCGGTGGGCCACCACTTCGTCGGGGAGGGCGCGAAGGTTGCGCTCGTCGACGTGCGGCTGGAGGCCGCGCAGGCTGTCGCCGACGCCATCAACGCCGACAACCCCGGCTGCGCCATCGCCGTCCAGGCGGACGTGTCGTCGAGCGAGGACGTGCAGCACATGGTGAGCGCGACCGTCGAGGCGTTCGGCGGCGTCGACATCCTCGTGAACAACGCGGCGATCACCGACCACACGCCCGCGCTCGACCTCCCCGAGGACGAGTGGGACCGCATCATCGACGTGACGCTCAAGAGCGTGTTCCTGACGTGCAAGTACGCGGGACGGCAGATGCGCGACCAGGGGCGCGGCGGCAAGATCATCAACATCGCGTCCACGTCCGGCCACAGGGGCCGCGCCGACGCGACGGCGTACTCGGCGGCGAAGGGCGGCGTACTGAACCTCACCCGCTCGCTCGCCATCCAGTTCGCGCAGTTCGGCGTCCGGGTGAATTCCCTGACCCCCAACCGCATCGGCTCGCCTGTAGGACAGGAGGAGTTGCCGTCGGAGGGCCGCGGCGTATCGAACCTCGTGGGACGCCAAGGCATGCCGCCGGACATCGCGAAGGCGGTCGTCTTCCTCGCCTCTGACGACGCCGACTTCATCGCGGCAGCCGACCTGCTCGTGGACGGCGGCTCGCTCGCAGGCGGCGTCGCGTTCTCGTCCCCTCCCCCGAGCCGGTAGGCGCAACCCTCACCCGCCGCTGGCGCAGGCGGCACTCTCCTCCGAGGGGAGACGGGGTCGACTCCAGGGAGTTGCGGCCTGTTACTCGCCAGGCCTGACTTCGTACCGTGGGCGCTACTCGAATGTGCATGTGCGTAGCAGTTTGTGACATCAGCCGCAGGAGTGCAGCAGGCAGGGCTACGAGTGATTCGCGCTGATGTTCCTGCCGAAGGTGGAACAATCTGCAACATTCTGTAACACGCCGCTCCCACGGCCGAGGGAGCCCGCGAGGGACGCCCCTTGCACCAACCAGCGTACCGCGCGACAGGGCAACGGCGTAAGTAGCGTGTGTCACGGGCTGGTGGGGGGCTCAGGCGGAGGACGGGTCGGTAACGACCCCGCTGTAGCGTCGCGCACTGGAGCGGGGTTCCAAGCTGACGAGGCTCTGCCTCGCATCGAAGATGCACCGGCAGCTGTTGAGGACGTCGCGTCCCAGCACGGACGGCAGGCCTTCTACCGCATCATATTCGGCCTGAGGTGCGATATACACTTGGATGCTGAACCCGTGCCAACCGCCTGTGTCGCTGTCCTCGATATACACGACCGCGTCCTCCGACACGTAATGCATCTCGCCGCCGATGCCCCAGACGCTCACCGGCTCTTGCGAGAGGACACCTGGGTCAATGGGCATCCTGGCAGCGTCATCCGGATGGAGGGTCGTCGCATCTGCGCCGGTGTCCAGGAGGAAATCCACTGTACCGGACAGCCCGAGCTGGGGAAGGTGGACCCGCGCCTCTACGTAGGGCGCGGGTTCGCTACCGGAGTCGAAGTAGCCTGCTATCGCCATGGCTACAGGATCAACCGCTGGGGTTCTTTCAGCGCCCGTTTGAGCGCAACGTGCGCGGTTGGAATACCCTGAGCGCCCAAAGTGGAAATCATCTCTTCGAGGTTGGCCCCGACTCCGACCACCTCCTCGCCGTATACGGCGACCCAGCAGTCCGGGTGCTCTTCCCGCATCCGTTCCATGATGGAACGCAGGTAGCGGTTGTCCCGCTTGAACTGCGCCATCTCTACGCTCATCTGCTTCAGGTCGAGTGATTCCCGGAATTGCCGTTGCGTGCTCATCGTGTCCTCTCCGACGGTGTGACCCGTCCACCGCCAGTGTAGCGTCCGCGCCGACACCATCCAAGCACCGCGTGTCACACGTCCGGCGACAGCCACACGCGAAGCAGCACCGACTCCGACGCCGGCAGCGCGACGAGCGTCCGCACGACCACGCCCCGCGACGCCAGCGCACGCTCGACCTCCGACGGAGTGTCGACCCCGCGCACGACGTCGATGCGCGCCTCTCGCTCGTGGCCTCGGTAGTACACCGTCGCCGGAGCGCCGCTCGCGATGTTGCGCCACCAGAGAGCGCGAGCGCTCGTCAGTATGCGGAGCTCCCCGCCGCCGGAGCGCCGGGACAGTACGGGAACGAGGTACGTCCTGCCGGAGCGCCGCCCCTCGCAGCGGATCACGATGAAACGCGGGCCGAGCAGCGGGTGCAGAGGCGAGCGCACGACTCGCGCGATGGTCGCGTTCACGCGACGGAACACGGCGGGGATGACCGTCGCCACCATCCACCGTGCTAGGCTGAGCTTCAGCGCGCGCATGGGTATGAGGCTATCGGGGGCGGGTAGGGGTGTCTATAATCCGCGCC
>DAOUHT010000113.1:0-5771 GCA_034428375.1 Dehalococcoidia bacterium | reverse complement strand
CCGGGAGCTACGCGCTGGATGTAGCCGATATATTCCTGCAGAAGTGCAGCCCGCTTGCCCGTCGCGCTGTTCGCTCGGGCTTCACCTATAGAAACGATGTCGAAAGTGGGCATGCCACTTACCTCCTGTGTACGGCAGCTGCATCGCATCGCCGCCCTTTGCGCGCAGAGGATAACGCACAGAAACCGGCGCGTCCAGTATCGGTTTAGAAGGCAGGGTCTGTACGCTTTGGAAGCGCACCACAAGGTATGTTGAGACAGGTTTGTTTGGATGGTGTTCCACGCACATCCGTACCGTGCATAGAGGTGTTCACGATTCCGGAACGGCGAGTGTTGAGGTGGCTTATGCGTCGCAGCACTGGAGAGCAGAAACACCGTGCTCGGCGACGGAGAACCACGGTGGAAGATCGCGCGCAGGCTCCGCCTGTAGCTCGTCCATGCTAGGATTGGGTAAGTCCGCACCCCCACGACAGCGGACTCGCCCACAACGGAACCATGAACCGCCCGCCCATCGTAGACGCCCACCGCCTGCCCGCAGCGCCGGATGCCGCTGAGGAGTTCGCCGCGCTGCTCACCTCGAACGGCGTGCAGCGCACTGTGCTCGTGCAGCCCGACCCCTCGGACGATGCGACGAACGCCGCACTTGCTGCCGCGGCGACGGACGAAGGCGTGGCTGCCGTCAATGCCTGGGCGGACGTGACGTCGCGGAACCTCGGCAAGACGCTCAAGCAGTTGGAACGCAACGAGAAGGTGCGGGGGCTCTGCCTTCCGGCGCATCGTGAGGAAGACAACCACTGGCTCACGCAGCCCGCAGTGCTGGCGGGCCTTCGCGAGGCAGCGAAACACGGCCTGAGCGTGGACGTCATCGTGGAACCGCGCCAGGTGCCCTCCGTGCGAAACCTAGCCGAAGCCATCCCCGACCTGCGTATCGCCCTCGCGCACATCGGCTCGCCGTTCATCGCGCGGAGCGAGCGGGAGCCGTGGGGAGTCCACATGCTTAACCTCGCGCCCTGTGCCAACGTATCGGTGAAACTGAGCGGACTCGTGACGCTGGACACGGAGCCGTGGAGCACGGCGCACCTCAAGCTGTTCGTGGAGCCGATGGTGCGGCTCTTCGGTTACCGCCGGATGATGTTCGGCAGCGACTGGCCCAACCACCTCTCCGTTGCGTCGTACGAGCAGGTGCTACAGGCGACGATAGACGCGGCGGGCCCCATGACGGATGCGCAACTCGCCGACGTGCTCGGCGGGACAGCCGTGGCGTTCTACCGACTGGATTGAGGCACAGGCAGGAGTCATTCGTTACGATTTCGTTACGCCTTGCTCCGCACCCCCGTTCCTCGCTTGCCCCTCCACCTGTCAGCGAATATCCTCTCCGTTAACGCAGCACGTTCGGATCCCTCGGGGACGCTGCCGCCAGACGATGAGAAGAAACCTCCAAACGACACTTCTTGCGCTGGCTGTGCTTACCGGCCTTCTGCTCGGATGCAGTGCGGAAGCCACACCTCCCACCCCGACCCCGGATATGCGCGATACGAGAAACGGAGCACAGATGCCGCAACAGTACGATGGCCCGCCAGCCCTGACGATCGACCCCGAGAAGAGCTACACGGCAACGTTCAAGACCGAGAAGGGCGACATCGTCATCGAGCTCTTCGCGGACAAGGTCCCCAACACCGTCAACAACTTCGTCTTCCTCGCCCGCGAAGGCTTCTACGACGACACGACGTTCCACCGCGTGATCGACGGCTTCATGGCGCAGGGCGGCGACCCCACCGGAACGGGCACGGGCGGGCCGGGCTACCGCTTCGCCGACGAGTTCCACGCCAGCCTGCGGCACGACAAGGCCGGCATCCTCTCCATGGCCAACGCGGGGCCGAACACCAACGGCAGCCAGTTCTTCATCACCCACGGCCCGACGCCCCACCTCGATAATCGCCACGCCGTGTTCGGGCAGGTGACGGGTGGCATGGACGTGCTGATGTCCATCAGCGTCCGCGACCCTCAGTCGTCACGGACGCCCGGCGACGCCATCCACACCATCGAGATCGCCGAAGAGTAGGAAACGCCGCCGGGCAGCGACAGCAGGCCGGCGGAGGTATCTAAAGAGACAGAAAAAAGAAGGAGGGATCACTGCAATGATACGTGCGGAATACATCTGGGTAGACGGTACTCAGCCCACGGCGAAGCTTCGTTCCAAGGCGAAGGTTATCGAGAAGACGAACAAGCTTGCGGACCTTCCCATCTGGGGGTTCGACGGCTCGTCCACGAACCAGGCCCCCGGCGACGCGTCCGACTGCGTGCTGCGGCCTGTCTTCTGCTGTCCCGACCCCATACGCGGCGGCGACAACCTCCTCGTCATGGCAGAGGTGCTGCTGCCGGACATGTCTGCCCACCCCACGAACACGCGCGCGGCCTGCGCGGAGGCTGCCGAGAAGTACGCAGGTCTCGACTTCTGGTTCGGCATCGAACAGGAGTACACGTTCTTCAAGGGCACCCGCCCGCTCGGCTTCCCGGAGGGTGGCTTCCCTCCGCCGCAGGGCGGCTACTACTGTGGCGTCGGCGCCGACGAGGTGTTCGGACGCCCTGTCGTTGAGGCGCACCTGGAGAACTGCCTCAGGGCAGGGCTCGGCATCTCCGGCATCAACGGAGAGGTCATGCCTGGCCAGTGGGAGTTCCAGGTCGGCCCGCTCGGCGCGCTGGGCGTGTCAGACCAGCTCTGGGTTGCCCGCTGGCTGCTCTACCGCACCGGCGAGGACTTCGGCATCAACGCGACGCTGGACCCCAAGCCCGCGCGCGGCGACTGGAACGGGGCAGGGGCGCACACCAACTTCTCCACCAACGCGATGCGCTCCAGCTACCAGCCGAACATCGACGCAGCCGAGGCGCTCGCGACACGTCACGATCTCCACATCGCCAACTACGGCTACCGCATCGAGGAGCGCCTCACGGGTCTCCACGAGACGGCCTCCTACAAGGAGTTCAAGTACGGTGTCTCCGACCGCGGCGCTTCCGTCCGCATCCCCTGGCAGGTCGAGGTCGAGGGCAAGGGCTACATCGAAGACCGCCGCCCGAACGCCAACATGGACCCGTACACGGTCACCCGGCTCATCATGGAGACGGTTGGCAGCGCGGCCATGGCCACTGCGTAACCACTCGTTGCAATCCGGTACGATAGGAGCCGCCCCACGGGGCGGCTCCTTCTCATTCTGCCTCCTCCCGGAGTAGAGCAATGGCAAGCCAGGAAGTACAGATCGTTGCCAGGAACCCGGACATCGTCGGGGAGAACCCGCTGTGGAACCCCGGCGACCAACGCCTCTACTGGACCGACAACCGGTCGCAGCGTGTACACCGCCTGGACCCGGCGACGGGTGCGGTCGAGACGGTGGTCGAGGGCCAGTCGTTCTACGCGTTCACGCTCCAGGCTGACGGTTCGCTGCTGCTGTTCATGGACCGCACGCGGGTAGGGGCAGCGCAGGCCGGCGGACCCGTCCGGCTCGTCATCGACGGGCTGCCGGGGGAGAGGGAGGCCCGCTTCAACGACGTCGTCGCCGACCGGCTCGGGCGTGTGGTGGCGGGCGTCATACCTCTTGAAGGCGGGACCGGCTCGCTCTACTCGATCGGGCAGGACGGATCAGCCACTCTGCTTGCGAGCGGGCTGGAGATGCCGAACGGCATGGCCTTCTCGTCCGACGACCGGCTCCTCTACGTCGCCGAGACCCGGGGCAGGCGCGTCGCCCTGTTCGACTACGATATCGACTCGGGGACGGTCTCCAACCGGCGCGTCTTCATCGACCTCTCAGGTCAGGAAGGCGGCACGCCCGACGGCATCACCGTCGACGCGGACGGTTACCTATGGGTCGCGCTGTCGGGCGGCTGGTCCGTCGTGCGGTACGACCCCACAGGCAGGGAGCTGACGCGGGTGGAGTTTCCGGCGCGCAAGATGACCAGCATCGGCTTCGGGGACGACGATCTCTCCACCGCCTACGTCACCTCGTCGAGCAGGCAGTCCGTGCCGGGCGAGGAGATCGGTCCGGAAGGCGGGGCGCTCTTCGCGTTCCGCCCGGGCGTGGCGGGCGTGTTAGAGCACCGGTCGAGCGTCAGCGTGGAGGGCGGGCCGCCTATCCGGTGAACGTCCGGCGGAACTTCACGAGGTTCTCTTCCACGACGACCTTCGGGCGCTGACGGGGCTCGCCCGTCTCCTCGATATCGACGTGGATGAACCACGGCCCCGGCTCGCGTATCGCCTGGTCGAGCGCTTCCTCGAACGCCTCGACCGTAGCCGCTCGCGCGACGTTCGGTATGCCTGCGGCTCGCGCGATGCCCCCGAGGTCGGTGCCCGTCGACGTGTGCGTCGGCTGACCGCCCGTCTCGAACCACATCTGGTTGTCCCAGACGATGTGGACGAGGTTCGGCGGAGCCTGCCGCGCTATCGTCGCCAGCGAGCCGAGGTTCATCAGCAGCGAGCCGTCGCCGTCGGTCACGAACACCTTGCGGTCCGGCGCGGCGATTGCGACGCCGAGTGCGATGGACGACACGAGCCCCATCGCACCCCAGGTGTAGAGGTTCGCGTCGCGGTCGCCCGATGCGTACAGGTCGAACGTCGCCGGGCCGAGGTTGGCGATGACGGGTTCGTTGTCGAGCCTGCGCACCAGCGCGGCGATGCCCTCACGACGTAGCACGTTTCGCTCCCACCAGTTGGGCGTACCAGAGGACAGCCACGGGCATGCGGCTCGCGTACGCCAGCTCGATCGCGCCGTCCACGTACTTCTGCACCTCGTCCTCGCGCTCCGGGGCGTAGTGCTGGATGTGCAGTTCGTCCAGGATCGCGGGTATCGGGCGCGCGGACGGCACCTGCACCTCGTTGAACTCTCCCAGTCCCCCGCGCATGCCGATGAAGAGGGGAACAGGGATGCGGTATGCGGTGAGCAGCTGCGCGAGGCCGTTGATCGTGTTGCCGAAGCCGCTGCTCTGCATGAACATCGCGGCGCGCCCGCCTCCGGCATAGACCCCCGCGGCGATGCCGACCGCCTCCTCCTCCCGCGACGCGGGCACGACCGTGAAGGCGGGGTCGGCTTCCAGCTTGGAGAGCACCTGCCAGTTGATGGCGTCCGGCACGTACGTAGCATGCCAGACCTCGTGCTCGCGCAAACTCTCGATGACAACGTCGGACCAGTGCATGGCCGACGGATTATAGAGCAAGCGCGCCTGCGGCGGGGCAGGGTGGACGTGAGGCGCTGGCGAACCCACGCGCAAGACGCGCCCGCCTGCGCTACAATCGGCGCAGAGTGACCCAAACGCCGTAAGGCCGAAGGAGGTTCCCCCACATGCTTACCGCACAGGAGAACAAAGACCTCACCAGCGTCATGCCCGGTACGCCGATGGGCGAGCTGTTCCGCCGGTACTGGCACCCCATCGCCGCTGCCGCGGAGCTGGACGACCGCCCCACGAAGGCGGTCCGCGTCCTCGGCGAGGACCTCGTCCTCTACAAGGACAAGTCCGGCACACTGGGGCTCATCGAACGCTTCTGTCCTCATCGCAGGGTTGACCTCTCCTACGGCATCCCCGAGGAGCACGGCCTTCGCTGCATGTACCACGGCTGGATGATGGACGAGACTGGCCAGTGCATCGAGCAACCCTTCGAGGAGACGGTGCACCCGGACGGGCGCTTCAAGGAGAAAGTCAAAGTCGCGGGCTACCCGGTCGAGTCCTACGGCGGCCTCGTTTTCGCGTACATGGGCCCGCAGCCCGCGCCGCTGCTCCCGCACTGGG
>DAOUHT010000112.1:0-2056 GCA_034428375.1 Dehalococcoidia bacterium | reverse complement strand
GCGAGGATGTGTGGGGCTATCCGTACTTCGCGCTCACGCTACCGTCCGGCAACGTGCTGATCGTCTATGGATACCGGCGGGAGCCCTACGGCATCCGGGCACGCGTGTTGGAGCCCGCGTGCCGCGCTCCCGGCGCGGCCGAGGAGCACGTGATCAGGCGGGATGGAGGCACGCTGGACCTGGGGTATCCTCATGCGGCCGTGACGCGCGAAGGGCAGGTGCTCATCGTCTACTACTTCAACGACGGCGGTCAGCGCTTCGTGGCAGGCACGATCGTCGAGGCGGCATGAGCGAGGCCCGTTGGCGGTCACGAGGGCAGCGGCGGCGTAGTCAAGACACGTGGCGCCCCGGTAAACAGGGGTGTCTTCTCGGGTGAGGGGCTTGCATCGGTCACCATGTTGCCGTGCCAGTCGAAGCTCAACGATAGATCCGGCGCCGTGTCCGGCCACAGCCCGCTCACCTGATGGTGAAATCGCACCAGGGGATAGGTGATCGTGATCTCCACGCCAGCCTCCGCATCGAATCGCACGTAGTCGCCCGACCAGCGCACCGGGATCGATCGCGTACCCGTGAACGCGGCCACCCGTTCTCTGGGCGTCCAGTGCGGAGGGCGCAGAAAGAACACGTCGTCAACTTTGGGCTTTACCGTGAGGCGGCCCTGATCGGGAAAGAACGAGAACACGTCGCCCCACGGCGACTCGCGTGAGAAGCTCATGTTCACGTAGATCCCGTCCGGCCCCCACGGCGAGCGGTACCGCCGCTCGATCGTATTCGCCCAGGCCGTGTGTATGGCGCGCATCCCTTCCGGCGCGCAACATCCGAACATTTCGAAGCCCGACACGTTGCCGAGCAGGTCGTTCTCGTAGTCGTTGAGCCCCGAACCGCCGATGATGCCGCCCTGGAACCTGCGCAGCTCGCGGAGGCCGTCGGCGATGGCGTCGGAGCCGCTCGCTGCGTTGATCTCGCCGTAATAGTCCTCGAACTCGGGGGTGATGATGAACTGCAGCGTGTTGATGTAGTTGCGCAAATAGCGCTCGACGTAGTCGAAGTGCTCGGCGTCACCGGCGTGACCGAACAGCGCGGCGTTGGAGATCATGTCGGACACGCAGCACGTCTCGTTGCAGGAATCCGGCATTGCCGGAAACCATCCCGTCCCGGTCCCGCGCGACAGCATCCAGTCCCATGCTCTGCGGGCGAAGTCGACATAGCGCCGCTCCCCTGTCAGGACGCCGAGGTGATTGACGCCCCAGAGGGCATGCATGGTCGCGTGGCTGTGCCCGAGCGGATCGTCGAAGCGGCCATCCGCCTTGAAGCGGATGCCGCCCGGCTGGAGTCCTCGCATGATCCCTTCGGCGTACGCGCGGGCGAAGTCCAGGCCGTCCCGGTCGCCGGTGGCGCGGTAGTACGTGAGCAGCGGTTCCACAATCGGAGCCGGCTGCTTGCTCCACCCGGTGTCGAGGAGCGACCCGTCCGGCTTGATGGCTGCCATCCCGCCGGGGAGCCAGCACACGGCGGTGCCGTCGTGCACCTCCCATCGCGCCAGCTCCCGCAGTTTCGCCAGGACCGTGGCGGCGAGCGCTTTCGGCTCAGCCTCGCCTGACCGCTCATGCTCCAGCGACAGGCTGTGCAGCATCTTGGTCGCCCCCCAGACGTGGTGGACGTAGTCCTTCCGCTCGAAGCGCGCGTGAATGTCGGCTTCGTTGTAGCAGCCGGGCGGCGCCAGCACGGTGCCGTCGCGTTGCACGTAAGCACGCATGCGGCGATGAAACGCCTGTTCCACGTCCCGCCCGGACTCGGAGCCTGAGACCTCGCGCATGTAGTACCACTCCCACTGCATGCGCGCGTCGGTATCGCACGGCACGATCACGTCGTGACCATCGGGCACCGGTGGGCACGTGAGCGGGTGGCACTGGAAGACCGGCTCGTAGCCAAGGTGTGGTCGCGGCGTGTGGATGAGGTAGTGCAGCGACCACTCGGCCATACGCTTCAGATCGACGTCGGGAGTGCGTGCCGGCGCTGCGGCCGTGACCGGCGCCGGCTGCGGGATGAGGCGAGC
>DAOUHT010000111.1:0-17631 GCA_034428375.1 Dehalococcoidia bacterium | reverse complement strand
CCCATGCTGGAGTCGACCTCCGACCCCAGGCGGGGCTGGCCCGAGATCCACGGCTTGTATTCCCAGGTGTTGAGCTGGATCAGCCGTCCCAGTTCACCGCTGGAAACGACCTCGCGCATCCGGCGGATGGGAGGGTCGAATATCTTGGAGTGTCCCTGGACGTAGCGGACGCCGTTCCGGTCAACGGCGTCGACCATGGCCTGCGCCTGTTCGAGGGTCACAGCCATGGGTTTCTCGCAGATGACGTGCTTCCCGTGTTCGGCGGCGATGATGGTGTGCTCGGAGTGGAAGAGGTTGGGCGTGCACACCCAGACGGCGTCGACGTCGGGGCTCTCGCACATCGCCTCCACGCTGTCGAAGGTCTCGACGCCGTACTTCTCGCGGGCCGCGTCCAGCGCCTCCTGCCGGATGTCCGCGACCGCCGTGAGCTTCACGTCCTCGATCGTGTCGACGCTTCCGAGGATCGTTCGTGAGACGCTGCCCAGACCGGCGAGCCCAACCCGCAGAACGGAGCCCATATGATTCCTCCCCTTGCGCCAGGACGGTCTGGCGTGATACGAGGTCGCCGAGGACGAACTTGTCTCGTGGAGAAGCCGTGAATGTCGGGAATCCAACCGATCCACGGCCGATCCGCGAGCCGAAGCGTCGCGCAAGCCCTATCATACGCTGCGAAGAAGCCGCGAGCGTCGTGCGCGTGGCGCCCAGCATGGGAGGCAAGACATGCTGACGGCTGAAGAGAACGAGCTGGTCACGAGCGTCGGTCCGGGCACCGCGGGAGGCGACCTGCTCCGGCGGTACTGGCACCCCGTTTGCGCAGCGAACGAGGTCACGGCTGAGAAGCCCACTCGACGCGTCACGCTGCTCGGCGAGCAACTCGTGGTCTATCGCGACCAACGTGGAGTTCATGGGCTGGTCGCAGAGCATTGTCCGCACCGGGGAGCGTCCCTCTACTACGCGTACGTCGAAGAGGAGGGCATCCGCTGCGCGTATCACGGTTGGCTGTTCAACGAGCAGGGCCAGTGCCTCGAGCAACCCTTCGAGCCGAAACAGGAAACGACAAGGGAGGCCTTCCGTCATCAGGCCTACCCCGTGCAGGAGCTGGGCGGCCTGCTGTTCGCCTATCTCGGCCCCGAACCTGCGCCCCTGCTGCCCAGGTGGGACGTGCTCGCCCGCGAGGACGGCAACCGCACGGTCGAGGTCCACGAACTGTTGAACTGCAACTGGCTGCAGTGCCAGGAGAACTCGCTCGACCCCGCGCACACGTACTACCTGCACCTGCGCAGGATGGTGGAGAAGGGCAAGTTCCGGGGGAGAGAGCTCCGGCCTCCTGAGCGCTACCTGTTCCAGGAGCACCCCTTCGGCATCGTGAAGCGGCGCATCTTCGGAGGAGACGGGGAGATAGAGTGGGAGCAACTCGGTCATCCCGCCATCTTTCCGAACATCCTTCGACACGCCACCGAGCGACCCAGCGCGACGGGCGACCCAACGCCCGAGGAAGCCTCGGCGTGGCCCATCGACCTTCAACTCCGCGTGCCCATCGACGACTCCCACACGCAGATCTACATCATCTACTTCACGCCCACGCCCGACGGCACGCTGGACGGGGTGAGCAGCGAACCCACGTTTACGCGGAACAACGTGCGCGACGAGAATGGTGATTTCCACCTGGAGACGTTCCCCAGCCAGGACGAGATGGCGTGGGAGACACAGGGCCCGATAGCGGACCGGACCGTCGAGCGATTGGGCGTCTCGGACATGGGCATCGCCATCTGGCGGCGGCTCCTCCACGAGCAGATCAAGATCGTCCAGGACGGCGGCGACCCGATGTGCGTGTTCCGCTCCTACGACGGCATCATCGACATCGGTCCGTCGCGCGAGTGGAACGGCGAGCGATACGTCCCCAAGGCCTGGGAGGGCTGGGGCGACGGCAGGATATGGACGACCCCGAACGTCTGGCTCGGCCACGAGTCGGCGGTCGCGTAGTAGCAACCTGTAAGGAGAGGACAATGACCAACGAGCGTAACGATGCCTGGACCCTGACTCCCTTTGAGCGGTGGGTGCAGGACGAGGGGCTGAAAATCATCACCCAGCATACGATCCCGAGCCTGTTCACCGAGGAACTGGCGCCCTGGGAGCGCACAGGCTGCGACGCTGCGCTGCTCGACCTGACGCACCACCCCTCCGAAGAGCGCCTGGTGCAGAACCAGGGAGGCATCCGCTATCTCATCGAGATCCCGCCGGGCGGCTCGCTCAACCTCGAGCGCCACATGTACGAGGAGATTTTCTACGTTCTCACCGGGCGTGGAGCTACGACTCTCTGGTATGACGGGACTCCCCGGCAGACGTTCGAGTGGCATGCGGACAGCGCCTTTGCGATACCGCTCAACGCTTGGCACGAGTTGCACAATGGAAGCGGCACGGACCCTGTGCGCCTGTATGCGGCCACGAACATGCCGCACGTCTTCAACCTCTTCGCCAGCGCCGACTTCGTGTTCAACACGCCGAAGGCGTTCACCGACCGCTTCGACCCGAGCGACGAGATGTACTTCAGCGGTCAGTCCGTCCGCGTCGCCGACCGCCTGATGGCCGCGAACTTCATCCCCAGCATCACGCACATGTCGCTGGACCAGTGGTCCTACCGGGGGCCGGGCTCCAACATGTACGTCATCATGGCCGGGGGGCGCTACGTCTGCCACGTCTCCGAGTTCCCCACCGCTTCGTACAAGAAGGGGCACGGATTCGGGATGGCGTATGAGGACCCCAGCAAGGGCCAGACGACAGACGTTAGCTACCTCTTCCTGACCGGAGAGGGGTACGACCTTCAGTGGCCTCCCGGGGTCATGCCAGGACCGGACGCGGAGTGGTCGCGGGCCGCGTTCAAACCGGGCTCGTTGATGTCGAACGGGCATGGCGGCCATCAGCACTTCAACGTCAGCGATGAACCTGCGCGCTACCTCGTCCTGCGGGAAGGGAATCCCGGGTTCACGGGCAGTGGAAGAAGGGCGGGAGCAGGCCAGGGACAGATCGAGTTCGAGGACGAAGACCCCCGTATCCGTGAGCTCTTCGACCAGGAGTGCGCCGCCTGGCGCGCGAAGACCACATCCCAGTAGGAGGAGGAGCCCCATGACACAGGCAGCATCCGGCCAACCAAGCGTCGACGAGCTACGAGAGAAGGTTGCACTCGCGTGTCAGATCCTGGCGCAGCACGGCCTCGTGAAGGGCTCGACCGGCCATGTCAGCACCCGGGAGCCCGGGACCGACAACATCCTCGTGCGGGGCCGGCCCCGGAGTGACAGGGGACTGCGTTTCGCGGAGCCGACGAGCATCATGCGCGTGGACCTCGAGGGGCAGCCCGTCGGAGACAACAGCGGCGTCAACCGCGTCAGCGAGATCTACCTTCACACAGACCTCTACAAGTACCGCCCGGACGTCAACGCGGTGATCCACGCGCACCCACCCGGCGTCCTGCTCTGCACGATGAACAGGGTAGAACTGCGGCCCATTTTCAGCGGTTTCGAGCCGGGAGCGATGCGCATCGCGCTGAACAACGAGGCGCCCATCTACGACCGCTCGATCACCCTGCAGACGCCCGCGGAGACCGCGCCGTTCCTCGACCTCATGGCGAACCACAACATGGTCATGATGCGAGGCCACGGCATCGTCGTCGCGGGCCGGACGGTTGAGCAAGCGATCACGCGCGCGCTGGCGCTCGAGAACCTTGCACGCGTCAACTGGCTGGCACACCTGGGAGGCGGGGCGCCCGACATCTCCGATGAGGACAAGGCGGAATGGCGCCGCCGCAGCCGGGACCCTTCGCGGCCAGACCGCGAAGGCGGTAGTTGGACAGGGCTCGTCGCCATGCTCGAGCACGGCGCTCTCAGGGCCGATTCCATCGGCCTGGGTGCGCACTTCGGGTAAGGCGCGTCAACGAGCCTATTCGAGGTCGAGCGTATCGGGTGCGAAGAGGCCGTCGACGTCCATCGGCTCGGGGATGATGTGCTGGTCGACGTCTATCCGGAGCATCGCTTCCATCGCCTTGCGGTTCTTCGCCATGCCCATCGGGAACGGGTCGCCGCCGACCAAGTCCCGATTGCGCAACGCCTGGAGGTCGCGTTTCCCCGGCTCGGTCAGGCCCGACAGCGAGTCCACGTACAGGTCCTTTGACTCGGCGAAGGCCCTGTACATCGCCGAAGCCACCCACGGGTGTTCTTTCAGCACGTCGTCCTTGATCGTCATGACGTGTCCGATGGGATAGACGCCCGTCCTTCTGAAGAACCCCAACCCCACTTCGTCCGCTTCCTCCTCGGTGAACAGCAGTTGGATATCTCCGCCCGGTTCGACGGACAGTTGAAGCCCCGCGTCGAGTTCGCCGTCAGCCAGCATCTGTTCCAGCGTCTTCTCCGGTGGGATCTGCGTAACGTTCGGCGGGTTGACGTACTGCGCCACGTGCGCGTCCTCGCTCACCGAGTACTGAATCGAGTCCGTGTCGACGCCGAACTCGTAGTTGAGCAGGGCGCGGCATTGCGTGGTGTTCGTCACCGTGTATGAGCGCAACCCGACCCGTTTCCCTTCCAGGTCCTTGGGGCTCTTGATGCCCGACCGGACGTTGCAGGAGATGGGGCTCATGGTCACGTCCCGGTTCGAGAAGATGGGTATGCCGGTGATGGGGACCCCGAACCACTTGGCCGCAACGAAGGTCGTCAGCGCCACCTCGGCGACATCGAACTCGAGGTTCCGCACCATCCGCCGGTACGTATTCGGGCTGGCCTGAACGTGCTCCAGTTCGATGCCTTCCGGCTTGACCCGCCCGTCTTTCAGTCCATCCCACTGACCGTGCGGGAAGGTGGCGGTCGTCAATCGCAGGTCTGCCATGGCTCTGCTTCCTCCTACCCTTCCAGCTCGCGTGTGCTCGGCTCGAACGCTTCCTCGGGGCGGATGGCCTCGGGGATGATCTGCTGGTCAACGGTGAATCCGATGAACGTTTCCAGGGAAGCCCGGTTGGCTTCGACTCCGAACGGGAGAGGGTCGCCCTGGAGCACGCCGTGCATATCCTTTGCCCGCCGGTCCTCATTCTCAAAGTCGGCGGCTGTGTCGAGTGTCGGGAGGAAGTGCTCCTTAGCCTGCTTGAACAGGTCGAACAACTCGACGGCAAGCCCGGGATTGGCTGCCAGATGCTCGTTGCGGACGACCAGCGTGTGGTTGATGGGATAAACGCCGGTCGCTTGCAGCCACGAGATGGCTGCCTCGCGGGCGTTCGGAATCAGTGGGGCAAACCCAGCTTCCGCCGACGGCGGCACGCCGATGGCCGCGCCGATCTCCCCATCGCTCAGCAGGTCCGCGAGGCTGCGGTCGAAAGGCGCCGATTCGACGTTCGGCGGGGCCTGGTACTCGGCAACGTGCTCGTCGCTGTTGATGACCCACGTGACGTCAGCGAGGTCCACGCCGTACTCCGACTGGAGGATGCCGCGATTCCAGACGCCGGTGGTCACCGTGTAGGCGCGCACGCCCACTCTTCGTCCGTGGAGGTCCGACGGGGTGCGGATTCCGGACTTGACGTTGTAGACGATCGAGCCGTGGTGCAGTGCTCGGACCAGGAAGACCGGCAACGCGGTGATGGGTATCCCGTGGGCCCGGGCGCAGAGGTAGGTGGAGAGCGCCATCTCGGAGACGTCGAACTCGAGGTCCCGGATCATGCGGCGGAATGCGTTGATGATGTTCGGCACCTGGACGTGCTCGAACGCTACCTGTTCGGAGGTGACTGTTCCGTCCTTGAGCGGGCGGGTGTGTCCGTAATCGCCCGTTGCCATCTTCAACGAAAGAGGCGGCATCGTCGGTTCATCTCCTGCGGATGTGACTTCCGCGAGTCGCGGTCCGGGCGGGGCGTGCTAGGAGTCCTCTTCGTTCCATTGGAAGGGCCCCGGCACTCCGGCGGGGATGGCTACAGACTCCAATACGGAGTCGTCACGCCTCCCTTCCAACCGCAGCGACTCATCCAGGTTGGTGTCGATGATCGGGTGGTCCGGGTCCCGCACTACTCCCTTGGGGTCCTCACCCGCCTGCACCTTCATGATGTTCTCCCGCAGCACCCTGCGCAGAAGGGCGATCCCCTTGTCCGAGTAACTCAGGTGCTCCCTCGTCCGGTCGGCGATGGGGCCCTGTGACTCCCAGGCCATGTGGTCCTCGGGCTGGGCGTTGTGGGCCTTGAGCCAGGGCGGTCTCAGCTCGAACCGCGTGAAGGGATGCAGCGCGTCCGCGGGAGACTTGAACGGGTCAACGTACTCGACCTCCGGCTCGTCGTCGGCCGGTTCGTTCCCATCGGCTGTCGGGTAGAAGTCGATGATGAAGATCTGCGTATGCGTGTCGTCGATGGGAACGCGTATCTGCGTCTCCCTGAAATGCCTCAGGATGTTCGGGAAGATGAGTGGGTGCTCGTCGATCACCCCGCTCTTGAGAACGCGCTTCTTCATCAGTCCGTACGGAAGCTCGTAGAAATCGAACTGCGCGACATCGTCGATGTTGCCGCGCGTCGTGCTGACGACCTTGCGGAACCCCTGGTGCAGGATGTGCGCGTGCGCGGGGTCCATCGAGTTCTCGGTGGGCTGAAGCCAGTTGCAGTCCAGCATGGGCTGCACCCATATCTTGCGTGTGCCGTCGCGCCTCGCCCACACATCGTACTTGGGGATGACCGGAGCAGGGAGAGGCCCCAGGTACGCCCAGAAGAGGCCTACCATCTCCTGGACCGGGTACGCCTTCTGCTTCACCGAATGGATGATGGCCTCGTTCCGCTCGGGCGGGGTCTCGAGGACATTCCCTTCCGTGTCGTACAGCCAGCCATGGTAGGCACAGGCGATCCCGCGCTCTTCGACACGGCCGTAGACAAGCGATGCGCTGCGGTGCGCGCAGTGGTCAGCGAGGAGTCCAACGCGATCGGACTTGTCCCGGAACAGCACCAGGTCCTCGCCCAGCAGCCGCACGAACCGGGTCGGCTGCTCGCCGGTGAGTTCGCGCGCGACCGCGATGGGATACCAGTAGCGCCTCAGCAACTCGCCGGCAGGCTGTCCTGGCCCCACGAGCGTCAGCAGGTCGTTCATCTCCTGCGTTTCCATTGGCCTCTCTCCACATCAGCCTGCGTCGTCGGCGCGGAGCGGCAGCATTGCTGCCGCTCCGCTAAGGGCTACTGGACGATGATGAAGAAGTTGCCCTTGGTGTGCTCGGGGTCTGTGGAGTCGTAGAGGCGGAAGACGCCGGGCTCTGGGAATTCGAGTTCGATGCCGGGGCTGACGTCCTCGCCTGGCGGCACTGCAACGTCCAGTCCGATCCCGTCGATGGTGACGTTGTAGGTGGCCGCATTGCCGCTGCTGCCGGTGAGGCCGCCGGGCAAGACGATCGAGTCGCCCGCGTTCAGAGCGACGCGGATATCGCCGACCTCGTCGGTGCGAACGCGCTGTTCGACCTCGTAGCCCCAGTACGCAGTGGCGCCTATGCGCAACTCCCACACGTCATCGCGTATCCTGAGTTCGTCGAGCGTGAAGGTGGCCGGCTGGCCGGTCGGAGGAGTGGCGACGATGATGAAGAAGTTGCCCTTGGTGTGCTCGGAGTCTGTGGAGTCGTAGAGGCGGAAAACGCCGGGCTCGGGGAATTCGAGTTCGATGCCGGGGTTGGTGTCCTCGCCCGGTGGCACCTCGGCGTCAAGTCCTATCCCGTCGATGGTGACGTTGTAGGTGGCCGCGTTGCCGCTGCTGCCGGTGAGCCCGTCCGGGAGGGCGATCTTGTCCCCGGCATTCAGGAACACCCGGATGTCGCCGACTTCATCGGTGCGGACCCGCTGTTCGATGTCGTAGCCCCAGTAGGCCGTATCGCCTATGCGGAGTTCCCATACGTCGTCGCGTACCCGCAGCTCGTCGAGGATGTAGGTCACGGGCGTGTACGCGGTAAGGTCGACGTCGCCAACGGCGAAGAACGCCCGGCCGTGGTTGTGGGCGTCCTTGATGGCGTAGATGCCCTCGTCGTAGAAGGTGAACTTCCAGTTCGCCACCGGCCCACCGGCGTCGATCTCGTGCAGGGGGAAGCCTACGGCAAGGTCGGGCATGGCGAATTGGTGGCGTTCGGCAGCATCCGAACTCTGGCTGATCTCCCTGACGAAGACTTTGTCGCCGGGGTCGAGCCAGACCGCCCATCCGTCGCCATCTTTCGAACGGGCGACTGCTCCCGCCTCGAACCCGCCTCCGGCCTCCGGACCCATCGTGATGACGATATCCTCGTCTTCGAACACGATCGATTCGATGACGAGCGCTCCCGCGGCGGGGTCGGGCGTTGGCGTCGGTGTCGGCTCTGGGACAGGCGTTGGAGTGGCGGTCGGAGCCGGGACCGGAGTGGCCGTCGGCACCGGGGTTGCCGTGGGGTCCGACTGGCATGCCGCCAGCAGAGACAGAAGGAGCACTGGAACCAGTACCGGCCACATGCGCTTGATAGAGAGCATCCGACGACCTCCAACCCGGCGAATGGATAGGCCTCGGGGCGCCCTTGGATTCGATTGAGGCGCAGGAGGGCGCCGGCGACGCGCGATCAGGTTTTCGGCGAGTCTAGTGAAGCAGGTTTCCTTTGACAAGGTCGACGGCTCGACGGTGAGTTTCATGATGGCCTCCTAGACATTCGGGGCTGGTGCATTCGACGAAGCGGGAGTCTCGGTCACGCCGAACCTGCGAGCGACCCTCATGTCCTGCCGCAGGCCCAGTTTCAGTGCGTAATGACGCCCAATGAGAGCGAGGATGAGGGTGTAGACCATGATGACGAGGCTGATTATCCCAGCGTTCTCGGTCCTGCCGAGCTCCGGTGAGGCCCACTCCAGCCCGATGATCGACAGCGTCACGGTGTCGCGGGAGGCCAGCAGGATGATGCTCGACGTGGTGGATGCGGCGCTGATGAAGTTGAGCATCCCGATGAGGACCATCGTGGGCATCAGGAGCGGGATCACGATCCGGAAGTAGGTCTTGAACCATCCGGCGCCTGCTACGCGTCCGGCTTCCTCCACGTCGCTTCCGAGCTGGACCATGACGCCCTTGAAGATGTTGGTCCCGGTGGTATTTCCGGCTATGAGCACCACGAGGATCAGCGCCCAGATGGAGCCGTAGAGGAACTGGAGGCCCGGGACGGAGAGGAACATCAGGAGCAGACCCAGGCTCGAGATGATGCCGGGGAAGACCGCCGAGACCCAGATGGTGGCGTCGAGGATGCGCCTCCCCCGCCACTTCGTGCGGACGAGCATGTAGGCGATGAGAGAGAAGAGGATGGGGCTGCCGAAGCCGGCGCTGAACGCGAGGATCGTGGTCGTCCGCAGTCCTTTCAGGAAGATGGCGTCGGTGAATACCTCCACCCAGTGCTGTGTGGTCCACAGGGGCACCGCCTGGAAGAAACCCACTCGCGACATGAAGCTGCCGACGATGATGACGAAGAAGGGCAGGGCCGTGAACATGCCGATGAGGAGGATGATGAAGGCAAGGACCACCCATTTCCAGCGTCCTATGTCGATCAGTCCCGGTTTGAAGCTGCTGGAGATGGTGGTGTAGTGCCGCCGGCTGACGACCCAGCGTTGCATCGGAAAGATGACCGCGATGATTACCATCGTGAGGCTGGCGAGGACGATGGCGTTGCCATACTGCGGAATGAACTGGGAGGTCTGGTTGAAGATGAGGGTGGAGTAGACGAAGAAGCCCCAACTCGCACCCAGGATCCATTCGGTCTCGAACCCGCTGAAGATGCGGAGGAGCTGGAGAGCGGTGACGAGGATCACGGGCGAGATCATCACCGGCAGCGTCACCTTGAAGATGGCGCCGAACTTGGACGCGCCGGAGACGCGCGCCGCCTCTTCCAGGGCCTGGTCCATGTTGCGGAAGGCCGGCGTGAGCAGGATGACGAAATAGGAGACGCTGTCCGACTGGAGCTTGGTCCAGACGATGCCCCAGAAGCTGTAGATGTTGAACGGGCCTTCCTCGACGAACGGGAGCAGTTCGAGCGCGGTGTTAACCATGCCGATGTCCGGGTCGAGCAGCATGATCCAGCCGACCGTGTTCGCGAGACTCGGGAAGACGAAGGAGATCCAGAAGAGGTACTCGAGGCCGTGGGTCCAGGGGATGTGGGTGCGCGCGAGGACCAGGGAGATGCCTATCGCGAGTGGGAAGCTGAAGATGAAGTTGATGAACCAGAGAGTGAATGTGTTCCGTATCGCCTCGAAGATGCGGGGGTCTCTGAAGGACTCGAGCCAGTTGTCGAAACCCCAGACGATGGGCGGGACGAGGAAGTCGTCCGCGACGTTGAAACTCAGAACCAGCAGCAGGATGACGGGGAACAGGAGATAAAAGCCGAGCACCAGGATGGTGACGGCCATGACCATGGTGCCTGTCTCCGACCGTAGCCGTGAAACCAGCCAGTTGGGAGCGCCTGCCCGGTGTGGTATGGCGGCCAATCAAGTCTCCAATGTCGGATTGGCGCCGGTCCCAAGGTCATCCAGTAGTCCTTGGGACCGGCCTTGCGCGCTGACTACGGCAGGTTGTAGTTCACCCAGGCGTCGTAGCCGAGTTCCTTGTAGAGGTCGTTGAAGAACACTTCGGTGCTCTCGCGGACCTGGAACCACTCATCATTCAACTCGTAGACCACGAGGAACTGGTCGATTGTGCCCGCGGCCCTCCACTCGGGCACTTTCAGCAGGGTCTCCTTGAGGTGCTCGGGGAAGGTGCCCAGCGTCACGTCGGAGCGCAGGGAGACGGCGCCCAGAGGTCCGAAGGAGGACGTGCTCTCGATGTCGGCGGTCTGACCGGCCCTGGAGTACCACCAGTTGGCGAACAATTTGGCGGCGTTCGGGTTGGGGGCTTGATCGAGGACCCCGACACCACCGCTGATCTCAGTGGACAGCGCGCCGATGGTCTTTGTGAGCGTGAGCTCTCTCACCGGGAGTTGCAGGTTCTGGAGCGCCCTGAAGTCGCGTCCGCCGCCGAAGAGACCGAAGTCCCACTTGCCGTTGGCGACGCCTTCCGCCAGTTCCTTGTCATCCTCGGCGCCGACCAGGTCCATGTCGGTGTCGCGGTGCAGGGCGTCGAGGTAGTCCGGCCCCAGTCCGGGAGCGAGCCAGAGCCTTGCGATGACGGACTTGCTACCGGGGTTGTTCATCGCACGCATGGCCATGCGGCCCTTGAACTCCGGACGGAGCAGGTCGTGGTATGTGTTGATGCTGTCGAGCTCTTCCTGCGTGACGTTGTCGGTGTTGTACCAGATAGAGCCGATCGCTCCCACGCTGAGCGAATCGGACATGACGTATTTGCTCTCGGAGTCGGACCAGAGCACATTCTCGAAGTACCAGCCGTTAGACCGGTCCAATACCTCGGGGTGTATGAGCAGAGGCTCTATCGGCGTGAAGGAGCCGGCTTCCCGCAGGCGCTCCATCGAGCCCCCGCTCACGGTGGATATGTCTACGGTGTACGCGCCTCTCGAGCGCTCGGCGAGGATGCGGTTGGCGTTGTCTGCCCCGCTTCCGCTGCTCGTGATGACGTTGATGCCGAACGTGTCGGCGAATGTCTCGAAGGCGAACCGGCCGGTGCGGGAGTCCGAACCGCTGAGGGCGATGACGAGCTCCCCTTCTTCCTGAGCGGCGGCGATCAACGCTGCCCACTCCTCGTCGAATGGGTCCGGAGTGGGCGTGGGCTGGGGTGCGACGCTGGACGACGAGGGTGTGGGAGTGGCGGTCGCGGGCGCCGACGTGGGAGTGGGTTCATCTCCCCCGCAGGCTGCGGCAAGCCCGAGAAGGACCATCACGGCTAACAAACTGACGGTGACCTTGACCCTCTGCATCATTCCCTCCCGCCGTCGGTTTTCGCTACGTAGCCTGCCTCTTCCGGTATGCGAGCGTCTGCCCGGGCGTTGCCATTAGCATGAATCGCACGCTCGCCTGTGAGTAGCTGGCAGAATACGCCGTTTCCTCTTGCCAGAGCAAGCCTCTCCAAAGGGGGCCCCTCTCCCAGTCTCAAGCGCTGGCCAGAGTACGGGTCTTTCGCCATTCTTCTAGGGCCGGGTCGAGGGGCGGATCGGGCATGGGTGCAGGGATGGGCTTGCCGTAGAGCCGGGCGACGTTGTCGGCCAGCACCTTCGTCCTTACGGCCGGGTCCAGGTGGCCCAGCGTGCGCTCGATCACCTCGTCGGAGAAGAGCCAGATGTTGCCGGTGCCGACGTGAGGGTAATCCGTGGACCACATGAAGCTGTCATGCCCGTACCACTCCAGCAGGCGGCCGCCCACCTCGTCTTCCGTGAATGTGGAGTAGCACTGCCGGTAGAAGTACTCGCTCGGCTTGAGAGGGAGGGACTGACGCCGGGAGCGTTTGTCCATCTCCGTCAGCCAGAAGGGGATCCACCCGACCTCCACCTCGGCCACGATGACCTTCAGGCGCGGGTGACGCTCCAGCACGCCTGAGCAGATGATGTCCGTCAGCGTCTCGGCAGTGACCTGCTTGTGGCCGCTGGCGCTGCGCTTGAGCGACGCGAGGTGGTCTCGCCCTCGCCCTGCTTCGCGGGAAGTGGCGTCGTAGGAGCTGAACCCCGTGTTGATGTGCATGCTGACGGGCGCGTCCATGTCCTGCGCCGCGGCCCAGAACCGTTCATAGTGGTCGGAACTGAAGGGTATCTCAGGGGGCGGCACCATCCAGATCGTCGCCCCGACGAGGCCGGCCTTCCTGCAGCGTTCGAGCTCCTTGATGGCGTTGTCGATGTTCCAGAGGGGAATCTCAGGCTGTCCCCAGAGCCGGTCAGGTGACTCCTGGCAGTATTCGATCATCCAGTCGTTGTAAACCCGGGCGCAGGCCTCCGCGGCTTCGGGCGGCCTCTCCGTGTCGTACATGTCCTTGCCGAACGTGGGGTAGAGCACCTCTGCGACCACGCCGTCGCGGGCCATGTCTTCCAGCCGGGGGCCGGGCTCATAGCCGCCCGCTCTGAAGTAGAAGCCGGTGCCGTACTCGTGCCGCAAATGGATCGCATACTCGCGGAACCGCTCCGGGAGCCGGGTCTCCCACAAGTCCAGCGGCTCGCACATGTGGGAGTCCGCCGAGATGCGAGGCTGACGGTCACTTACTAGTGTGCTCAAGGCTTCACCTCCAACAGCGTACCTCTACAGACTGGTTACGAGATGCCGACGTAGTACCCGTCCCGTTCTGCGCACCACTCCTGCATCGATTCGTCGTACTCGGAAGGCGCGGGCATAGGCTCCGGGATGGGCTTGCCGTAGAGCGCTGCGACGCTCTCACGCACGACTTTCGCTCGCGTCTCACCGGGCAGGTGACCCAGGTCCCGCTCGATGATGGCGCCGGAGAAGAGCCAGGTGTCGCCGGTTCCGGGGTGAGGGTAGTCGTTCGCCCACAGGAAGCTGTCCGCACCCCAGCGCGAGAGCAA
Organism: Dehalococcoidia bacterium; assembly: GCA_034428375.1. Lineage (GTDB taxonomy): Bacteria > Chloroflexota > Dehalococcoidia > Lucifugimonadales > Australimonadaceae > Bin16. The sequence goes on along the minus strand of DAOUHT010000111.1, from coordinate 4,203 downwards.
CTGCCCGCCGACGGGGTCGTCGCTGAAAGTGGCGTAGCACTGGCGGTAGAAGTACTCGCTGGGTTGGAGCGGAAGGTCGCCCTTGCGGCGCAGCCGCTTATCGAGTTCCTCCAGCCAGAAGGGGATCCACCCGACCTCTGTCTCGGCGACGATGATCTTCAGTTTCGGGTGCCGCTCCAGAACGCCGGAGCAGATGATGTCCGTCAGGGTGTCGGCGGCGAGCTTCTTGTGGCCGGTGGCGGTGAAGCTTAGTTCGGACAGCGCGTCACCCTTGTTGCGGGTGCGGACCGACTCCGCCGCCTCGGCGTAGGGGCCGAAACCGTTGTTGATGTGCATGCTGATGGGCGTTTCCGTAGCCTCGGCGGCGTCCCAGAAACGCTCGTAGTGTTCGGAAGAGAACCGCAGCGGGTCCGGCGGGACCATCCACGTGGTGACGCCTGCCAGCCCTGCGTTCCGGCACCGCTCCATCTCGATGATGGCGTTCTCGATGTCCCAGAGGGGCAGTAGCGCCTGTCCCCAGAGCCGGGTCAGGTCTTCCTGGCAGAACTCGATCATCCAGTCGTTGTAGACGCGGGCCGCGGCTTCCGAGATCTCCGGTTCATAGTCGAGCCGGAACACGCTCTTGGCCCGCGTGGGGTAGAGGACGTCCGCGACCACGCCGTCGGCGGCCATGTCCTTGAGGCGGGCCACCGGGTCCCAACCGCCCTCTCGCCTGTACTGCCCTTTGCCGTACTGCTGGCCAGGCCAGTCAAAGGCGCGGTCGCGGTACCTGGCCGGCATGCGTTGCTGCCACAGGTCCAACGGTTCAGCGACGTGTGCATCGGCTGAGATCTTGACTTCCGCAGTGGGGTCGACCATATGCCCTCCTCTCCTTACGCGCCGACGCCGGTGAGCGACGGGGCTACACCGGCAAGCTGAGGCATGAACCGGAGTGCGTTCTCTCCGAGCAACTTGACCTTGGCGCTCTCAGGCATCTCCTGCTCCGCGATCAGGGACACTCCCTCTGGCCATGGACTGCCGCCGTGGGGGTAGTCGGTGGAGAACAGCCACAGGTGCTCTCCAAGGGTCTCGACCGCGTAGGGGATGTGCTGCTCGTCCGATTCCACGGAGACGAAGAGTTGCCCGCTCTCCACGATCTCGGATGCGGTGCGCTTCATCTTTGGCGTGACGGTGGAGCCGGGGGTGAAGCCGTCGTCCAGCTTCTCGATGAGGTAGGGCATCCATCCACCGAAGCTCTCGAACAGCCCGATGCGGAGGTCGGGGAACAGGTCGAAGACTCCTCCGCCCACCAGCGCCGTCAGCGCGTACTGCCCGCCGATGGCGTGGTAGAGGCCGTTGGGAGCGTGCACCCACGGGGTCAGCGGGGGCCGGTTGGCGCCGCCGTGCACCCAGAGGGGCAGGTTGAGGTCCTGGCACGCCGCGTACAGCGGGTAGAGGTCCGGGTTGTCAAGCATCCGCCCGTCGGGGCAGGCCCGTGGAAGGTGTACGCCCGCGAAGTGGGGGTCCTCCTTCGCCCAGTACTCGAGCTGAGCGATGCTCTCCGGCAGGTCGCGCATGGTGAGCACTCCCATCCACCAGAGCCTCCCGTCGCCAGCGGCGCAGTAGTTACTCATGAAGCGGTGGTAGGAGCGGTGCAGCGCGCTCTCGAACCCGACGTCGCCCAGCGTGCAGAAGCCGTCGGCCTGGCTCGGGAAGATGAAGCTGACGTCGACGCCAGCGACCTCCATGTCGCGCAGGCGTATCGACGCGTCCCAGTTGCACGTGGGGTCGATGTCGTAGCCCCTGCCGGTGACGGTGGGAGCGGGTCGCGCCGGGCGGTCCTGGGGCAGCGCAGGGTCCGCGAGTTCGAACGCCTCGTCCAGCCCCAGGGGACGTTCGGGATGTCGCGGCCAGAACAGGGGCGTGAACCCCACGTCGCCGGGCTTGGCCTGCCTCGAGCGAACAGCTTCGCTGAACCACGCGTACTTCTCCCGGTACTCGGGGTCCATCGTCTCCTTATACGTCTTGTCCAACTCCCAGTACTCGCGGAGGTGGCAGTCCGAATCGACGACAACATGCCCGTTGTAGCTCATCGCGATACTCCTTCTAACGCCAGTAGGCGAGGGTAACCCCGTGACCTGTCCCCGCGAGGGACCGGTAGCAGGGGACGTAGTCGATCAGCGTCATGTTCATGTCATCCACAGCGCCTGCGAGGACGACCCAGTTGAGGATCTCCGGCGTGCCAGGGGCGCGGTTGAGCCGCTCCCGCGGCAGGTAGCTCAGCGTCTCGACGTCCTTGTGCTGGAGCGCCTCGATAACCTGCCGGTCCAACTCCTCGTCGATGATCTGGTGGCTGAGCCCCCCGGACGCCATGATGGCGACGCGCATGTCGCTGTCCCAAGACTCGATGGCCCGGCGGATGGACTGCCCCACGGTGTAGCACCGCGCCGATGTCGCCTGATGCGGCAGATACCGGCTGAGCAGGAACGGCACGACAGGCGTGCTGCGGTCAGGAAGGAACATGTCGTAGGCGAAGGTGAACGGGCCCTCGATCCCTGCTGTCGGGTCGGACTGGAAGCAGCTCGCCACGTCGATGCCGTCTGCGATGAGGCAGTGCATCAGCCGGTCCGCAAGCTCGGGGCAGGTTGCATACGGCTCTACCTGTCTGAACGTCTGCTGAGGTTCGGCCGGCTTGCGCCGACCGCTGGTCTGATGTCCGGAACGCTCCACCTTGGACTCCGTGTGGCTCATGTAGATGCCGAACACAGGCTCCATGCGGTCCTGCGGCGGTACGCCGTGGGGGTTGCTGACGCACACGATGGCGTCCGGGGCGGCTTCCTGCAGCACGCCCGACATCGACTCGATGGCCCGCTGGATGGATTCGTAGCGCCCCTGGAGCACCTCGGGCTCCAGCTCGCGCTCGATCTCAGGCGAGGCCGACGCGAGCACCGCGTCGAAGTCGTAGCGCGGGTCCTCCATGTCCTTCTGTCCGAGCCGCAGCCAGTCCTCGGGCTGCGACTGGATCGTCGGCCCGTGAGATGCCCCTATCCCCAGAACGATTTCCGCCATTGCTGCCTCCTCCGTTGCCTACGGCATGAGGGTTACGTGGATCGCGCCCGGCTCCCCTTCGCCCGCTGCGGTGTCCAGAGCATGCCTCACTTCCGGTAGCGGGAACTGATGGGTTGATATATCGAGCAACTCCGGGTAGCTCCCGGAGGTCAGGTAGGCGATGGACTCGGACACCGACGAATACGAGTGCCCGTGGGCGGTCTTGATGGTGATGTCCTTCCGGCGCCGCTCACCGACCGCACTCAGTGAGATCGGGTCGTCCCCCGCGGCAGCGAGCACGAGCGTGCATTCTTTGCTTGCGACCGCAAGGGCGTCGGAGACGGCTCCTGCGCCCCCGCCCGTCACGTTCACCACCACGTCGACACCTGCGCCGGCTGTTATCTCCTGCACACGTTCCCTGAAGTCCTCGGTCTCGATGTCGATGGTGTAGTTGGCCCCGAGGCGTTTCGCCATGTCGAGGCGGACCGAGTCGCTGCTCAGTCCGGTCACGATGACGCAATCGGAACCGGCCTGGCTCGCCGCGAAGGCGCACGCGAGCCCCATCTGTCCCGGCCCCTGGACCAGGACGGTCTTCCCTCGTTGCGCTCCGCCATAGCGGCACGCCCACTCGATCCCGTTGGCGAGCGGCAGGTAGAGGGCCAGCACGTGCGCGGGCACGGGTCTGTCTATCCGGTGCATCACCGTGTTCCGGGGCAGGTACATGTACTGGCTGAAGCCGCCCCAGATGGAAGGCCACACGTCTGTCGTCGTGGAGCCGTGCCGGAGCAGCGTGCCGTACCCGCGGTCGGTCTGATTGCAGAACCGGAACCGTCCCGTGTAGCAGTACTTGCAATGGAAGCACGGCACGTACTCTTCGGGGATGACCAGGTCACCTTCCTTCACCCCCCAGCGCTCGGCAGCGTCCCTGCCTATGGCGGCCATGACTCCAACGTTCTCGTGCCCCATGATCCTTGGCGTGGGAACAGGCTGACGGTACGACCGGACGTCGCTGCCGCAGATGCCGACGGCTTCCACTTTCATGAGCCCTGTATCTGAAGTGAGTTCAGGTATGTCGTACTCGCGGAGCTCGAACTGCTTCGGCGCCACGAGAGTTGCGGCTTGAGTCTTCTCGGCCATCGGCGACCTCCCCGTGCCCTGCTCAGCTGCCGAGCTCGG
>DAOUHT010000110.1:0-7996 GCA_034428375.1 Dehalococcoidia bacterium | reverse complement strand
GTACACGCTACCTGAGCATCCGCAGCTACATCTTTGGCACCGCGTATGGGATCAACGATGTGTTCGGCGAAGATCTGACCATCGCGATGACTCCTGCCCTCGTAGGCGCGGCGCTCGTGACGGTGGTGTTCTTCCTCCTCACCGTGCGACGGCTCAGCCGGATGGACATCCAGTAGTTCTCAAGTACCGCGCCTCGTTCGTGAAACGCCCGTCCAACGGATAGAATCGGGCGGCCCCGAAGATATCGAACGGAGCCCGCGTGGGCGAATCACGAAAGAAGAAGCCGTGGTGGCGCGATACCACGCTCATCACGATGGTGAGCCTGCTGGCTATCGTCTCGTTGGTGGCGTTCATCCAGCATGGCGTGGACGGCCTGCGCGATGGCGGCGAGAACTCGCTGTTCATCATCCGGCAGGCCGCACCTGCTCTTTTCCTCGGCTTCATCCTCGCCGGATTCCTGACCGTCCTCTTTCCTCCGAGAGTCGTCGGACGCTGGATGGGTGACGAAGCCGGGGTGAAGGGCGTGCTCATCGGCGCGGCGGCAGGGGTGCTTTCGCCGGGCGGTCCGTACGTCATGTACCCGATAGCGGCGGCGCTCATGCACGGCGGCGCGGGCATCGCGTCCATCTCCGCGTTCTCTGTCGCGCGGAACATCTTCACCGCCAACCGATTCCTCGTGTACGAGCTGCCGTTCCTCGGTGTGCCGCTTGCGCTCGCGAAGACGCTCTCCACGCTCTGGCTGATCGGCGTAGGGACGCTGCTCGTGCCCGTCGTTTTCCGGCTCATGCCGCGCAGCGCGCAGGAGGCGGCGCGCTCGCGCATCGGCGCGGCGGACCAGGAACAGAAGGAATGACGCTCTACCTGCTGGCCGGACTCGTTGGGCTCACGGCGGTCCTCATTTTGCGCAAGGATGGCTTCTTCGGACTGCGTCAGGGCTCAGTTACGAGCGCCCTGCTGCTGCGCTCCGTTGCACGGATGCTGGTGCTCGGCATGGTGCTCGCGGGGATGACGCAGGTCATCCTTCCGCAGGAGGTCATCACCCGCTGGATCGGCGATGAGTCTGGTTTCACGGGCATCCTCATCGGCGCGGCGGTGGGTGCGCTCGTACCCGGCGGTCCGTACGTCGTGATTCCGCTTGCGGCATCTATCTTTCTCTCTGGCGCGGGGGTCGGCCCGGTTGCAGCGCTGATCACGGCGTGGAACACGATCCCGTTCACGCGCACGGTCATGTGGGAACTGCCGTTCCTGGGCGGCGCGTTCACCACGAGCCGGATGCTGGTGAACCTGCCCTTCCCCATCGTGGCGGGGTTGCTCACCCCGCCGATCTACCGCCTGCTGGTTTGACGCTCGCTCCTACGAACCGAACACTTGCAGCGTAGGGGACAGCAGGTCGTCGAGCAGTGCGTCCCGCTGGTACGGGAAGCCGACAACGAGGACGACCAGCACATTGGTGCCGCCCGCATCGGTCGCAGGCGTTTGTGCTGCCGCAAAGATCTGGAGCCTTCCGTCGATCTCGACCAGGGCTCCTTGCCACGTGAGCTCGCCGGCGGTAACAGGGTCCAGGTTCTCCGGTTCAACGCCGGGAATGCCGCCGATCTGCTGCTCCATGAACTGCTCCACCGTCACTCCGGGAATGACGGCCTGGATGAGCACCGGGCCTGCGATCTCGTGCCGGTAGAACCTGCCGGGGAGGTCCTCTATGGGTTCCCAGCCTTCGGGCTGCGCGATCTGCACGCCGAATGGGGAGTCCGTAGCAGTGATGGTCACGCCGTCCCAGGGCGTTACCCATGCGGGAGACGTAGCCTCCTCCGATAGACACGATGTGTCAGGAGCGTCCTCGCCGTCGAGGAAGGCGTTGATGATCGACTTCGCACAGTCGCCTTCCAGGATGATTCCGTGCCCGACGGCGGGAAACTCGACGAACGTGGCGTTGGAAAGGTTCGCCGCAACCGCCATCCCGTGCTCCGGAGGTGTGATCGGATCGTACTCGCCCGCGAGCACGAGCGTCGGGATGTCGCTGCGCACAGGTTCGTTCTCCACCGCGGGCGACGGCTCCACGTCCCAGAGAGCGCAGGTGTCGAACGCGTCCTGGGCGTACGTCTCTTCGGCGTCCTGGATGCGGGAGAATAGCGGGCTGGCCGCAAGGCTCGCCGCGATTGCCTCTGGCGAAGTGAACGGAGTCTCGTCCGCGCACCGCGTCGAGTAGTGCATTCCAACGGAGAAGAACGCGTCATTGATGAGGCTGTTGGACAGCATCAGGTTCGCGGGCTCCACGTTCCCCTTCGCGGCCTCGGTGATGATCTCCGGCAACCAGGGGATGATGTCGGTCTGGTAGAACGCTTCGAAACCCAGCCAGGCGAGCCGCTCGCCGGTCATCAGCGTGTCCACCACGTCCCCTTCGAGGTCGAACGAGGCTTGGCCCGGCGCGGGCGATGCCGTGAGGTTGTCGAATGCCTCTATGAGTGTGCCTTCGAGGTCCGGGTAGTCCTCGCTGCACGCTGCGTCCGCTGCGCAGGAGTCCAACATCAGGCGGAACGCCCGCTCCGAGCTGGCGGGGATGCCGGCGAAGAAGTCAAGTTCGAGGGGATACGAGGAGTCCAGCACGACGCGCCGCACGCCGTCCGGGAAGTCGCGCATCACGTTCTGCGCCAGCCGCGTTCCGTAGGACGATCCGTACAGGTCCCAGTGCTCGTGGCCGAGTGCGATGCGCAGGCGGTCGACGTCGGCTGCGTTTGCGGCGCTATTCACTGTGGAAAGGTCTATCCCCTCCTCCACGAACCGGTCGCGGCAGGTTTGCAGCGCATCCAGATAGCGCTCGTTCTCCTCAGCAAGCGGGAGCGCTTGGCTGATCAGGTTCCGTGTCAACTCTCGCGTCTCCGGGCAGATAAGTGCAGGTTTGGAGAAACCGGCTCCGCGCTGGTCGAAGAGGATCACATCCCTGGTCTCGTTCAGGGGTTCCAGGATGACACCGCCGCTCACTTCCAGACCTTCCAGCGCGTGCCCGCCGGGCCCACCCTCCAGGTAGATGACCGGGACGCCGCTGGTGCGCTCACCAGTCGCGGGGAACACGGCGACTGCGATCTCGTACGTGCCTGCGGCGGGGTCGTCGTAGTCGGCAGGTACGGTCAGGTAGCCGCACTCCGCAGCCCAGAGCGGGGTGCCGGGTTGGTTGCTGAACGGACAGGAGTCTTCCCTGAATGCGTCTTCCGCCGCGGGGATGTCGGACGCCGGGGCCGGAATGGCCGTGGGCGTGGCCGTTGGCTCAGGCGCGGGTTCCGGCGTGGGTGTTGCCGTCGGCGCAGGCGTGGGCGTCGGCTCGGGTGTCGGGGTTGGAGTCGAAGTCGGTTCAGGTGATTGGCAGGCTGCGATGAGCGGCAGAAGGACAGCAAGAACCAGGGCGGTGATATGTGGGAATCTCATTGATTAATGCTAGCACATGCCCCGGATATCCTCGGCCGGATAGCTTCGGAGGAAGAAGGAAGGGGCGCCGCATCTGGGCGCCCCTTCAGTTGGTTTCTGACTGGTACGGCGAGAGGGCTAGTCTTCCGAACTGAGCGCGCTCTGGCCCCGGTACATCCCCAGTCCGATGACGATGAAGCAGAGGGAGCCGAACGAGAGCAGGCCATTGTCTATCCCGAGGAGCACTAGAGGATCGATCGCAGGGACGTGCTGAAGGACCAGGAAATTGACGATCGCCAGTACCCCCATGAGGACAAGTCCGTAGGAAGCCAGCCTGTAGATGCTCATCGATTCGAAGCGAGAGGCAAGGCCGAGGCCGACGAGTATGGATGCGATGGGATAGACGGCCACCAGCGCTACGATGATTCCGCCCATCGGTGCGTAGACACTGAGGGCAAGGCCTTCGAAGAACGCCTGATCGGCGCCGGATTCCATGCCGCGCTGCAAGAGGTGGATGCTGAAGTGCCGCATCCCCATTGCAATCACGTAGAGGCTCCAGCCGAACAGGCTCGCGAACACCCCAAGCCGGAGGACTGATGCGCCGGGCCCCCCCTGTTGGGACAGGCGGAGCCAGGCGAGAGCGGCATAGGCGTAAAGGAACATTCCGAAGATCGACAGCATGGACGCCAGGTGCGCAAGGCTCGGGTTGCCGGCCATCGCGTCGAGGGCTGCAGGGAAGTCGGTCTGGTCCACACTGTCCAGCACTGCACCGCCAGGAAAGAAGAGCGATGCGAGGAGCAGCAGAACAACTCCGACTATGAGGGCTAATCCTCCGTTCTTGGTAGCGGGACTTGTACTCGTAGATGCCATTCGACGTTCCTCCTTGGCGCGCGGCATTCGCTTAGGATGAGTGAACGGTAGCACCCGCGATTTGCTACCTGCAATGAGGATTCTTGCAAAACTCAAAGCAGATTTTGGGCGCAGCCTCAACCGGCTGCACGCGATAACCGCGCGCAGCCGGCCCACAAACACACCCAGTGCAGGCTGCAAACAATGGATTGATGGGGCTGCAACATTCGAAGTTCTGTTCTCCTCCCCCCGATGGCGCGGAACGGCGCAGGATGGCACACTGTAGCGCGCTCATCAGCAGAAGCATCGACCCACGGAGGGAGCAGCGTGAAAGCAGTCAGGTTCCACGAGTTCGGCGGCCCCGAGGTGTTGCGCTACGAGGACATCCCGGAGCCTGAACCCGGCCCCGGCGAGGCTGTCCTCCGCCTCGGCGCGTGCGGCGTCAACTTCATCGACACCTACCAGCGCACCGGCGCGTACAACGTCGCGCTGCCCCACGTCGCGGGACAGGAGGGCGCGGGTGAGGTTGTCGCGATCGGCGAAGGCGTCACGAGCATCACGGTCGGCGAGCACGCCGGCTACACGGGCACGGGCGCGTCGTACGCGGAATACGTCAAGGTTTCCGCGGACCGCCTGGTGAAACTACCGGAGGGCGTGAACGATGCCACGGGAGCGGCAGTGCTGCTGCAGGGAATGACGGCGCACTATCTCATGGCCTCGACGTTCCCGCTGCAGCCGGGCCACACCTGCCTCGTGCACGCGGCTGCGGGAGGCGTCGGCCTGCTGCTCACGCAGATGGCCAAGATGCGCGGCGCGCACGTCATCGGCACCGTCTCTACGGAAGAGAAAGCGCAGCTGGCCCGCGAAGCCGGAGCGGACGAAGTGGTCCTCTACACCCGGCAGGACTTCGTTGCGGAGGTAGACCGCATCACCGGCGGCGCGAAGCTGGACGTGGTCTACGACTCCGTGGGGAAGGATACCTTCGACGGCAGCCTGGATTGCCTCGCGCCGCGCGGCTACCTCGTGCTCTTCGGGCAGTCGAGCGGACGCGTGCCGCCGGTCGACCCGCAGATACTCAACGCGAAGGGGTCGCTCTTCCTGACGCGCCCTACCCTCGCCAGCTACGCGCTTACGCGCGAGGAGATCGACTGGCGCGCAAGCGACATCTTCGGTTGGGTTGCCGAGGGCTCGCTCAACGTCCGCGTCGGCGCGTCGTTCGCGCTGTCGGAAGCGGCGGAGGCGCACCGGCAACTGGAAGGCCGCCTCACAACGGGTAAAGTGCTGCTGATCCCGTAGGAAGCCTCGTCATTCCCGCTTCCCCTCGTCATTCCCGCGAAAGCGGGAATCCAGGTGCCCGGCAGGGCACACGTGCACGGGCAGCGCCCACGGGGATGGGAGACTCTGAGAAAGGAGCGAAAGCATGAAGCCAAAGCGATTGATACTCAGCCGCAAGGGGTTTGATTCAAAGTATGGTGGCTGCCCAAGCCCCATCTTCTCTGACGGGTCGATGTTCTCATTGCCGATACCTCAGCCAGGAGACAAGGTCACCTATGGGAAGTTGCGCCATGGCAACGTCAACATCGGGAAATTGGTCACAGATCTGACAATCAGGAGGCATGGTGAACACCCGTCTGGACCGTGCCCTGGAGAGGGACACTCCCAAACCCGCATTGAAGCAAACTGTAGCGCCCACCTTGACCCTCATATCAACCTGAATGCTTATCCGAAGATTGCGAACTCGCAACACGCAAGAGACTGGCGTGGACTGCTTGGCCAAGCAGATGGAGACGAGACCCACCTGCGTGGCTGGTGCGTGAGCGAGGGAGACTTATTCCTGTTCTTCGGTTCATACCAACCAGTTGAGAAAGATGATGATGGCCGATGGCGCTTCGTTAGAGGAACGAAGGAGAAGCACGTTCTGTGGGGTTGGCTGCAAATTGGAGAGATATGGGAGGAAGTAGGCAAGCATGCACAACGCCTGCGGAGAGAAATGCCGTGGGCGGACTACCATCCCCACCTCCAGTACAAAGGCGACAACAACACTCTGTACGTCGCCTCCTCCGAGTTGGACATAGGCAACAAGTTCAAAGTTCCGGGATGGGGAGTGTTTCCGAAGCTGGACAACCGATTAGTGCTGACAAGGCCAGGCCAGACGAAATCCCGTTGGCAATTGCCACGCTGGTTCTATCCTGACTGCAAGAAAACCCCACTCAGCCGCCATGACCCAAAGACCAACAAGGCTAATCGTTGGAAGCTTGCACGGGATGGCCAGCACGTGTATCTGGACAGTGTCGCCCTCGGCCAAGAATTCGTCCTAGACCTAGAAACCTATCCCCATGATGAGTATGCGGAGGCGCTGGGCTGGGTTTCCGGCCTCATCCGCGATCTCGGCGCACGCTGAGAAGCACGGGCAGGAACATCGTACAATTGAAGTGTGACACACACAGCCGAGGGGGTGAACGATGGGTGGTTTGCAGAGCATCCGTAAGTACCGTGGGCGGATCGTCGTCGCCGCCGTGGTCGTGGCGATACCCGTGCTTGCCCTTGCGTGGTGGCTCGGCTCGCCTCTCTTCATCAACAAGACGGTCGATGAAGAGTTCCCGTACAGCGTGGGCGCCGTGGTGCCGGAAGGCATGACGCGCGCCCAGGTCGACCAGACCATGGAGACGATGGCCGCGATGGAGGAAGAGGTGTCTGAGGCCATGCCCGAGGCGCCGCCTCAGACTGCGGACGAGATGATGGCGTCGGTCATGGAAAGCGTGACGCCGGAAGTGATGGCCGAAGCGATAGGAGGCATGTCCCCCGAGATGCGGGCTGAGGTCGCCGAAGCGATGGCTGAGGCGGTCCCGGGGATGACGCCGGAGATGGTGGCCGAAGCGATGGAGACCATGACGCCGGAGACGATGACCGCCGTCATGCAGAACATGACCCCTGAGATGATGGCTCAGATGGCCGGGATGATGCCTGAGATGATGGCCCCGAGCGGCCCTGTAGCCGTCAGGCGCGGCATGTTCCGCGACGCGGACAGCTTCCACAACGGCGAGGGCTCCGCGACGCTGTACCAACTGCCGGGCGGCTCGCACGTGCTTCGTTTCGAGGACTTCCGCGTGACGAACGGACCTGACCTGCGCGTACTCCTGGCCAGTCACCCCGATCCGCAAAGCCGGAACGAGGTGCAAGGGCCGGGCTACGTGGAGTTGGGCAAACTGAAGGGCAACATCGGCAATCAGAACTACCCGTTGCCTGAGGGCCTGTCCCTGGACGACTACGGCTCCGTCGTCATCTACTGCAAGCCGTTCCACGTCGTGTTCAGCGTGGCTCCGCTGTCTGAGGGATGAGAAGGCCCGTAGTTCCTGCCCTACCCCTCACATGACATGAGGCCCTTACGCGGTTGCCGCTGCCGCCGTTAAGTACGCCTGCGCGCGCCAAGCGGCTTGCGCCTCGTCCTGGCGGCACTCTCACGCACTTCCCCTCGCCACGTAGTGAGAAATGCAGGCCAGGACGAAGCCGCCAGCCGCACGCTGCGCAATCACTCTTCCCGACGGTTACCTCGAACGGATCGGGAAGGCGCGTCCCACGATATAGGCCAAGCGTGCCTCGGCGGTCTTTGCATCCAAAACCGCCCGCTGCGATGCCGCCTCGGAATCCGCCAGCATGCTCTCGACCTGACTAAGCTCGACCAGGCTGCCTAGCTGTTGCCGGTAGCGGGCGCGAGCCAGACGCACCGCCTCCCGAGACGCGTCCTGCC
>DAOUHT010000109.1:0-5464 GCA_034428375.1 Dehalococcoidia bacterium | reverse complement strand
TTCTTCTACGCCGCGTTCGCCTACGTCTACTTCATGCGCTCCAAGGGGCTGCTGAACGGGTTGGCGTCCGGCACCAACTGGGTCTTCCGTGACGAATCAGCCCACATGGAGTTCGGGCTGCAGGTCGTCCGCACGGCTCGCGAGGAGTACCCACACCTGTTCGACGAGCGCATGGAGGAGCAGGTGACGCAGATGGTTCAGGAGGCCGTCGACTGCGAGACGCAGTTCGCCGAGGACCTGCTGGAGGGCGGCGTCGCCGGCCTCACCGTGGTTGAGGTGCGCCAGTACCTCGAGTACGTCGCCGACCAGCGGCTCACCAATCTCGGCCTGCCGACCTACTTCGGCACGCGCAACCCGCTCACCTTCATGGAGCTGCAGGACGTGCAGGAGCTTTCCAACTTCTTCGAGCGCCGCGTCTCCGCCTACCAGGTCGCCGTCACCGGCCAGGTCGCCTTCAACGAGGAATTCTGAGGCTCTCGGAGCAAACCGATAGTGGAAGGGCGAATTCACAATGAATTAACACGCTGCTCGGCAGTGATTGTAATTGTAATGGAGAGAGACTAAATGAGTAATGAAACACCTCATCAGCAAGCAGTTTCGGTCCTTGAGGGGCTCCTGACAGAGAATCTCGGTAATGCCCTCGAAGCCTCGGCAAATTGCAATCAGTGCACTGAGCGCCTCAACGTAAATTTACTGGAGGACATTTCAACCATTCGTAGAGAGAAGCGAATCGGAACAGTATACCCCGATCTCAGCCTGCTCAATAAGAAGGGTAACCCCATAAGGTTCATTGAAGTCGTAGACAGCCACGCTCCTGAAACAAACGTCCACGAGTATGCTCTGGCCAACAACATTGAGATAGTCGAGATACACCTGAGGGCGGAAAGAGAATTCAGGGGCATCAGAAGGAACAAGGCGCTAGACGCATCACTAACGGCCAAGGCGAGACTTCAAGAGCTCGCCGCCGGTCAGATTGATATCGACGCGCACAACCTGCTGTGCCGGAGGCCTAAGTGTAAGGAATGTAGTGCCCCGCTCCCACTAAGGACAATCACCATACGCACTACGGATTGCTGGAAGTGTGGCCAGAACGTAAATGTAGCCATAGGCCGCAAAGATGAGCAGGGTCTAGAACAGGATTTCTTTACTACAGAGGAAATCGAGTTTGCCCGAGAGAATGGGGTTACCTTAGACAGAAGGTTCAGCGCAACTGCCATGTCTAAATACTTGGCAAACGTCTGTACCAAATGCGACCAAATACAGGGAAACTGGTTCTTGTACATGGATCCCTTTCATGACCGTTTCAACCTTCACCAAACACAGCGACAGGCTTACGGCCCCTGCGATGCCTGTGCTACTTGCTACTGCATGACGCACGGGGAGTACCTCGATCACAGAAAGACCAACCAGTGTCCTGCTTGCTTGGAGGAAGCCGAGAGAGTTATGTGCCCCAACAACCTCGACTGGGAGTGTTTTCGTCCAGACAGATGCAAAGAGACAGGATGTTACTTCGTCAATCGGGAACAGCTGAGACTCAGAGAACGGCAAGAATGGGAGCGACAGCAGGTCGAGCAAAGAGAGCTACTAGACCAGAAGCAACAGCAACGACAGCAGGAGTGGGCAGATCTTAGGGAATGGTTCAATGGGCGAAAGAATCCGTAGCAAGCCCCTTCACTCCAGGTCCACTAACCCGTCCGCATCCCCGACGCCGCTATCGACCGCCGCCTTGCCGACGGCGTACGCCACCTTGCGGTGTACCTCCGGGTCGAGCGGAGTGGGGCTGAGGTCGCCGTAGGGCGTCGCCTCCATCAGCGCCTCGCCTGCGGCGATGAGCATCGCCCGGTTGATCTCCCCCGCCTGCGTGCTGAGCGCCCCGCGCCAGATGCCGGGATAGCCCAGCAGGTTGTTCACCGTCGTGCCGTCCGCGGCGAGCGCCGCCCCTGCTTCGATCGCCAGCGAGGGGCGTATCTCCGGGTCCGGGTTGGAGAGCGCGAACACCACCTGCCCGCTGCGCACCGCCTCCGGCGCGATGAGGCCCGGCACGCCAGTCGTCGAGACCACCACGTCCGCCGTCGCCATGATCTCGTCCAGCGATGCCACACGTCCGCCGTGCTGCTGGTGGCGGGCGATGCAGTCTTCGTTCACGTCCGCGCCCACCACTGGCCTGCCCGTGGCGTGCATCAGGAGCGACGCCACCGCCTGTCCCGCCGCGCCGAGGCCCACCTGCCCTATCGTCACGTCGGAGAGCCGCCTGCCGGTCGTCCGCATGGCGCTCATCAGCGCGCCGAGCACGACCGCCGCAGTGCCGTCCTGGTCGTCCTGCATCACCGGGATGCTGAGACGCTCGCGCAGCTTCGCCACGATGTCGAAGCAGGCGGGCGCGGCAACGTCTTCCACGTGGATGCCGCTGTACGTCGGCGCGACCCGCACGACGGCCTCGACGAACTCGTCGGCGTTCGACGCCTCGACGAGCAACGGCGCGCCATTCACCCCCGCGAACTGCTGGAGCAGCGCGGCTTTGCCCTCCATGACCGGCATCGCGGGCGCGAGCCCGATCCGCCCGAGGCCCAGCACCGCCGTGCCGTCCGTCACGATGGCGACCGTGCTCCCGATGGACGTGAAGCGCCGCGCCAGGCTCGGCTGCGCGTGGATGGCGCGGCATATCTCCGCAACGCCCGGCGTGTACACCTTCCGCAGCATCGCGATGTCCTGCACCGGCTGTCGGCTCACGATCGCGATCTTGCCGCCCTGGTGCAGGTCCATCACCTCGTCGCGCGTCTCGGTGACGCGCACGCCCTTCACCTGCCCCACCGCGCGCAGCACCTCCAGCAAATGCGTCTCGTCCTCCACGTGCACGTCGATGTCGCGGAGCACGTAGCTCTGGCTCAGGTGCACGGTCTGGATGTTGCCGATGTTCGCGCCCGCACCGCCGATGGCCGACGCAAGCGCGCCCAGCACGCCGGGGATGTTCTCGTTGCGCACCTGCACGGTGCGGATCAGGCCGTAGTTCGTCGTATTCGTCGTGACCACGCCACGCCTCCTGACGTCTCGGGGGAGAGCGCCAGTATCGCACCGACGCGCTAGAATCGCTGCCACCTACGGATACACGGAGTTGCGCGATGCCGAACGTTACAGTTGACGGAGCCGCCATCGAGTACGCGGAGGCGGGCAGCGGCCTGCCCCTCGTGTTCTGCCACGAGTTCGCGGGCAGCATGGAGAGCTGGGAGCAGCAGGTGAACTACTTCTCCCGCCGCTACCGCACGGTGACCTACAACGCGAAGGGCTACCCGCCCTCCGAGGTCCCCGCGAACTGGGAGGAGTACACGTGGGACCACCAGGTCGCCGTACTGCTGGGGCTGCTCGACGCGCTGGGCATCGAGCGGGCGCACGTCTGCGGGCTCTCGATGGGCGCGTACACGGCGGTGCAGTTCATGCTCGCGCGTCCTGACCGCTGCCTCAGCGTCGTCGCGGCAGGCGTCGGCACCGGCAGCGACGACCCTGCGTCGTTCCTGACCGAGTCCGAGGAGCGTGCGGGGCTGCTGGAGGCGAAAGGCATGGCTGGCATGGAGGCGTACCTCTCCGGCTCGACGCGCATCCGGTTCCGCGAGAAGGACCCCGCAGGCTGGGATCGATTCGCAGCGCTCTTCCTCGCGCACTCGGCCACAGGCTCCGCCAACACGCTGCGCGGCTTCCAGGGCAGGCGCCCGAGCCTCTACACGCGCGAGGCCGACCTGGCGGCGCTCGACGTGCCGCTGCTCATCGTCTGCGGCGACGAGGACGACCCATGCGTCGGGCCATCGCTCTTCCTGCGGCGCACGGTGGCGAACTCAGGGCTCGCGGTGCTGCCGCACACGGGACACGCCTGCAACCTGGAGGAGCCCGCCGCGTTCAACGCAGCCGTCGCCGAGTTCCTCGCGCAAGCAGAGGCCGGAAAGTGGGGACCGCGCCCCGAGGACAGCGGCGACAACTGGGCCGCGTCGCCCGCACGCTAGTCGTCGAGAACGGCGAACGCCTCGATCTCGATGAAGTACTCGGGCTGGGCCAGTGCCCGCACGATGACCATCGAGCTCGCTGGTGTGGGCGCGTCGCCCCAGCACTCGTTCTGCGCGGCGCGCGCCGCTGGTAGGTACGCCTCCGACGTCACGAAGATGGTCACCTTGACGATGTTCGCGAACGTCCCGCCGACCGACTCGATGGCGGTGCGCAGGTTGCCATAGACCTGCCGGCATTGCGCAGGCGCGTTGTCCAGTCCGATCACCTTGCCGTCCGGCCCGCGCGAGGTCTGCCCCGCTATCCAGACGAGGTTGCCCCACCGCACGACGTGGGAATAGCGGCCTCCTGGCGGCGGCGCAAGCGCCTCCGGGTTCGTTCGTTGGATGTCAGGCATTGGGGCCTCCTTCGCGCAGTCCTACGCCTTGTAATAGACCGGCACCGCCGCGCCGGATACAGCCCGCGCCTCCTCTGACGCGAGGAACAGCAGCACGCTCGCCAGGTCGTCCGGCTGCACCCACTTCGACGAGTCGGCGTTGGGCATGCCTTCGCGGTTCATGGGCGTGTCGATGATGCTTGGCAGCACCGCGTTCACGGTGATGTCGTGTGCCTTGACCTCCGCCGCGACGGACTGCGTGAGCAGGATGACGCCTCCCTTGCTCACCGAGTAGTGCGCGACCATCGGGTCGCCGTGCAGCCCGCTGCGCGCCGCAATGCTCACGATGCGCCCGTAGCCCTGCGCCTTCATGTACGGCAGCACGTTCTTGATAGTGAGGAACACGGACTTGAGGTTCAGCTGCAGCAGCCCGTCCCAGTCCGATTCGTCCATCTCCTCGACGGCTGGTCCGAACCGGAAGCCGCCCGCGATGTTCACCAGCACGTGCGGCCCCCCGTACTCCGACGCGACGCGCTCGAACAGCCCGCGCACCGACGCCTCGTCGAGCACGTCCGTCTCGTGGTATGCGACCGCGCCCGCCTCGTCAGGCGGCGGCGCCATGTCGGCGACGACCACCTGCGCGCCTGCCTCCGCGAACCTGCGCGACGCCACGCGTCCCACTGCACCGCTGCCGCCCGTCACCACCACGGTCTTGCCTGAGAAACTCATACCTGCTCCTGGATGAGTTGTCCGATGAGCGCCTTGCCGACCTGGACGATCTCCTCGTCCTCCTCAGCAGTGCGTCCGCTGACGCCGAGCCCGCCCATGATCGTGCCGTCCGTCGCGATGACGACCGCGCCGCCTCCCCCAATGAAGAGGTTGGGATTGCCGAACCCCGCGAGGCCCTGTGGCGACGCCTTGGCCCGCTCCTCGAAATCGAGCGTGTCCTGCCGCATACAGGCGGACGTGTACGCCTTCTTCGTGGCGTTCTGACGCGCGAGCGCGGCGTTCACACCGGCCTGCGCGGCGAAGCAGATCAGCTCGCCGCGGTCGTCCATGATTGCGATGGCGATGGGGCGCCCGCCCATCTCGTCGGCC
>DAOUHT010000108.1:0-12250 GCA_034428375.1 Dehalococcoidia bacterium | reverse complement strand
AGAACGTCATCGGCGCGGTGCCGAAGGCAGTCCTCAAGAAGAAGATCGACAAGGTGCTCGAGGACTAAGAACCTCCGCTCTCAACTCGATGAGTACACGGGCGGCGTCTCTTCTTCCGTGAGGGGCGCCGCCTGCGCTGTTAACCGACTCCCACGCCAGCCAAGCGGGTTAGGCAGCCCTTATACTGCGGTCTCGGATCTCGCGGGAGTGGATGGGTCCCGGTGGGTCTCGCGGTCTTCAAAACCGTTGCCGGGCCAGCTTCCTGGTTCGGGGAGGGTTCGACTCCCTCGCACTCCCGCCACATTATTCTCGCCGATCTCTATCCGTTGCGGATAACGTCGCCTGCATCCGCAGGCATCCCCTGATTGCGTTCATTCCCTATGCCAACGCTTGACGTTCACTCTGCGCAGGGGTAGCGTTCATGCAACTTTCCTGTGCGGACGCGGCTATGCGTGCGTCCGATTCCTTGGGAGGACGGACATGAGAAAGTTGGCACTCATTCTGGTCAGCACGCTCGCTCTCCTGATGGCTGTTGCCGCGTGCGGCTCCGACCCCACGCCTACTCCGACACCACAACCCACAGCTACGCCCGTGCCAGCCACGCCCACGCCGACCGCCATGGCGATGGCCGACGACCCCACGGCAACGCCGGTACCGGAGCCTACGGTGGACCCCTTCGAGGCTGAATGGGATGCGCTCATCGCCGCGGCGCAGGAAGAAGGCAGGCTCGATGCCTTCATCTGCTGTGCGCTTGGCCGTGAGTTCGATGCCCATATCGACGCTTTCCAGGAGAACTTCGGTATCGAGATCGTCAGTGCTACCGGCTCCTCCCGCCAGCAGGCCGACCGGGTGCTCGCGGAGCGTGCCGCCGGCGTGTACAGCCTCGACGTATGGACGGGCGGCCTCACCACCACCAATACGAGACTCGTTCCCGAGGGTGCGTTGACCGACCTGCGGCCCCTGCTCATCCACCCCGATGTGCTGGACGGCGACAACTGGTACTTCGGAGATCTCTTCTGGGGCGACCCCGAGATGAAATACATCGTCGGCTACGGCGGCAACGCATCCAACGCCCCCATCGCTTACAACACCGACCTGCTTCCGGACCCGACTGTCATCCAGTCTTACGTCGACCTCGTGAAACCCGAATTCGTCGGTAAGATCGTCATGCGGGATCCCCGCGAGGCGGGAACTGCGAACAACCACCCGTTCTACTTTGACCAGGGTCTCGACGAAACGTACCTCATCCCGCTGTTCCGTGACATGGAGGGTGTTATCGCGTCTGACGCTCGCCAGGCCGCCGAATGGCTGGCTCAGGGCAGGTTCGCACTCTGCATCTTCTCTTGCGGCACTGAAGTCGAGGAACTCAAGGACCAGGGGTTGCCTGTCCAGGACCAGTTCCCGCACCCCTTGAAGGAAGGCGCGACGATCGGCACCGGCGGGAACAACATCTTCGTCATGGACCAGGCGCCGCATCCCAATGCCGCCAAGCTTTTCCTAAACTGGATGCTTGGCCCCGAGGGGCAGACGCTCTACCAGGAATCCAACGGCGACAACTCGCTGCGCATCGACATCTCCAAGGACAACGTAGTGCCGGGCAACCTGCCTGCGGAGGGCATTGAATACCTGGTGCCGAGCGCCGACCCGGGCCACCAGAGCAAGATCGACGACGCCCTTGACTGGTTCCGTGCCGAACTGCCGAAGCACGGTTACTAGGAGTAGGAGAGATGAGAGCCGGGGCCGGAGACGCCAGTCTCCAGCCCCGGCAAGGGACGAGATACGCTTATGTTGAGAACGGCAACGCTCGTGTCTCGCAGCAAGGCTGTCATTCGGGGTCAGTCCCCTACCGGCACGTTCGTGATGGCCGTGTTCATCATCGTGTTCGGCGTCTACATCATCTATCCCGTCATCCTCATCTTCATCAACAGCTTCAACGTTGCCGAGCGTGTCCGTGACCCCTTCGTCTTCTCCTTCGACAACTGGCGCATGGCGTTCTCCGACGCCTCGCTTTTCGTAGCGCTCCGCAATACCTTCGTCGTCTATTTCCTGTACACGGGCATCAGCTTCCCCGTGGCCATCGTCATAGCCTGGCTTCTCGCCCGCACCAAGATGAAGTTCAGCTACAGCCTGGAGTTCATGTTCTGGGTGTCCTTCATGTTGCCCGGCATCGCGGTCACCATCGGGTGGACATACCTGCTAGACCCGCACATCGGATTCATCAACCAGCTGCTTTGGAAGCTGCCGTTCCTCGAGAGGAGCTTCGATGGCGGGCCGTTCAACATCTACTCCGTTCCCGGAATCATCTGGGCGCACCTGATGGCTAACGCCATCTCCCAGAAGGTCATGCTTCTCACTCCTGCCTTCCGCAACATGGACCTCAGCATGGAGGAAGCGGCGAGGGTGTCCGGCGCTTCGAACGTGCGCACCATGATCCGAGTAACACTACCGGTGATGGTTCCTGCCCTCTCCGTAGTATTCATGCTCAACATCGTCCGCATCTTCCAGTCGTTCGAGACCGAGCAGATCCTGGGCACGCCCATCAACTTCTACGTCTACTCAACCAAGATCTTCCAGTTCGTCCGCTACTTCGATCCACCGGAATACGGGCAGGCCACCGCGCTCGCGAGCCTCACGCTCATCATCATCGCCGTGGTCATCCCGCTTCAGCGCTGGCTGCTGAACCGGCGCCGATATACGACCGTGACGGGTAGCTTCCGGCCTGGCCTGATCGACCTTGGCCCTTGGCAGTGGGTGGCTTGGGGATCGATCGTGTTCCTCCTGGCGCTGCTGACCGTGGTCCCGGTCCTCGTGCTCATCGGCGGCAGCTTCATGACCCGTGTGGGCTGGTTCAACCTCAACGACGTATGGACGCTCAAGCACTGGCAGGATGTGCTCGGCGACCGGTTCTTCCTCCAGGCATTTCGCACGACCGTCATCCTGAGTACGAGCACAGCCATCATTTCGCCTCTGCTCTTTTCGATCGTCGCCTATGTGCTGGTGCGCACGCGCTGGCCGGGCAGAGCGATACTCGACTCTCTCTTCTGGATGTCGGCGGCGATCCCCGGCATGCTCGCGGGACTGGGGTTGCTCTGGGTATTCCTGGGTACGCCCGGCCTGATCGCCATCTACGGAACGATCTTCGCGCTGCTCCTGGTGGTCATCCTGCAGGGCAAGCTCACCAGTACGCAGCTCATCAAGGGCGCCTATCTGCAGATGGGGTTGGACCTCGAGGAGGCAGCGCGGGTGGCGGGCGCAGGCTGGCTGCGCACGTACTTCCGCATCTGGCTGCCCCTGATCATGCCGACACTGGTGCTCATTGGCACGATTAACTTCGTGCTGTCGGCTCAGGCGACCGCAAGCATCATCCTGCTGGCGAGCAGGGGGACCACGACGCTGTCGATCCTGGCGCTGGAGAAGATGACCCATGCCGACGGCACGCTGCTCGAGCAGGCGGGCATCGTAAGTTTGTTCATCGTTGGCATGACGGTTGTCGTTGCGTTGATCGCGCGCCGCTTCGGCCTGGTTCTGGGCGTGAGGCACGACGTGCGAAGCACTGCGGCAAGCGCCGCGCCTGCGGACGCCGGGCCGCAAGGCATCCCCGCGAACCAGGCAGGCGGTCTTGGCAGATAGGGAGGGAGTGGGCCGACTGCATGCCGCCCCCGGAAGGATGGGGCCCAGCCTTGACGTTTGGGCTCCATAGGGATAGCGTGCACGCAACTTTTCCTGTGTGTGCGGGCTTGGCCCGTTCGGATTCCGACGGATGACGGAGAGGGACGATGACGACAGCCACCGCGACTACCGAACGAAATGCAGCAGTGAAGCTGGAGGGGTTGAGCAAGACCTATCCAGGCGGGCAGATCCCGGCCGTGAACGAGCTCTCCCTCAACGTGGAGGATGGTGAGGTTTACACCCTGCTCGGCCCGTCCGGCTGTGGGAAGACAACAACGCTCCGCATGGTCGCCGGGCTCGAGATACCCGACGAGGGCGACATCTATTTCGGTGACCGCGAGGTTGTGGTCACGAGCAAGCGCTACCGGCTGCCGCCGGACAAGCGCGACCTGGGCATGGTCTTCCAGTCCTACGCCATCTGGCCGCACATGACCGTCGAGGAGAACGTCGCGTTTCCGCTCGCGACGCGCCACATGAGGCGCACCGAGATAAGAGAACGCGTCGCCCACGTGCTTGACCTCGTGGGTCTTCCCGGCCTGCAGAAGCGTCCCGCGCCACTCCTCAGCGGAGGTCAACAGCAGCGCGTCGCCCTCGCAAGGGCGCTCGTCATCGAACCGAAGATACTGCTGCTCGACGAACCGTTCAGCAACCTTGACGCAAAGCTCCGTGAGCAGATGCGTATCGAGCTGAAATTGCTGCAGAAGCGGCTCAATATCGCCGTCCTGTTCGTCACGCACGACCAGATCGAGGCGCTCAGCCTCTCGAACCGCATCGCGCTCATGAACCTAGGCATCATGCAACAGCAGGGCCCCCCGCAGTTGCTCTACGAGGAGCCTGCCAACGAGTTCGTCCGCGACTTCATCGGCAAGACGGTCCTGCTGCGCGGCAAGGTGGAGAGCAGCAATCCGTCCGGTCAGGTCTCCGTGGCTATCGCAGGAGGCCCGAACTGCGTCATCTTCGGACGCTCGTACAACCCGGACGGGCTCTCGGCGGGCCAGGATGTCTACACCGCCATTCGCCCTGAGGACATCGACGTGCTGCCGGCGACCGGCAACGACATCCCGTCAGGGGCTATCGGCGGCACAGTCATCGCGGCCCTCTTCACGGGCGAGCGCTTCGAGTACCAGGTGGAAGTGGATGGACAAGGGACGTTGCAGGTCTTCGGCGAGCGCCACAACCCTGCATCCGAAGGTCACAAGGTGAACCTCACGCTGCGCCCGGAGGGACACAGCGTCTGGTCGTCCGACTGGACGCACACTGAGAGCAGCGGGGTCGACTAGTCCCACCAACAAAGAGTCGCACCGCAGCGCCCCGGTTCCGGGGCGCTGCTTCTTGACGCATGGCTGTCATTACAGATAGCGTTCGTTAATCACGCGCGGGAGCGTTGCGCCCCGCAGCCCAGGGAGGATGGTTGTGAGAAAGATAGCGCTCTTACTGAGCACGATGCTTGCCCTGTTGGTGGCGACCGTTGCATGCGGGTCCGACCCGACGGCAACCCCGGTGCCCACTGCTACACCGACCGCGATGGCCATGGTGGAAAAGACGCTGGAGGAGAAGCTCTACGAAGAGGCGCTTACTCTCAACGGCGGCGAAATCAACTGGCTGTTCCCCATTAACGAAACTCAAGCGAGCCCTGTCATTGAGGCGTTCGAGGCAGAATACCCCGGCCTGAAGATCGTTCACACACAGAAGAGCACCAGCGAGGTAACGGAGCAATTGCTGCTGGAGCACGAAGCCGGAAAGGTTTCGGCGGACGTTGCCGACCCGGGACGCGACACGCGACTGTTCGACAGGGGCATCTTCACCGACAGCACCGACATCTTCGACGACGTCGGTGTGCCGGAGGGCGCCCGCTATGCTGACGGTGCTGCAATGCTCAACGTGCCACTGGCGCACGGCGTGATCTACAACACGGATCGCGTTAAGGGCGACGACATCCCGCAGACGTACGAGGACCTGCTTGACCCGAAGTGGAAGGGCGACCTCGTGCTGGAAGACCGGCTCAAGGGATTCATCTACCTGACCGACCTCCCGGAGTACAACGGTCGATACGAGAACCTCTGGACAGAAGAGCAAATCGTGGATTACCTGACCCGGATGGCGGAACAGGAGCCCAAGATCCTCCACGGCAACACGTCCGTCTGGCAGGACGTGGCCAGTGGCGAGACTGCCATCAGCCCGGATGTGAACTTCATCTCGATAGGCAGCGCGATTAGCGCCGGCCCGGTTGAGTTGGCGCCGGTGACACCGAACGCCATAGAGCAGTTCCTCGTCGGTGTCGTTGCGGACGGGCCGAACACGGCGGGCGGCAAGCTGTTCCTCCGCTGGTTCCAGAATCCCGATCAGGGGCTCCCGATTCGTGTGGAGGTGCAGCCTGGCACCAGCCTCGACCCAGCGACAGGCGACTTCATGGGAGAGCGTGCCGCGAAGTTCAACCTCAAGATCGGGTACAACGGCATCGAGATAGCCGATCACTTCTCGCGGTTGCAGACAAGGTACCGCGAGGTACTCG
The DNA here is from genome assembly GCA_034428375.1 of Dehalococcoidia bacterium. Taxonomy (GTDB): domain Bacteria; phylum Chloroflexota; class Dehalococcoidia; order Lucifugimonadales; family Australimonadaceae; genus Bin16. Next base: position 6,069 of record DAOUHT010000108.1, on the reverse strand, counting down.
GCATACCGACCAGCTAGTGCGAGTGGATGAGTGGGCCGGTCTCCCAAGACCGGCCCACTCACCCTGCCCTGCGTGGTCCCCGCCCCTCCGCGCGTGGGATGCGCAGGAACCCTGCGGGAGGCGGCATGGCGAGCGCTGCACAGGCAGTACGTAGAGTCCTTCCAGGTCGATTTGCGAATCTGGAGCCACAGTACGTCATCTTTGTTGGCGGGCTGGGGCTCATTTTGGCAATCTTGGTCATCATGCCGTTGGCCATCCTCCTCTTCTACAGCCTGTGGAGCGTTGGGCCGGTGGACGACGGCGGATCGTTTACGCTGGAGAACTACCGGAAGACGTTCTTATCGAGTTCGACCTATGAGCTGTTGTTCAACACTGCGGTATTCGGTATCGGCTCCGTGGCAATCGGCCTTGTTTTTGGCGTCTCGCTGGCGTGGGTGGTGGAGCGCACGAATGCGCCATTCCGCAACTTCGCGTTCGTCGTAGCCATCATCACAGCGGGTATCCCGCCGCTCCTCTACGCCATGACCTGGGTATTTCTGCTCAATCCACGAACCGGCGTCTTCAACATGCCGTTCACCCAGGAATGGGGACTCGGATGGGATAAGGGCATATTCAACCCCTACACGCTCGGCACGCTCGTTGTGGTCGAGGCGTTTCGGCTCACACCCACCATCTTCCTCATGGTCGTTGGGTTGTTCCGGAGCATGGACCCCGCATTGGAGGAGGCGGCCTCAACATCAGGCGCCACCACCGCTACGACCGTCCGAAAGGTGACGCTGCCGGTCATGCTGCCTGGCCTGCTGGGCGTCATCATATTTATAGGGACTGCAACGATCGGGCTCTTCGAACTGCCGGCCATCCTCGGCATGCCCGCTGGCATCCACGTCTTCGCCACACGCATCTACATTGCGATGGACACGACCCCTCGCGACTACGGTTTCGCTACGAGCCTTGGCACCGTCGCCGCCCTGATTGGCATCGTCGGCATCTACTACTACCACCGCGTGACGCGGGTGCAGCAGAAGTTCGCCACGATAACGGGCAAGGGCTACCGCCCGCGCCGTATGGACCTAGGCAAGTATCGTCCATGGGCTGGAGCGGCAATCATTGGCTACTTCCTTCTGATGGTCGTGCTGCCAACGCTGGTGCTCCTGTATGCGAGCGGCCAGCCCTTCTTCAGGCCGCCGTCCATCGACGCACTGCAGAGTGCTAACTTTGAGTCCTACCGTCTCATCGCCGGCCGTGAGGAGTTCTGGACAGGGCTGCGGAACTCGCTCACGCTCATAGCCACGGTGCCCTTCATAACTATCATCCTCTCTGCAGTCATCTCGTGGATCGTCGTCCGGTCAAAGGCGCGCGGACGCGGCCTGCTCGATACGCTGGCGTTCGTGCCGTTCACCGCGCCGAGCATCGTATTCGGTCTCGCCTTCCTGCTCATCGCTATCCGTATTGACTGGATTCCGATCTACGGGACGATATGGCTGATCGTTCTCGTTCATGTGGCGCGCTTCCTTGCCTATGGCACACGCGCAACCAACGGCGCGATGTTCCAACTGCACAAGGAGCTGGAGGAGGCGGGGTCGGTGAGCGGCGTCGGGTGGCTCACGGTATTCCGCCAGATAACGCTGCGTCTGCTCATCCCGTCGCTGATTGCGGGGTGGTTATGGGTAGCCATCCATAGTGGGCGTGAGTTGTCTATGGCGCTGCTGCTCAGCACTCGCGACAGCCAGATACTCTCACTCGTCGCGTGGAGCGCCTGGGAGACAGGGCGCATCAGCGAGGCGGCGGCGATGGGGATAGTCCTCATGGTGATGATGACCACCATCGTTGTTCTGGCGCGGATAGTGACGGTGCGTCTCACGAGAGAACAGGGTTAGGGAGAACGTATGGCTGCTACGGTACGAGTCACGGATTTGGAGAAGCAGTACGCCACGGACGAAGGCGCAGTGAATGCCGTTCGCGGCGTGTCGTTCGAAGTGGAGCACGGTGAATTCTTCACGCTGCTCGGCCCGTCCGGCTGCGGCAAGTCCACGACGCTCCGGTGCATCGCCGGGCTGGAGAAGGCGAACGGCGGCGAGATCGTGATCGATGACATGGTGGTCATCTCGCGCAGTGGGGCGCATGTCCCGGCGCACCAGCGCCCCATCGGCATGGTGTTCCAGTCCTACGCCATCTGGCCGCACATGGACGTGTTCGACAACGTGGCGTTCCCCATCTCGCAGGGCAAGGGCAAGCTGCCCAAAGCCGAGGTCCGCGAGCGCGTGCTGGAGGCGCTGAGCCTCGTGCGGCTCGACGGCCTCGAGCGGCGTCCTGCGCCGCAGCTCTCCGGCGGCCAGCAGCAGCGGCTTGCGCTCGCACGGGCGCTCGTGCGGCAGCCGAAGGCACTGCTGCTCGACGAGCCGCTCTCCAACCTCGACGCCAAACTGCGCGACGACATGCGCGTCGAGTTGAAGACGCTCACCGAGCGGCTCAACATCACCACGCTCTTTGTGACGCACGATCAGTTGGAGGCGCTGACGCTCTCTGACAAGATCGCGGTGATGCGGGACGGCGAGATCGTTCAGCTCGGCGGACCGAAGGACATCTACGACGACCCGAACTCCCGGTTCACGGCGGAGTTCATCGGCACGACGAACCTGCTCGAGGGGACGGTCGCCAGCCGCGACGGCAACGTGATGCGGGTCGAAACGCCGCAGGGGACGATAAACTGCGCGGCGGTCGAACTGGTCGAGCCGGGCGACAGCGCGGCGATCGCCATCCGACCCGCGAATATCGGCGTCTCAGCCGAGCGGCGCGAGGCCGATAACGTCATCGAGGGCGAGGTCGAAACCGTCGTCTTCCTCGGCGACTCGCATGACTGCCGGGTCGACGTGGGCGGAGCGGTCATCCGCGCCTTCGTTCACGCATCTCAGCCGATCGCGCGGGGCGACCGCGTGTTCCTTTCGATGAGCGCGAACGACTGCAGGGTGCTTCCGGCGGAAGCCGCGTTCGTCGAGGCGGAGGAGGGCGGCGGGCCATCCGTGGGGGTGACTTCGGCTGCACCGCCGTCCGTGGCGTAGCCTACGCGACCTCGCGGGCGCGGAAGCCGTAGAAGCGCTCCGCGTTCTCATGGAGCACCATCGCCTTCTCGGCGGCGGTCATCTCGCACTCCAGCACTTCCTCGATCTCGTGGCGGACGCTCTCGCGGTTCACCTCGTGGGGGAAGTCGGATGAGTACATGAACGCCTCCGGCCCGGTGACTTTCACCGCGTAGGGGAGCGAGAACTCGCCGCCCTCGCAGCCGACGTAGATGCGGCCCTCGCGCACCTGCCGCACGGTGTAGTCGAAGATGGACTCGCCGTCCTGCAGGCGGATGTACTTGGCGTCCGGGTCGAACGGGATGTGGGTGGCCCAGGACTCGTCGAGGCGTTCGAGGCAGAGCAGGAACCAGGAGACGCCGCCCTCCAGGAAGCCGACGCGGATGCCGGGGAACTTGTCGTAGATGCCGTTCATGAGGATGCCGGCGAAGGAGACCATGATGCCGAACGGGTGGCCGAGGCCGTGGACGGCGGGGTAGACGTTCATGTTGTCCAGCCCCATGCCGCTGTGGCAGCCGCCGTGGACGCCCAGGCAGCAGCCGAGGCGCTCCGCCTCCTCGAAGATGGGCCAGTACTCCGGCGAACCGACGTGGGCCTTGAGGCCCGTGGACGGGAGCATCGCGCCGACGAAGCCGAGTTCTTCCACGGCGTGGCGCAGTTCGGTGACCGCAGCGGCGGGGTCCTGCATGGGGATGAGGGCCATGCCCTTGAAGCGCGGGTCGTTCTGCATGTAGGCGTCGTAGACCCACTCGTTGTAGGCGCGGCAGACGGCGATGGCCCAGTCGATGGAGACGATCTTGCCGTAGGCGAGGGCGGAGGTGGGGTAGAGGACGGAGGCGCTGATGCCGGCTGCGCCCATGAAGCGCTTCCAGCCCTCGGTGCCGGAGCGCTCGAACGAGCCGGGCGGGAGCTGGACGAGCGACGCCGAGTGGAGGTGGTCGAGCGGCGGGAAGAGCCTCCCCAGCTCGAACGGCCCGCGCTCGCGGTAGCCGGGCGGCATGAGGGCGCTGATGCCCTCCGGGTCCTCGAAGAGGTGTCCGTCCGCGTCGATGATGGTTTCGAGGTCAACGCTCGTCGTTGTCATGAGTCGCTCCTCCTGTGGTCATCCGTTCCGTTGCGGGGAGTATAGGCCAGCCCGCGTCCCGCCGCGAGGGCGGCACGTCCCTGGCTTTTAGATGGCGTTCTTGATGGCAAGATGCGTTTTCTGCCGGTGGTTTTGCCATCTATATCGACAAGGCCGTGGCCTGCTTCCGGGGGTAAGGCGTCAAGGCGCCACCGCAATGTGTGTGCAGCTGCCAACCCATAGACGATATCTATGGCTGGGCCTCGAGCTATAGACGCGGTCTATGGGTTGTGCGAGGACGACGGTCATGCGACCAGCGTACGCGGTCAGGGCGCGACCGCGATAGGGGCGGGTGTCAGGGGTCTCGGAGGTCAGGATGCACTGATGGTGCGGAGGTGGTACACATAGGGGCGACATGTGCTTCTTCAAGCGTCAATCAGGGCCCACGTATGTCACGCTCGAGATGGACGAGCCCACGGAGGATGAGCGGGACGCAGCCGAGTACCGAGGGGCGTACCTGCTGCTCATAGAGAACGTCCGCATGCAGCTGACGATCTCCACGTTAGACTCGCGCTCGCATCGGTATACCCATCGTGTCAAAGCGCGTGTCCGGTACACGACCGAGTCGCTGCAGCCGCACAGGATCGCGTCGTTCGAGGAGTTCGAGCGGCACACGCCGTACCGGAAGGGCTGGGTGGTGGTGAACAGGCTCTCCGTGCATCCTGAGGACGTGGACAAGGCTGTCCACGTGTTGGGGAGGGCCGGCATAGAGGTGAAGAGGTAGTCCGGACGTCCCTCGAGGTATTAGGGCGCTGGACCTTGCCTCGTCGCCTTCCCGACTGGCGTGTGCGTTGGCGGTTCATGCGCGCGTCTCTGGTTATCTGCCTCGCGCGAATGGCGGCGTGGTACACACAAGGAAGGGCATCATGTGTTACTTCAAGCGTCGATCAGGTCCCAAGTACGTCATGCTCGAGATAGCCAAGCCCACTGAAGTCGAGCGCGACGAAGCCGAATACCGCAGTGCATACCTGCTGCTCATGGAGAACGTCCGCATGCAGTTGATGATTTACACCATGGGCGGAATGTTGGAGGCCGGTAGCAGGCGACCTCGTATCGCGTCACGCGCTCGGTACACGACCGAATCGCTGCAGCCTCACGGGATTGCATCATTCGAGGACTTCGAGCGCTACACGCCGCACCAAGCGGGTTGGATGGTGCTGGCAGAACTCTCGGTGCACCCTGAGGACGTGGACAGGGCGCTCCTCGTGTTGGGGGAGGCGGGCATGGAGGCGGGGAGGGCGCGTAGGGGCTGGCGGCGGTACTAGGGCGCTGGGTTGGTTCAGCTTCACCCGATCTGATAAGAAGACCACCCGTCCGCCCTCCGTCCGGTTCACCCCATCCTGGCCTTCCCCCATCAAGGGGGAGGGGATAGGGCACATGGGGCGGCCCACGCAGGGGGCGGTTCGCGAACCGCCCCTACATCAGGGGTGGATTCCCGCTTTCGCGGGAATGACGGAAGGGTGCGGGATGGCGGAAGGGCGCGGAATGAGGGGGCACTGGATGCGGGGTTCCTGCCTCCGCAGGATGGTTCGACAAGCTCACCATGAGCGGACCCAAGGGGCGGCACGCAAGAGGGGCTGCGCCACACGTGATGTGCGGCGCAGCCCCTCTCGGCGGGGCCGCCCGGCTGGGCGACCCCCTCTATGCCCTGGCTGTTACTTCTTGTCCGTCCAGACTGTCGCGAAGTCGAGGTTGCGGCGGTAGTTGTCCACCGGAACCTGCATGCCCTTGATGTAGTCGCGGATGACCGTGTGGGTGTTCTCGGTGTAGAGCGGCGCGGAGTAGACCTTCTCTACGGAGAAGTAGAGTTCCATCTCCCGCGCAATCTCGATGCGTTCTTCGAGCTCGCCCGCGGCAGCCAAGCGGACG
>DAOUHT010000107.1:0-6207 GCA_034428375.1 Dehalococcoidia bacterium | reverse complement strand
AGACGATGATCCCCACCGACGCGGACTGGACAACGCACGAGAACCTCCAGGAGGCCATCGCCGCTACCTACTGACCTCCTCATCCCTTCCCGCTTGATGAGGGAAGGTTAGGGATAGTCTGAACAAGTCCTCCTCCGTCGTTCCTGCGGAGGCAGGACGCGCTTTAGCGCGCCCTCGCCCCCCTTGCCTGTCATGTTGAGCGGAGCCGGAGGCGGAGTCGAAACATCTCTCGGGGAACGTTCGCTTGCTCAGAGGTTCCTTAGGATGGGGGTGAACCGGGGGTGGAAGGGGCCGCCCTGCCTGGTCCCTTCCACCTCGATGGGGGAATGTTAGGATGGGGGTGATTCGGGGCGTGCGGGGCGGCGCCCGGTGTAGGGGCATCCCTTGTGGGTGCCCAACGTGCCACCGCCACCTCACCCGCCGAAGCGCGGCATGACCTCCGCGGCGAACTGCTCGTACGTCGGCAACAGCGCCTCGGGCGTGCACAGCGCGTTCATGGTGAAGTGCGTCACGCCCGCTTCGATGAATGATTCCAGCGTCTCGATGCAGTCCGCAGGCGTGCCGAGTGGCAGCGTCGCCGGGTCTATCGCCCACGCGTCCTCCCCGAAGCGCTGCCGCATCGCGGCCTGCACCTCCCGGTACGCGTCGTCCTTGCTCCGCCCCATGCAGAGGTACATGTTGCACGACCACTCGAACGCCGCCGAGTCCCGCCCATACGCTGCGGCCATCTCCTCGATGGCGGCCTTGCCCTCGGCGTAGCCCTTCGGCGTCATGCCGTTGGGATGGAACCCGTCGGCCCAGCGCGCCGTCCGCTCCAGCGTGTGCCGGGTGAACCTGCCATCCCACATCGCCCCGGTCCATAGGGGAAGATGCGGCTGCTGAACGGAGCGAGGCTCCAACGTGACGTGCTCCATGCTGTGGAATGCCCCGTGGTGCGTGACGTCGGTCTCGGAGAGCAGCCTGCGCACGAGCGCGAGACGCTCGTCCGTGATGCCGCGCCGGTCCTCCACGCGCACGCCCTCGACCCCGAAGTCGTCGTTGAAGACGCCGCCCGACCCCAGCCCCAGCACCATCCGCCCTCCCGACAGCACGTCGATCGAGGTCGCGATCTTGGCTATCTGGTAAGGGGTATGGAACGGCAACACGGCGACGCCGGTCCCCAGGCGCATGTGCGTCGTCCGCTGTGCGACGGACGCGAGCAGGATGAAGGCGTCGAGCGTCGGCAGCGTCTCGAGTTCCGGCACGAAATAGGAGCGGTAACCCAGCGCCTCCATGCGTTCGGCGAAGTCGAGCGGGCCGATGACGCTCGCCATCGAGGCCCCGTTGTACTGGACGCCGAATGCGGCCAAGCGCAACTAGCCGCCGGTTGCCGGCGCGGGAGCTTCGAGCGCGTAGGGGATCAACTCCGCCCCGCGGGCCCGCCGCTCGCTGCGGATGATGATGGCCGCGCTGCGCTCCCCGATCGTGATCTCTTGGTGCGCCAGGTGCGGCGGCACCACGTCCACGTCGCCGGGCTCGATGCGGAAGGTGCTGTCGTGGACGACCTCGTCGCGGTCGCGGTGGAAGCGGTTGATATCCTCGGCCCCCTGCACCAGCCCGTACATCGTCCAGATCTCCCCGTGGTCGTGGACGGTCGTGTGGTGCCCGTCCTCCTTGGCCATCGCGGTGACCAGGAATCCGTAGTCCGGGTCTTCGTAGAAGAGCAGGTTGCCGGTTCGGTCGCGCCCTGTGCTCGTCCGGTCGGTCGCGGGCCAGTTCTTCGCGTGCTCTTGCACCTCCGGGTCGGAAGCGAAGTCGCGCAGGAATTCGCCCGTCTTCGTCCAGCGCTCCTCGTCGCTCATCTCCTGTGCGCAGAGCGCGCGGACCTCGCTTACGAACCTCTCTGCTGCTCCCAGCATCGCTCTCCTCCTCTGGCCTTAGAGGCCGTACAGCGCTCGCGGGTTGTCATACAGGATCTTGGCCTTCGCCTCGTCGCTCACGTCGTCCATCTCCTGGAACACCTGGATGGCGTTCATCGCGCTGGAGACGTCCGTGTGGCCGTAGTCTGTTCCGATAAGGATGTTGTCCTCGCCGCCGTGCTTCAGCACGAAGGGGATGTCGTCCGATATCTCGCAGGTGACGTAGACGTTGAAGTGCTTCAGCACGTTCTCCGGCGGCGCGCCGAGGTTGCGCGCGATGAACCGCTGGCGCACCTCCCGCACGATCCACGGCACCCAGTTCGACGACGCTTCGACGAACCCCCACCGGAGCGTCGGGAAGCGCTCCGGCACCTCGCTCACCATGATGACGCCGCACTCCATCACCGTCGGGATGCGGAACGGGGTGAAGCCCCCGGTCCGGTCGTAGGGCGACCGTAGCGTCTGGATCATCGCGCTGCTGCCGTTGGAGATGTGGATGGCCACCGCGAGGCCCAGCCGCTCCGCCTCGGCGTACAGCGGGTAGAAGTACGGGTCGACCAGCGTCTTCCCGAGTTCCAGCGGACGCAGGGCTATGGCGACGGCACCGTGCTCCTTCACGTAGCGGATCTGCTCGACCGCGGCCTCGATGTCGAGCGTCGGCATCACGGCGCACCAGCGCAGGCGTCCGCCCGCTTGCTGCCACACGTCGGCCATCCAGCGGTTCCAGCTGCCGCAGAGGGCGACGTCGGCTTCAGGCACGTCCGTCACGGGCTCTATCCACATCGTGTTGTGGAGCACCTGGATGTCGATGCCCAACTCGTCCATGTGCTGGAGCCGTTGGGAGACGTCGGAGAGTTCGCGCGAGTCCTGTGTGGAGACGAGTTCGCGCCCCACCTGGGCGGAGAGCCTCCGCAGCTGCTCCTGCGTAGGCGTTGCGTTCCGGTGCCCGCGCACCTTCCCGCCAATGACCCAGTGCCCCTGGTTGGGGTTGTCGGGATTGATGAAGAGCGTCGGCCGGAACCGCTCCTCGTGTGGGAGGAGATAGTCCCACGTGTGTTCGGACTCGATGACGTGGGCGTCGCTGTCGATGACCCTGGTCTTGGCCACAGTTGCCATGGCGCCTCCTTCTCGTCCGACGGGGCTGGCAGGCGAATCGTACCCTCGTCGCTCCCCGTTCACAAGGACGCGGCGGGACCCGCAACCCCGTCGTTCCTGCGAAGGCAGGAACCTCGTTCCCTCTTCTGTCGTTCCCGCGCGGCAGGATGGGGGTGCTGCCCCCTACATGCGATTCGACCACCCCGCTCGCGCAAACGGTATGGTGAAGAGCACAACGAACAGGGCCGCTGCACTCATCGCCGCGATGTACCAGAACAGCGACTCGAACCCCCACGCTGCCACGACGACGCCGACCATCAGCGGCCCGATGCCCGTGAAAATGAAATTCGCTCCGTCCAGCACGCCCAGCGTCGACCCTTCCAACTTGCGCCCGTGAGCGATGTCCAGCGCCCATGTCTGCACGAGCGGATTGACCACGAAGTTGAACCCCCCCATCACCGCAACGAGCAGCGTAAACGCGATGCCGGCGCCGGAGAGTGCGAGGAGCACCGCTATCGCCACCTTCCCGGTAAGCGCGATGACGATGACGGGCATACGCCCGATGCGGTCGGACAGGTACCCGAAAGCGGGGTTGGTGATTGTGCCCATAGCCGTGAGCAGGGCGAGGTGGAACCCGATGCCGGCGGTGCTCATCCCCACGTGTTCCGACAGGTACAGCGGCAGCCACAGGAAGAGCCCCCCCTGCCCGAACCCCGCCACCGCCTTGATGAGTATGAGCAACGAGAGGATCCTGCGGTTCTCCCGAAATAGCCCCATGAGGTCGCGGACCTGCTCACGGAAGGGACGCGCCTGCCCCCTTGAACGCGCGCCGACGTTCTGGAACGCTTCCGAGCGACGGAGGAGTCTCCAGAGGAGGAACACGAATAGGAGCGCCAGCGGGAACGCGGCGAGGAATATCTGCTGCCAAAGCAGGTACGCCACCAGCCATCCGGCCAGGAGCGGGCCGGCGCTGTCCCCTACCGACCCGGCCGACCGGTCGACCGTAATCATGAAACCTCTGCGTTGGGGGTACGTCTGGGATAACAGGCCGCGCGCGGTGGGGTGCCATATCGAGCCGGCTATCGAGGCCACTCCCAGAGCGGCCAGTATCAGCACGTAGGTCGGCGCCAACCCAACCAGGAAATATCCAAGCCCCATGGCGGTAAGGCTCAGGTAGAGGATTGCGAGACGCCGGTGCTGCAGGCGGTCTACGAGGAAGCCGCCCACCGTTGAGGAGACTCCGCTGCCGACCTGGCGCACGGTCCCGACGAGCCCTGCCGTAATCGGGTTGAGTCCCAGCGCCGCGTATATGGTTGGAAGTATCACCCAGAACGCGTGCCCGTACAGGTGCTGCAGCGTGTGGCTGGTGATTACGGCGCCTGCCGCAACGTGGTCGCGTAGCTCGGGCTCGGTGGAGACTTGGGTTACTGCGGCCATCGTTCCCCCTTCCCGGTCTGACGTCTGAACTGCGCTCTGCTGAAGCGCGATTGTACTACCACAGGGGATTCACCGTGGACGTGGGTTGTCATGCTGAGCGGAGCACAGCGGAGTCCGCGCTTCAGCGCGCAGCATCCTCTCAGAGACAACCCGCTCATGGTGAGCCCCTCTCAGAGATAGCCCGCTCATGGTGAGCCTGTCGAACCACCCCGCCATTCTTGTGAGAATGGCATTACGCGGCATACCTCGTCTTTCCCGCACCGGCGGGAATCCAGCAGTGCGCGGAGCGCACACGGGCACGCGGCGGGGTGGAGCAGTGGGGAGGTGGCATTCGAGCTCCACCGAGGCATCCACTCAGGTGCTGCCTGCTCCCTTCCTCCTCGACGGAGGAAGGCCAGGATGGGTGTGCCCCCTGCCCTGAAGATGCGATGCGTCAGCTCTGGTAGCGAACGATGTCGCGCACGAGGAGCAGCGCGATGATTAGTGTCACTGCGCCGATGGCCGTGCCCACCAGCAACGCGTTCGGCGCGAGCAGCGCAGCCGCCATCGAGCCGACGATGACCTGCCCGAGCGACGGCCCGCCACGGTTGGAGAGCTGCAGCACCGCCGTCGTGCGGCCTCGTATGTCGTCCGGCACCGCCATCTGCACGATGGTCGAGCGCATGATCGCGCCGATGCCGTCGGTGGCGCCCACCAGCGCAAGCGCCGCGAGGGAGAACAGGAAGTTGGTCGACAGGGCGAACATCGCCATGGCAACGAGATAGGCGGCGTAGGAGCCCACCACCATCGCGCCCTTGTGCTTGAAGTCGCCCAGCAGCAGAAGCGCGCCGGAACCGACCAGGAAGCCCGCAGCCGGGGCGGAGAAGAGCAGTCCGTATCCGAACGAGCCTGCATTCAGGATCTCCTCGAACACGGGCATGAGGCCCCGGTGGTGCGTGAAGAACATCGCCACGACGTCCAGCAGCAGCATCACCAGTATCACTTGCGTGCTGAAGACGAAGCGGAACCCCGCGAGCATCGAATGCACGTCCATGCGCCGCCGTCCCGCGGATGCGTCGGGCGGCATCGGGTTGACGAGGAACAGCGCGCCGACCGTCGGGATGAACACCACGAAGACAGCCGCGTACGTCCAACCCGGCCCGACCAGGCCGATGAGCAGCCCGCCGATGGCAGGGCCGATGAGCATGGAGGCGTGCCGCGCCGCCTGGTTCATCGTAATCGCGTTCACCATGTGGGTGCGCGGCACCAGGCGGGGCAGCATCGCCATCCGTGCAGGCCCCTCGAACGTGTTCACCGCGGACGTGACGAGCGTGGTCAAGTAGATGTGCCACACCTGGATGTTGTCCGTGAGCATGAGCGCCGTAAGGATGCCGGCGAGCGCGAAGTTGCCGGTCTGCGTCAGGATGAGCAGCGTCCGCCGGTCGACGATGTCGGCTATCGACCCTCCGATGAACACGAGGATGAGCATCGGCGCGAACTGGAAGATGCCGAGTAATCCGAGGCTCAGCGTGGAACCGGTCAACTCCCAGATGACCCACAGGTTGGTCACCTGCCGTATCTGGAACCCCATGAACCCGACGACGAAACTGACGAGCACCCACCGGAAGTTGCCGAAGGTGAGCGACCCCCAGGGGCTGACTCTGCCCGCGCTGGACGCTGGCCCAGCGGCTTCTGTCCGTCGGTCTGGAGGGTCGGTCACGCACGCTCCTGCACGAAAGACTCCGGTGTGCTCCACCTGCCGCTGCCGCGTCGAACCACGTCCGGCAGGCGGGGAGCG
>DAOUHT010000106.1:0-9780 GCA_034428375.1 Dehalococcoidia bacterium | reverse complement strand
GTAGCCCTATGCCGCATTTCTGTGTCATTCCGAGCGGAGCCGAGGAATCTCTCGGGAGACACCCCGCTGTCCACCTGCACTCCCCCGAGAGATGTTTCGACTTCGCCTCCGACTACGCTCAACATGACAAGGTAGAGGGGCCGGGGCGAGAGTCAGCAACCACACCTGAGCACGGAGGTTCCCCATGAGCGAAGCGGACGAACTGCAGAGCGACCTCGTGACGGCGTCGACCATCATCGAGTGGGAGTTCGGCGACATCATCGGGCACGTTGGGGTACGGCTGCCGAACGACGAGGGCATCGCGGTCAAGATGCTCCGGGCACCGCAACTCCCCGGAGCCGAGAACTGGCTGATGCAGTTCGACATGGACGGCAACAAGCTCTCTGGCGACGGCACCGTGCCGGGCGAGGCTGCCATCTACACGCGCATCTTCCGCGCCAAGCCAGAGGTCAACGCCATCGTCCACGCCCACGCCAACATGTGCATCGTGCTTGGCCTGGCGGGCGTCCCCATCAACGGCGTCCACCTCGCCTCGGCGAAGTTCGGGGAAGGCCTGCCGGTGTACCCCGTGCCCACCTACGTCTCCGACGATGCGGACGGCGATGCCATAGCACGAACGCTCGGAGACGCGCCCGGTCTGACCATCAACGGCCACGGCATCGTCACCGTGGGCAAGAGTATCGACGAGGCGTGCTTCACCGCCGTCCACATGGAGCGCACCGCCAAAATCATCCAGGCCGCGCGGATGCTGGGGTTCGACCACGTCGACGGCGCGTTCCAGGAGGAGATGGCCGGCAACGCCCGCAAGATGAGCGAGCGCCAGGCTTCCATCAACCGCCCCAAGGTCGACCACTCCGACGACTGGCGCTACTACACGAGGAAACTGGCCCGCGGCGAACCGTGGAACCGTGGCTGGACCTAGCCTGATCGCCCCGCGCAGGCGCAGGCGCACGAACCTCTTCTGGCCGTTCGACGCCTATTATGGCTGGGCCATCGCGTGGACGGCGCTCATCGTCTCATTCGCGTCGTCCGTCTTCTACGGGCCGGTGCTGAGCGTCTGGTTCGAGCCCATCCGCGAGGAGACCGGCTGGGAATCGTGGGAGATCGCGGCGTCGTTCACCATCGGCAGCTTCTCCGGTTCCATCCTCACCGCCGTCATCGGCAGGGTCATGGACCGCTACGGCACGCGCACCATCATGGCGCTCTCCGGCATGGTGCTCGCGGGCTGCATGGTGGGGCTGGCGTTCATGCAGGCCCCGTGGCAGATGTGGCTCTTCTTCGGCACGGGACGCGCGTTCGCCATCGCAGGCGTGCAGGTCGGCACGACCGTCGCCATCGCCAACTGGTTCGTCCGCAAGCGCGGCACGGCGACCTCCTTCGCCGGGTTCGGTCTCCGCGCGGGGCAGGCGCTCGTGCCGCTCGCCGCTGCGGCTATCATCGTCCTGCTCAACTGGCGCTGGGCGTACGGCCTCCTCGCTATCTCCGCCGTCCTGCTCGTCAGCACGCCCGCGCTCGTCTATCTCCGGCGCAGACCGGAGGACTACGGCCTGCTGCCCGACGGCGAACCGCCCCCGGAGCCGGTGGAGGGCAGCCGGGGAGAGACGAACGAAACGGAGGCCCAGTGGACGACGTCCCAGGCGCGGAAGACAGCCGCCTTCTGGCTCATCCTGCTCACCACCTCCATCATGTTCTTCGCGCAGACCGCGACGAACCTCCACGCCGCCCCACACTTCCAGACGCGCGGCGTCTCCTTCGAGAACTCGGTCGTCATCGTGTTCATATTCGCGGCCATCTCAGCCGTGATGACCGTGCCCTGGGGCTGGGTGATGGACCGCCTCCACGTGCGTTTCGTCATCGCGATCGTGTCGCTGCTCTACTTCGCGTCCATGCTCGTCATCATCAGCGCACACACGTTCGCGGGCGCCATCCTCTTCGGTGTCGTGTTCGGGGTCGCGCAGGGGGGCTGGACGGTGAGCCAGCGCATCATCGTGCCGAACTACTTCGGACGCCGCTCCGTCGGTGGCATACGCGGTCAGATGGGCCTGATGACGGCGTTCATCAACCCCGTGGGGCCGCTCGCTGCCGCCTGGATACGCGACCAGACCGGCAGCTACGAACAGGCCTTCACCATCTTCTCGTTCATGTTCCTCGCCGCGATCGTGATGATGCTCATCGCCACCCCGCCTGTCCTACGCGCCGCGCCTGTACGTCGCACGGTACGCAGCGCACTCGTGCTGTGGGCGGTGCTCGTCGCGCTCTATCTCATCATTCAGCGCCAGCTCAACCAGCGCTCCGAGGAGTGAGCCCCCACTCCCCGTGGTGCTAGAATGTCCTCTGCGCCCTCTCGTATGAGGGCCGTTCCTCCGAGGGCCACCGTAGCTCAGTGGCAGAGCAGCTGTTTCGTAAACAGCAGGTCAACGGTTCGAATCCGTTCGGTGGCTCCAGCGCCCCTCCCAGACTGGCATCCTTCGGATTGCTGCGGCATGATTGAACGGTCATGAGTGCTTTCGAAATCGCAATTCTGGCAACCGGACTCATCGCCATAGCGCTCCTCGCGGGAGGCGTGAGGCGGAAGCGGCCCAGACACGATGCCAAGACGGGGCCTGAGTACGTCTGGCTCGCCATCGTTGGAAAGCGCGAGATCGGCTTCGACCGCGTCTTCGCAGAAGAGGCAGAAGAGAAGAATGACAACGCTCCCGAAGCCGAGTCTACAGAGGGCACCTACACCGGTGCCTACCTCCTCCTGAAGGCCGGACTCCGTATGGAGTTAGCGATGACGAAACTTGATTTCACCGAAAGACGGTTTTATCCCTCGGGGCCCCGCGTCGAAGAGAGGATCACATATTCCACCGAAGCGTTCCGGCAGCGCCGGATAAAGGTCGGGTCGCTGGAAGAATTCGGGCGCTATGTGCCGTACCGGGCCGGCTTCCTGAGGACGATGAGGCTATCTGTACATCCGGACGACGAGGACAAGGCCGTGCGGGTCTTGGAAGACGCCGGCCTGACCGTGGAGAGATCGCCAAGGCACCCTGGGTGGCACAAGCCACGTGAACTGCACTGATTCGGGCTGCTCAGGATGAGTGCCTTCGAGACTGCCATTAGTCGCAGTCGGTTTCATCGCCGCTGCGCTCCTCGTCGTGGAACGCGCCAGCATCGCCGTGGAAACCGCAAGGGGACCGCAGCCTTGGTGGCATACTACGTAAGACGTCCGGGTGTCCTAGGCTTGGGCGGTAATTCCGGGGCAGCGCTTGGGGGTACCAAGTGTCTTGTTCAGTCTCCCTCATTCCGCCGATGAATCCGCCTACGCTCCCATAACGTATCATCCGGTACATGGACGATAACCCCAGCCCCGCCCCCGTAAGCAGTGCGCTCCTTGCGGGAGCGCTCGCCGCTGTCGTGGCTGCGCTCGTCTCGCTGCCGCTGCACTCGCCGCACGACGCCCTCCTGAACTCCGCGAGCGTCACCTGGGGCGTGCTGCTGCTCGCGCTGGTGAGCGGCCTCGCGTGGCGGAGGCTGAGCCATGCGCCAAACGCCGTGCGCAGTTTCGCCCTACTCATGGCTGTCGGCTTCTTCATCTGGGTGGGTGTGGCGTTCGCCATCGGGACGATGCTGACGCGTATGGTCCCGTTCAGCGTACCGCTCGCCGCGATAGGGTTCGGCGGCATCGCCGTGCTCACGCCCCTGTTCGCACGAGTGCCGCTCGCCTCACGATGGCCGGTCGTTGTCGTGGCGCTCGTCGTCACGGCTGCCGTGGGCATCGGTTTCGCCGGGCAGGGCGACCAGGAGAGCGGACGGCTGGAGCTGCCGCCCCGCGCCGGGTACGACACGTATAGAATCGACGCATAGCACTTCAGGAGCTGCCGATGCCCACTTTCGCCTCACGATACTCGAAACTCATCCTGCCGCTGGCGCTCGCCGCCCTGCTCGCCCTACCCGCCTGCGGCGCCGACCCCACTCCCACACCTGTCCCCACCCCAACGGCCAACGTCGCCGCGGTCATCCCCACTCCGGCCCCCACGCCGGACGCCCCTGCATCGACCGACGCCACGGCAACCCCGGAGCCGACCACCGCTCCCGCTGCACCATCGCCCGAGGCCGACACTACGACCCCCGCTGCCGACACTCCAACCCCTGCCCCCGCTGAGGACCCGGCGCCCGCCGAGCGTTCCACCGGAGACGTGGACGGCATCGTGTTCGTCGTGTCGGAGGGCTCAGAGGCGACCTTCTCCGTGGGCGAAGTGCTCGCCAACGTCTCGATCCCCAACTACGAGGCCGTGATGCGCACCACGAATCTGACCGGCGAGGTCCGGCTGGATGGCGGCGCCTCGGTCGTCACGGTAAACCTGCACAGCATGGAGAGCGACGAACCGTTCCGCGACCGCTACGTGCAGAGCCGCATGTTCCCGGGCCAGCCGACCGCAAGCGTGACCTTCGGCGACCTGACCCCCCTGCCGGGCGGTTTCACGAACGGCGACGAGGTAACGACCGAGGTCATCGGCACGCTCAACATCAACGACATGGACGTGCCCCTCACATTCGCCATCACCGCCCGCGACGACGGCGACGAGGTATTCGTACTCGGGCGCTCGACGTTCACCTGGGACCAGATCGGCGAGCCCGTGCCGACCGCCCGCAGCGTCGTGAGCGTCGAGGACGAGGTTCGCGTCGAGGTGCTGCTGGCGCTCACGACGCAATAGGGCTGACGCGTCAGGCTGTCATTCCGAGCGTAGCCGAGGAATCTCTCGGGGGACGTCCCATCCAGCGCGGACAGTTCCCGAGAGATGCTTCGGCTCCGCTGCACTCCGCTCAGCATGACAACACCTCTCCTTCCCCGCCTTGCGCCGATGAGTGGGGTAGCGCATCATTGCGCCCGTGCGCTACGCAGCAGGAGGGAGTCATGACCGCACCCAAGGTCGTCGTCTTTGCGCCCGGTGATGAGCGGAGCTACCAGCGGTTCGAGGAGGCCGGATGCGACGTCACGCTCGGCAAGGCCTCGTGGGCCGACCCCACCGGCAACACCACCGATGAGATCGCCGCGATGGCCGTCGACGCCGACGCACTCGTCGGCACGTCCATCAAGGGCGGACGCATAGACCGCGGCGTGATGCTCGCCTCCGAGCAGCTCCGCATCGTCGCCAAGTACACCGTCGGCGTCGACGAGATCGACACCGACGTCGCCACCGAGCTCGGCATCATCGTCACCCACGCGCCTACCGAGGCGAACTGGGGCGGCGTGGTCGAGACCACGATGCAGCAGTTGCTCACGCTGCTCAAGAAGTCCCGCCAGCGCGACGCCGCGCTCAAGCAGGGCACGGCCTGGCGGACGCCGGCGCTCACCGCAACCCACCTCGGACGGCGCGAGGACGGCTACCCCGGCCTGACGGTCGGCATCGTTGGCCTGGGGCGCATCGGCGGACGGCTTGCCCAGATGCTTGCTCCCTGGCGCGTACGCATGATCGCCTACGACCCCTACCAACCCATCGACCGCTTCATCCACGCGAACGTCGAGCGCGTCGACCTCGACACCCTCCTGCAGGAGTCCGACGTCGTGACACTCCACGTCATCCTCACGGCGGAGACGCACCACATGATCGGCGAGCGCGAACTCGGCATGATGAAGCCGACCGCCATCCTCCTCAACACCTCGCGCGGGCCGGTGATCGACGAAAAGGCGCTGGTGAAGGCCCTCCAGGACGAGACCATCGCAGGCGCGGGACTGGACGTGTTCGAGGTCGAGCCGCTCCCGATGGACAGCCCGCTGCGCCAGATGGACGAGCGTGTGCTGCTCTCGCCGCACGTCGCGGCGCACAACCACGGCGCGGGCATCGGCCCCGGCATCGAGTGGGGTACAGAGGACGTGCTGCGCGCCCTGCGCGGTCAGTTGCCGGAGCACGTCTTCAACAAGGAAGTCATCCCCCGCTGGCTCGAGCGTTTCGAAGGCCGCGCCGTCATCTAGCATTTCGCAACCCCGGGAGGGAAGCCCATGACCACCAACGGGCGCATCAGCAAGGCCGAGTGGGGCTCCGACGTTATCGTCGAGACGCTGCGCGGCCTCGGCATCGAGTACGTCGCGATGAACCCCGGCGCAAGCTTCCGGGGCGTCCACGACTCGCTCGTCAACTACCTCGGCAACGAGCGCCCCGAGCTCATCCTCTGCCCGCACGAGGAGATCGCCGTCGCGATCGCGCACGGCTACGGCAAGGCCGCGGGCAAGCCCATGGCGGCCTACGTCCACAACGTCGTCGGCCTGCTCCACGCAACGATGGCCATCTTCAACGCGTCGGCGAACCGCTCTGCCGTCCTCGTCCTCGGCGGCACCGGCCCCATGGCCGCCGATGAGCGCCGCCCGTGGATCGAATGGATACACACCGCCAACGTGCAGGGCAACGCCGTCCGCGACTACGTGAAGTGGGACGACCAGCCCGCAAGCGTCGGCGCGTCGGTCGAATCGCTCATCCGCGCCTACCACATCGCCACCAGCCAGCCGGAGGGCCCGGTCTACGTCAACTTCGACGTCTCGACGCAGGAGGAGCAGCTCGCCGAGCCGTTCGAGATGCCGGACTTGGACTCCTTCCCAGCGCCGACGCGCTTCCAGGCCGACCCGGACGCGCTCGAGCAAGCCGCGAGCCTGCTTGTCGACGCGCAGCGCCCCGTCGTGCTCGCCGACTTCCTCGGACGCTCGGAGGAGGCAGCCAACGGTCTCGTGCGGCTCGCGGAGCTGCTCTCGCTGCCCGTCGTCTCCGGCGGCGACCTCTACAACTTCCCGTCGCGCCATCCGCTGAACGTGACGACGGCCAAGCGGCAATTGCTGCAGGAGGCCGACGTCGTGCTCGCGCTCGACGTATACGACCTCCAGCAGGCGCTCACCGGGCAGGACTACCGCGCCCGCCAGTTGCAACACCTGTTACCGCCCGGCGCGAAGCTCATCGACGTATCGCTACGCCAGCTCGCCGTCCGCAGTTGGACGGCGGACTACGGCGGACTTTACCCAACCTCGCTCTCCGTGCAGGCCGACACCGCGCTCGCCATCCCCGCGCTCGCCGACCTCGTCGAGCGACGCCTGAACGACGGCCCTGACCGTTCGAGCGAACTGCGCGAGCGCCACGGGCGCGTCGCCGCGCTGCACGACGGGGCGCAGAAGCAGGCTGCGGACGTCGTCGCGAGCCGCTCCGGCGAGTCGCCCATCGCCCTGCCCTACCTCGCATCGGAGATGTGGGAGGTCGTCAAGGACACGGACTGGGTGCTCGGCAACGGCAACCTGCGCGGCTGGACGGAGCGCCTCTGGGACTACAACGCCCCGCACCAGGTCATCGAGTCGCGCGGCGGTGGCGGGCTCGGCATGGGCTTCGGGCACGCGCTCGGCGTCGCTCTGGCGAACCGCGACAAGGGGCGGCTCACCATCAACATCCAATCGGATGGCGACTTCCTCTTCACGCCCGCCGCGGTCTGGACGGCGGTCCACCACCGCATCCCCATGCTCGTCGTCATGTACAACAACCGCACCTACGGCAACGACCTTGGCCACCAGGGCCTCATGGCGGAGGTGCGCGGCAGGCCCATCCAGAGAAGGACCATCGGCATCGACATCGACGACCCCTACGTGGACTTCGCGGGCATGGCGCGCTCGTTCGGCGCATGGGCCGAGGGCCCCGTCGACAACCCCGCCGACCTGCGAGGCGCCCTCGAACGCGCCAGGCGCGAAGTCGTCGAGAACGGCCGCCTCGCCCTCGTGGACGTCGTCACCGAGGTCGGCGAGCGGTAGAGGACGTGTAGGGGCATCCCTCGTGGGTGCCCGACGCAAGAGGAGCACCAGCCATGACAGACCTGAAATACATGCGGTTCGGCGAACAGCCCCCGATCTCGCGGGGGAACGGCGCGATGACCTACCCACTCGTCGGCGGCGCTGACGGCACCGACTCCTTCACCGCAGGCATCAGCCACTTCCCTCCCCGGCTGAACGTGCCCATGCACTCGCACAACGTCGAGGAGATGGTCACCGTCCTGGAAGGCTCAGGCGAGTGCGAGATAGACGGCATCGTGCGGCCCGTGGGCCTCTTCGACACCACGTTCATCCCCGGCGGCGTCACCCACTGCTTCCGCAACACCGGCGACGTGCCGATGAAGATCATGTGGGTCTACGCCTCGACGAGCGTCACCCGCACCTTCGCCGACACCGGCCAGACCGTTGAGCACTTGTCCGGCGAGGACCTCATCGGACGGTAGCCAGTCCCCTGTCATGTTGAGCGAAGTCGAAACATCTCTCGGATAGGGGCTGCCCGCGCTCCTACCTTCCGATCCCGTCGAGCACCCTCTGCGCGATGCCCGTGGCAACCCACGACTGCCACTCGTCCGAGTTGCGCAGCCATGTGAACGCAGCCTCGCGGTACTCGCTCTCCTGCAGCACGAAGAAGCGGAACCGCTCCTTGTATCCGAGCAGCTCGTTCAGCTCCTCCCTGTCCAGCGTCCAATCCTTCAGGAACTCGACCACGTCCGGCGAGAACTCTTCCACGTCCTTCCGCACGGCGATGAGCGACGACGAGTCCGGGTATGCGCATGCCTGGGTGATCTGCGACGCCGCGACGGTCGACGTCAGCCTGTCCCAGCAGCCTTGGCCCCACGAAGGCTCTCTCAATGGCTCAAAGCCTCCGAGTCCTTCGAGGGTCGTGGCAAGCGCCGACGGCCACCAGTAGTAGAACAGGATGTGCTCCTGGTTCTCGAACGCCGAGATGATCAGGTTGTACAGCGCCTCAGGAGTGCGGGGGTCCACCAACTCGACGTGCTCGTCCAGGCCATACCCGTGCACCTGCTTCTCGTTGATGCGCGCGCACTCCCACTCCGTGACGCACGTGATGAGCCGGGCCTTGCCGCCGTCGGGTCCGGCAAAGAGCTGCTTGTGCTGCGATTCCTGCAGGCCCTGCACCCTGAAGAGGGCGGGGTTCGCGTTCGCGGTGTACTGCGGGATGAGGAACGCGCTCTGGGATACGACGCCCGCGAAACTGTCGCCAAGGGTCAGGATGGTGTCTACATCGAAGACGTCATCCCACGCAGACTGGAAGGCCGGAAGCCGCACCTCCATGTGGATATTGGTCAGCCCGTTGCCCAGGTTCTGTATCGCCTGTGTCTCGGTGCCGGCAACGGTGCGCGTTCGGTACTGGTAGCCGTATTCCAGGATCGTCCGCGCGATCGCGATCTGAAGCGACGCGGTCTCGGTGCCCGGGTCTGAGAACGTGAGGAGTTGCGCCCCCGCCACGGGGGTCGGCGTCGGCGGGAAGAGCGTCTGCGCGCTGTTGGTGCCCGACCATTCGCTGGGCCCGCCCTGGTTCACGGCACGTACCTGCACGTCGTACGTCGTGCCGGGTGTCAGCAGGTCGAGTTCCACCTGCGTCGCCGTCACTATGGTGTTCGTCACCTCCATCCATTCGCCGTCGAGGATGCGCGCGCGGTAGCGGTAGTCGTAGTCGGTGACCGGCTGCGGGCCGGACGGCGCGCTCCACGTCACGAGGGCCTTGTCCGTGCCGTTCTGCTGGACCGTGGGCGCCGCCGGAGCGACGGGTGTGGGGATTGGTGTCGCGGTGGGGGTGGGCGTGGCCGTGGGTGTCGGTGTCACCGTGGGAGTCGCGGTCCCGGTAGCCGTCGGCGTGGGCGTGAACGTCGGAGTATGTGTCGGTGTCGGCGTCGGTGTCAGGGTGGGGGTTGGCGTCAGCGTGGGCGTCGGCGTCAACGTGGGAGTAGGCGTTACCGTTGGCGTCGACGTGGGGGTTGGCGTGAACGTAGGCGTCG
>DAOUHT010000105.1:0-1615 GCA_034428375.1 Dehalococcoidia bacterium | reverse complement strand
TTCGGGTGGAAGAGCCGGTCACCGGGTGACGCCGGCGGGATAGAGATCAAGGCCGCCGAGATGAAAGAAGATGGCGTTGCGGAATCGCTTGCGGTTGCGGAACCCGCGCGCTGAGTACTTCAGCTTCTGAATGCCGGCGTTGATCGACTCGGCCCGCGCGTTGGTGACCTTGGTCACGACGGCGGTCACGATCCCCTCCAGGTGGCGCTTGATCATCCGCGCCACCTTCTTGACCGGCTCCAGTCGGCAGCGGATCGCCGAGCGGTACCACGCCTGCCATGCCTTGCGCGCCCCGCCGCGGGTGCGGTACTCCCACAGCGTCATCGCATGTTCCTTGTAGCCCCACGCGCGGGCAGTCTGCAGCGCGCTTGAGCGCAGCTCGGCGAATTGCTCCCAGCGCTCCTCATCCATGTTCTCGGGGTTGGTCAGCCACCGATAGCGGCTGCCCTTCAGCCGCTGATCATCCTCGGCGGCCAGCCGACGGTGCTCGGCTCTCCGCACCCGGTCAACGGCGTCTCCCAAGTGTCCGGCAACGTGGAACTTGTCGAAGGCGATCTTCTTCTGCGCCTCCACCACGTACTGCGTGCTCACGCTGATGTACGGCTCCCACATGTCCATGGCGACCGTCTGGATACGCGCTAACTGCTCGCCGTCGAACTGCTTGTAGAACTCCTCCAACGCCTTCTTGCCGCGCCCGTCGGCCACGTGCAGCACATGACCGTCCAGATCGTTGACCACCGTCACGTACTCATGGCGTTTCTGGAACGACGTCTCGTCCACGCCGATGCGCTCGGGAACCTGCACCTCGCGACGCTCCAGCCCGCGCTGCACCGCGCGCTGCATGATGCCGTCCACTTCGTCCCAGCTCAGCCCCATCTGCTGCGCCACCGCCGGGATGGCCGCCTCCTGCAGCCAGTCGATCACCAGCGCCTCGAACAGCGCCGTGAACCGCGAGCGGCCCTCGCTCCAGGGCACCGCGATCTGCTTGACCTGGTGATGCTCGCACTGCACCCGTGGCACCTCGGCCGCCACGATCGTGCGGTACTGGCAGGTGTCCAGATGCCGCCAGCGCCGCTGACCGGTGTCGTAACGCCGCGCCGGCTGGCTGCATTCCGGACAGCCCAGCGATTCGCCGTCGTGCTCCACGTGCACGACCACCTCGCCCTGCTGAAGGTTCAGCTCCACCTCAGCAACTCGCCAGGGCGTCTCGATGCCCAGAATCCTCGCGTACAGGTCCTTGTCACGCATGGCTCCAGCGTAGCCTTGCTGCCCCAAGCGCCGCGACCTCCGGCCCCCTCATCCACACGAAACCCGGAAGACCCTGTTCCAGTTCTGAGTAATCCCGAAGTGATGTGCATGTCGAGAGAAGGTATGCTGAATGCTGCGTGTAGGGAAGCCGAGATCAGTCGGGGCGGGAATGCGGTTCTGGAGTTGCCCCGCTTTCGTGGACACATAGACAGTGAGGCACGGAGGAGGGAGCTACGATGGCGAGAACGCATCAAGCGTATCCACCTGAGATCCGCGAGCGGATGGTCGAGTTGGTGCAGTCCGGGAGGACGCCGCAGGAATTGGCTCGGGAGTACGAGCCGTCGGCAGGGTCGATTCGCAACTGGGT
>DAOUHT010000104.1:0-7072 GCA_034428375.1 Dehalococcoidia bacterium | reverse complement strand
AGCGGCGAGCGTGGGATCGGGGGCGAACTCCTCGCCATAGACCGGCTCGTGCCGGTGGTGCCCCTCGCCATCATGGCGGGTTGCGCACTGTATGGAGCCTGGGCGCTGGCGCACCGGGACAGTGAAACGATGCGCCAGTCCGTCGACCGCGAGCGCGCCGCACAATGGAACTCGGTGGTGCCCGGCCTGCTCCTGTTCGCCATCGCCGCCATGCTGGTGATGGGGGCAGAGCTGTTCCACGTGGTGGACATCTGGGCCGGCGGCCCGTTCCGGCGGATGAACACCATCTTCAAGCTGTACTACCAGGCGTGGCTGATCCTCGCGGTACTCGGGGGGTTCTCGATATGGTTCGTAACGGTCCGATGGAACATGAAGCAGACCATCGGCCGGGTGAGCGGATACGCGGCGCTGGGGCTGCTCGTGATCATCTTCGTGGCAGTCTCCTACTATCCGGCGGCGGCAGTGGCCACACGCATCACGGAGCAGGACAGGTTCACCCTCAACGGCACCGCGTACGTGGAGATGTATTCGCCAGCCGACTACAACACGATAGAGTGGGTACGCGGGAACACCCCGGGCGACGCCGTCGTGCTGGAAGGCTCTCTCGTGCCGTGCCCCGAGAACCCGGACGGCTGCAACGACTGGAAGCCTGAACTTACGCGGATCGCGTCCGCCACCGGACGGCCCACCATCCTCGGTTGGGAGTGGCACGAGCGCCAGTGGCGCAGCAACGAAAGCGCCGATTTCGAGCAGCGCCAAGCAGACGTTCGCACCATCTACGAGACGGAACAGGCGAGCACCGCCGCCCTGCTCCTCGACAAATACGGGGTAGACTACGTAGTAGTAGGACCCAGAGAACGCGACATCTACGGTGAGTCGGGCATCCCGAAGTTCTCAACGCTGGGTTCCAGCGTGTTTGCCGACGGAGGCATCACCGTGTACCGCATCGACGCGGAGGGAGCGGCGTAAGTGCAAGCCGTGCGAGGCGCCCGGTCGAGCATCGGGGCCATCAGACGAGTGCCGTCACAGGCCCGCGGACACATCTCCCGTATCCGTCCACCCCAGACCTGGGAGGGATGGGCGATACTCGCGCTGCTGGTCGTCGCACTCGTTACCCGGCTGTGGGACCTCGGAGGGCGCGCGCTCCACTATGACGAGATCCTCCACGCCTGGTACTCGTGGCTCTATGCCGAAGGCGGAGGCTACGCCCACAACCCATTGACTCACGGCCCGCTGCTCTACCACGTCGGCGCGGCAACCTACAGGCTCATCGGCTCAAGCGAGTTCGCCGCCCGGCTGGTGCCTGCGCTATTCGGCGCAGTGTTAGTCGTGATGCCGTGGCTCTTCCGCAAAGAGCTGGGGCGCTATGGAGCGCTCGCGGCTTCCCTCTTCCTGCTGGCCTCTCCCACCGTCCTCTATTTCGCCCGCTTCATGCGGAACGACATCTACATGGCCGTCTGGGCGGTTGCGCTGCTTGCATTGGCGCTCCGTTACATGGAGCGACCGCGAACGTGGATGCTCTTCGCGTGGGCGGTGCTCTGGGCGCTGACGTTCGCATCGAAGGAGAGCGCGTTCTTCCTTGTGGGCATGTTCGGGCTCCTCCTGCTGGCTCGCTCAGCGCCCGCACTGGTGCAGTGGGTGCGGGACCTGCGCCCTCTCTCCCAGGCAGGCCCGGCGGCAGACCTGCTCATCGTGATGGGAACGCTGACCCTGCCGATGTGGGCTCCCGTCTTCGGGCTGGTGCAGGACACGTTCGGTTTCATCCTGGTGAACCCGGACGGCAACCACCCGCTAGTGCAGAGCGGCGATCTGTTCCGCGCCGACGAACCGACCGGCGCACCCGTGGGCGGCGCGAAGTACATAGCCGGGTTCATCGTTCTAGCGCTGACAGCCATATCCGTCACGCTGGGGTTGAAGTGGGACAGGAGGCGGTGGCCGCTGCTGCTCGGAGCGTTCGCGGCGGTGTGGCTGCTGCTGTTCACCAGCCTCTTCTCGAACTGGGAGGGGTTCTTCACCGGCCTCTGGGGTTCGCTGGGGTACTGGATAGCCCAGCAAGGCGTCGAGCGCGCGAACCAGCCGTGGTACTACTACATGATCGGCCTCTCGGTATACGAGTTCGCCATAGCCATCCCCACGCTCATCGGCAGCGTCTACCTGCTGGCGCGACGCCGCAGCACATTCGACGTGGCGATAGTGGGGTGGGCGTGGCTCTCCTTCGCCGTCTACTCGTACGCGGGCGAACGGATGCCCTGGCTGCTGACAGGCATCGCCATACCCTGCGCGTTCGTCGCGGGCCGGGTAGCCGGGATGCTGGCCGAACACGCCGCGACGCTTTGGAAGGGCCGTCCTGACCCTCACGCCAGCCCTCTCCCAGAGGGAGAGGGGATAGTACAGGCAGAGGGGAGCCAGGCCCGGGGGAGCCAGGCGGAAGCTAGCCAGGCGCGGGGAAGCCGCGCGGAGCGCAGACGCGCAGCGCGGGGCGAGCGAGCACGCAGGCTGGGCGCATCGATCGTGCGGCTGCTGATGGCCCCGGTGCGAGCCATAGTGCGGCTGACGACGGCGGCGTTGCGCGGGCTGGGCCGTCTCCTGGCGAGGGCGGCCCGAACCGCGATGAGACCCGTACGCAGGGTTTCACCGCAGCTGGCAGTCCTGACGCTCGGCGTCCTCGTGGCAGCGTTCGGGATGACGATATTCATCTCTGCCCGGGCGAGCTACTCCTATGAAGGGTTCGAACGCCCGCGCGAACTGCTGGTCTACTCGCAGACCGGCCAGGAGACGCCCTACGCCGTCGAGTGTATCGAGGGCTTCGCAGCGAGCGCGGGGCTCGGACGGGGCGACCTACGGATACTCGCCGACGAGCACGACAACTTCGCGTGGCAGTGGCGCTGGTACCTGCGTGACTACCCCTGGGTCACCTACCGGGCGTTGAACACCGACCCGGTGACCGAACCGCCCGACGACCACCTGGTGATGATGAGCATCTGGTCAGAGGACGCCAATAAGGAGCACCTTGAGAACTACACGCGACTGGGCGAACTGCATACGCTCTGGTGGTACCCCAACTACGCCTACGACGACCTCACGCCTGCCGACGTGCTCGAAGGAGCGACCTCCAGTGAAGGCTGGCGCCTGGTCGTGGACTACCAACTGCAGCGCGAGGTCGGGTCCGAGATGCAATACTCACGGGGCACCATCTACGTGCGGAACGACCTCATACAACACACCGAGGGGTGCGAGGCGTTCCTGAACGTCCAGAGCCGCAACGACATGGCGACAGGATGAGCACTCCCCCCGGTACAGAACGCACGCGCAGGCCAGGCATGTCACGCAGGACGCGAATCCTGCTGGGCATGGCCCCCACCGCAGGGTTCCTCGCGGTGCTCTTCTTCCTGTTCGTTCGCAGCGACTACCAGAAGTGGGTGGACGCGCTGTCGGAAGCGAACTACGCGTGGCTCGCGCCGGCCCTCATGGCTTACTTCGCATCGTTCTACCTCCGGGCGCTCCGATGGCGATACCTGCTGAGTCCGTTCGCCGATACGACAACTACGCGCCTGTATCCGGTGGTCATCGTCGGATATATGGCGAACAACCTCCTTCCGCTGCGTGCCGGTGAGTTCGTTCGCAGTTACTACCTCTCGCGCCGTGAACCGGTCAGCGGCGCAACGGCGCTGGCGACGATCATCATCGAGCGCGTATTCGACGGCCTGCTCATGCTGCTGTTGCTGTCCGCCGGTGTCCTCTTCCTTCCGTTCTCCGGGCTGCCGGAGGGGGTGCGGGACGCCGTCGACATTCCCGTGTGGGCGGCAGCGGCGGTGATGGTCGTGCCGTTCGTCGGCGGGTTCACGGTCATCATCCTGGCGGCGCTGCATCCGCAGAAGTTCCTCGCCATGAGCAACCGGTTCGCGCGTCGGCTGCCCGCACCGGTGCGTTTCCGTGCGCTCATCAGCGCATTCGCGAAACGCTTCATCGATGGGTTCGAGGGGCTGCACAGGCCCGGCCGTCTTGCCCGGGTGGCTGTATTGACCGTACCCGTGTGGATAGCGGAAGGCGTTACGTACTACTGCATCGCACTGGGGTTCGACTTGGACGCGCACCTCGGCAGCCAGTGGTTGCTGGTGGGCTCCATGCTGCTCATCATCTCCCTTGCGAACCTGGCCATATCGGTGCCGCTGTCACAGGGAGGCGTCGGCCCGTTCGAGATCTTCGCGGCGCTGGCTCTCGTCGTGCTGGGCGTGGGGTCGGTCCACGCGTCGGCATACGCCATCGTGCTGCACGCGGCCCTGCTGCTCCCCGTCATCGCAGTCGGGCTACTCTACCTCGTGGTGCGCAGCATCCCCTTGGGTGACCTGCTGCAGAGCCGCGCCGAATCGACCACCAAAGGAGCATCGTGAAAGCAGGCATCATCGGCGGAGGCGCGGCGGGACTCGCGGCAGCCTACGAACTGGGACTTCGAGGACACCACGCAGAGGTATTCGAGGGCGCGCCGTTCCTCGGGGGGCAGGCGTCCACGTTCCCCGTGAACGGCGTTCCGCTGGAGCGCGGCTACCACCACCTCTTCCGCAGCGACACCGCCATGATCGACCTCATGGGCGAGCTTGGGCTGTCGCACCGGCTGAAGTGGATCGACTCCAACGTGGGCTACTACGCGCGCGGGCGGCTCTGGAAGTTCACCTCCCCTTTCGATCTGCTTCGCTTCCGCCCTCTCCCGTTGGTCGACCGCATCCGCCTCGGCCTGGTCACGCTCGGCCTGCAGCGGCGCAAGGAGTGGGCGTCGCTCGAACAGACAACGGCGACGGAATGGATGCGCAAGAACGCGGGCAACGGGGCGTACGACGCCATCTTCGAGCCGATGCTGCGCGGGAAGTTCGGGCGCTACCACGACCAGATCACGATGGCGTGGCTGTGGAACAAGTTCGCGCTCCGCACGGCGTCACGCGGCAAGGGGCTGACCGGCAAGTTCAAAGAGCAGCTCGCCTACCCCACCGGGTCGTTCGGCGAGATATTCGACGTGCTCGGGGAACGCGTCCGGGAGCAGGGCGGCGAGGTGCACATCTCGTCCGGCGTACGCCGCGTCATCGTGGAGGACGGACGCGCACGAGGGCTGGAGGTGAGCGTCGACGGCGGAGAGCCGGAGCGCCGCGAGTACGACCAGGTGCTTTCTACAACGCCGTCGTACATCTTCCCACGGCTCGTGGACCTGCCCGAAGACTACCTCGGCAAACTGACCGACAAGGTCTACCTCGCCGCGGTGCTGGTCATCCTGGTGATGAACCGCTCCCTCAGCCCGCACTACTGGACGTACGTGGGCGACCGCTCGCTGCCGTTCCTCGGCATCATCGAGCACACGAACTTCATCCCGCCGGAGCACTACGGCGGCGCGCACATCGTCTATCTCACGAACTACCTCGAGCGCGACGACCCGCTCTACAAGATGACGCCGGAGGAGCTGTACCGGGAGTACGTGCCCCACCTGCAGCAGATCAACCCGGCGTTCGACGAGTCGTGGGTGACGGAGTACCACCACCACAAGGTGGACGCCGCGCAGCCCATCGTGACGCAAGGCTACACCGACCGCATCCCGGACCACCGCACGCCGATACCCGGCCTCTACCTCGCAAACACGACGCAGATCTACCCGGAGGACCGCGGCACGAACTACTCCGTGCGGATGGGTCGGCAGGTCGCCGCGCTCATGGACGAGGACGCGCGGGGGTGAGGGGGAGAGGCACAGCGATGCTATACTACCCACAGCCTGCCAAGGAGAGTGCGCAATGGCGCAGGCGTTGAAGACCACAACGCATCGTCCGGCCCCGCTGGAGATCAGACCGGAGGCCAGACCGCTCCTGTCAGAGTTCCGGGAGGGCATACTCCGCGCGCTTTACGACGCCGCCATGTCGGACGGTGGCGCAGACGTCATCGCTCAAGCGTACGTCTATGCTCACGAAGCGCACGAGGAAGACTCCGCTTCGGTTGCGCTCGCCTGCTGGGTGGATGGAACAGAGAGCGACCAGCAGAAGACGTGGGAGCGCATGGTACAGCGCGAAGCAGCGATGTGGCAGTCGTGGTCGGCAGCGGAGCGCGAGGACGCGTTCCGCATACGCTTCTCCGCCGCACTCACTCCCGAACGGCTGGCGGCGATACCGCTGGACTCGCTCGTGTCTCGCTTGGTGAATGCGTCCACTTGATTTTCACGACCTGGCGCTCCGGCTGCCGGACGGCACACCGACAGAGGCCGCTCAGCGGTCGGCGGTGAGCCGCTTATACTACGGCCTGCACCACGAGGCGTGCTGCCGCTACTTTCGAGAGAACCCCGGCGCTTCTCCGATCCAGCGGAGCAGGCGGCACAGCGAACTCCCGCTGCGTTTCAGCAATTCCGGGGAGCCTGTGCAGAGAGACATTGTGTTCCTCCTGCGCCTTCTCGCAGACATGCGCGGCGAATGCGACTACAACCTCGCGGGGCCGCTCCTGCACAATGGCGCCTACAGCACGCCGAAACCATGCTCCGCGAGGCTCTCATCACGGCAACACGCCTCCTGTCCGCATTGAACTCCTACTCCTACGGCGAGTCGCCCGATGGTGCGGAATGCGTTGCCGCCGGTACCCAGAGCAGCTGACGACCGCGCCCCGCTCAAACTCACGCTCTCTTACCCTCACCCCTCCCCGCTCTCGGCAGGCTTCACCGGCGGCGTGGCGAAGTACATCGCCGCGGTCATCACTATGAAGATGACGGTGAAGACCAGGAACGGCACCGTGTAGGAGCCCGTCCAGTCGAACAGGAACCCCGTCAGGACCGGGCCGGTGGGGCTGGCGATGCGGAACGGCGCACCGAACCCCCGGATCGCTCCCAGGTGGTCGCGCCCGAAGTAGTCCGCCCACAACAGGTTCTCGATGATGTTCCCTGCGCCGATGGCGACCCCGAACAGCACGGCGAACAGCACCGCCAACGGGTAGTTGTCCGCCACGAGCAGTACGACCATCGAGAGCGCCAGCAGCGCACTCATGATCATCGCCCCGTACCTGATGTGGAGGTGCTCGAACACGAACCCCCAGGGCAGGCCCGTGAGGGCAGAGG
>DAOUHT010000103.1:0-42781 GCA_034428375.1 Dehalococcoidia bacterium | reverse complement strand
CCATCCCTTCCCAGCCGAGGTCCGCTACATACTTCCGGTAGTCGATCAGCGCGTACGGCTGCAGCACGATGAAGGTGAGGAGGGCGGCGCCGAACGCGAGCACGGCGGGGCGCACCAGGGGTTGCAGGAGCGGCCAGCCCCGTTCGCCAGTCTCCCACTGTCGCCACAGGAGTGCGGCGTAGGTAAGCGCGACGGGCGCCAGTATCGGGAGGCTGCTGCCTCTGAACGCGAAGGTCATGCCGATGACGAGGCCGAGAACGGCGTGGTCGCGGAGGCGTCCGCGCTCCAGGACGTTCAGCATCCACCAGAAGGCGACGAGCGCCAGCAAGACCACGAATGACTCGGGGCGGTAGAAGTGCGTGACCTGGATGTTGAAGACGGTGAAGGCTCCGAGCGCGGCGGCGAGCAGGCCCGCGCCATGCCCGAAAAGCCGCCGTCCCAGGAAGAACAGCATCACTATTGAGGCGGTGTCCGCGAACGCTGCCAGCGCCCGCCCCGCCGATGCCAGGTCCTCCAGCCGCACCTGGTCCATGAACGGTTCCAGGACGAAACGGATGCCAACCAGCAGGTAGATGATGATCGTGCCGAGCGGGAACCAGTGCGGATTGAGCGGACTGGCGTCCTTGTCGAGGAACGTGCCGATGCCGGGGAAGCCTGGCCTGTCCTCCGGGAAATCGCGGTTCTGGCAGGAGTCCCATCCCGGAGCCTCAGTCAGGACGCGGTACATGCAGTCCGCGCGGAGGTAGATGGAGCGCTCGTCAGGGTGATAGAGGCTGCCGCCGTCCCAGTCGAGGCCATGAAGCCGCAACCCGAGGGCGGCGGCAGCGATCAGCACGAGGATGAATACCCACGCCGGCGTGGCCCTGAGCCATCCGCGCACCAGCGCGAGTTCGGCGGCCACGCTCGACGTTCGCTCCTGCGGCTCAGTCTCCGTGGCGCTGGGCGGTGAGGGCAGCGCGTCGGTTGACATATCGCTCACGAACGGCAGGCCGCAGACCTACGGCGTGGGTGCGGGCTGCACATATGCGATGCGCAGGCCCGCATCGAAGTGCCGTGCCTTAGACGCCCCTCTCCGCAATCATCGCCGTGAGGTCGGATGTGCGGCAGGAGTAGCCCCACTCGTTGTCGTACCAGCCGAGCACCTTCACCATGTTGCCTTCCATCACCATGGTGGAGTCGGCGTCGAAGATGCAGCTGGCCGGGTTCATCTTGATGTCGCTGCTGACGATGGGGTCCTCGGTGTATTCGAGGATGCCGTTGAGTGGGCCCTCGGCGGCCTTGCGGAACGCCTCGTTCACCTCTTCCTTCGTCACGTCGCGCCCGACGTCGGCAACGAAGTCGGTGATGGAGCCCGTGGGCACCGGCACGCGCAGCGCCATGCCGTGCAGCTTGCCGTTCAGATCCGGGATCACCACGCCGACAACCTTCGCGGCGCCGGTGCTGGTGGGGATGATGTTGGACGCGGCGGCACGGGCGCGGCGCATGTCCGAGTGCACCTGGTCGAGGATCTGCTGGTCGTTCGTGTAGGCGTGGACCGTGGTCATCAGGCCATGCTGGATGCCGAACTCGTCGTTGAGCACCTTGATGAGCTGCGCGACGCAGTTTGTCGTGCAGGACGCGTTGGAGAGGACGTGGTGCTCGCCGGGGTCGTATTCGTCCGCGTTGACGCCCAGCACGAGCGTCTTGTCCTCGCCGGTGGCCGGCGCAGAGATGATGACCTTCTTCGCGCCTGCCTCGATGTGGCCAGCGGCCTTCTCTCGCTGCGTGAAGATGCCGGTGGACTCGATGACGATGTCCACACCCAGGTCTCCCCACGGCAGGTCGGCGGGGTTGCGCTCCGAGAGCGACTTGATGAGGCGTCCATCGACCTCGATGCCGCCGTCCACGGCTTGCACTGTGCCCGGGTAGCGCCCGTAGTTCGAGTCGTACTTGAAGAGGTGCGCGTTCGCCTGCGGCGCCGCGAGGTCGTTCACCGCGACCACTTCCAACTCGTCCGGATGCCGTTCCAGCGTCGCCCGGAGCACCTGCCTGCCGATGCGCCCAAAGCCGTTGATGCCAACTCTCGTGCTCATACGCCTCTTTCTCCTCCTTGCGTAGCCTCGTTCCTAAGGCTGTTCCATGCTATAGACCGTACGCTTGCACAACAAGGCGCGGATCAAGCCGTCCGGCTGACCGCGCCGCTCCCAGGTTGCCATGCTTCATTGTGGATACTGTCGCCGATCCACTCCCGCAGTTCGATGCCGATGCCGTTCGGGTCGAGGATCTCGGCACGCCAGCCGTTGAAGGACGAGCCGGGCTTCGGCTGCTGCACGAACGTCACGCCGCGCTCCCGGAGTGCGGCGGCGGTCGCCTCCATGTCCTCTACCGTGAGCGCGATGGCCTTGACCCCCATGCTCCCCACGTCCACCTCCTCGGATGCGCGCTCCGCAGGTGCGGCGATCAGTTCCACCATCATTCCACCGAGCGTTATGCACGCCTGTGCGTGCACCGCTCCGTCCGGCCTGAGCGCCTCAGTCGTGCGCAGGTGCTGAAAGCCAAGCACGTCCGTGTAGAACGCGAGCGACTCCTGCAGGTCCTTCGCCCAGACTTCAACGTGGTCCATTCCCGTGATGCCCATGGTCTACCTCCGTAAGCGTTCGAAGGGCGAGCCGCCCGCATACTCCGCCGCACTGCCGAGCTCCGCCTCGATGCGCAGCAGCTGGTTGTACTTCGCAACCCGCTCGCTGCGCGCCGGAGCGCCCGTCTTGATCTGTCCCGCCGACACCGCAACCGCGAGGTCAGCGATGGTCGTGTCCTCAGTCTCACCGGAGCGGTGACTGATGACCGCGTTCCAGCCTGCATCGTGTGTCATGTCGATGGCGGAGCGCGTCTCGGTGAGCGAGCCTATCTGGTTCAGCTTCACAAGCACAGAGTTGCCCGCGCCGTCCGCGATACCCCGGGCGATGCGCTCAGGGTTCGTGGTGAACAGGTCGTCGCCGACCAGTTGCACGCGGCTGCCCAGGCGCTCAGTCAGCAAACCCCAGCCCTCCCAGTCGTCCTCCACAAGGCCGTCCTCGATGCTGACGATGGGGTACTTCGACACCCACTCCTCGTAGTAGCCCACGAGCTCCGCGCTGGTGAGGGTGACGCCCTCGCGGGCCAGCACGTACTTGCCGCCCTCGTAGAACTCGCTCGCCGCCACGTCCAGCGCCAGCGAGCAGTCCACACCGGGGCGGTAGCCTGCCTTCTCTATCGCCTCCACCAGCAACTCGACCGCTGCCTCGTTGGTGGGAAGCGACGGCGCTACGCCGCCCTCGTCTCCAACGTTCGTGGACATGCCGCGTGCGTGCACGATGCCGCGCAGCGCCTGGTAGACCTCAGCACCGCAGCGCAGCCCTTCCGAGAAGCTATCGAACCCCACCGGCATCACCATGAACTCCTGGAAGTCCGTCGAGTTCACCGCGTGACGCCCGCCGTTGAGCAGGTTCAGCATGGGAGTGGGGAGCAGCACACCCGCACCGAGGTAGCGGTAGAGCGACAGGCCAGCAGACTGCGCCGCCGCGTGAGCGGTCGCCAGCGAGACCGCGAGTATCGCGTTCGCGCCGAGGCCAGACTTGTCCGGCGTGCCGTCCAGGTCCAGCATCGCCGCATCCACGGCCTGCTGGTCACCGGCGTCGAGGCCGCGAATGCGAGGCCCGATCCTGTCGTTCACGTTCACAACGGCGGTGAGGGTGCCCTTGCCCCCGTACCGGGATGCGTCTCCGTCGCGCAGCTCCAGCGCCTCGTGCGTGCCGGTGCTCGCGCCGGAGGGCACGGCGGCCCAGCCGGTCGCGCCGTCGTCGAGGGTTATAGTTGCTTCCACGGTGGGAAGCCCCCGCGAGTCGAGCATCTCGCTCGCTCGTACGGTCTCGATACGCGCCATCCTTCTCTCCTCCGTTCAGTGCGCCGCAGCGCGTTCCCGTGCGTCGCGCTCGTGCGCAGCGGCGATAGCCTTCTCCACAGCGTCCACGGGCGAATCCGCGCGTGTTACCTCCAGCTGATAGCCGTCGCCGCTTGTCATCTCCCACGTTTCGAGGCCGATGACCGGCGTTCCGTCGCCCAGCGCGTGGGCTATCTCGGAGAGCGTGCCGTACGCGCCGTCCACGGCGATGGCCGCGCGCCCCGTCTTGACCACGATGACGTTCCGCGCGTAGCCCATGCCGGTCATCACCGGGTAGTCCACCCACGGGTTCGCGGCGCGCGGGTCACTCCCGGGCATCAGTCCTATCGTGACGCCGCCCGCGGACTTGGCGCCTTTGCACGCGGCTTCCATCACGCCGCTGAGCCCTCCGCACACCACGACGGCGCCGCGCTGCGCGAGCTCGCGCCCCACGGCTTCCGCCAGTTCGTACGCACGGGCGGAGGGCGCACCGCCTCCTATCACAGAGATGAGCAGGGGGCGTTCAGCAGCGTCCAGCGGGTGCGAGGTGTTGGTCGGCGAGTTCGTCATTGCAGTGGCCGTGCGGCACGTTCGATTCTACCAGCCGAGCGCTTCCCATGACCCGCCGATGCGGGCTGCTCCCGGCCTCTCTGGAACAAGGATGTCAACGGGGGGCGCCATGAGATCCTTGTTCCCGATTTTCAGGAGTAAACGGGGATACCGTTCTGACATTCTTGTTCCGTCCGTGACAGGCATTTTCATGGCCGTGGCCTGCTTCCCGCGAACAAGGCAACAACAATCTCATGCGTTTCAAAGTTCTGCGCCGCTGCGATGGGGTCCTGGGGGCAGGGCCGGCGGGATGCGCGGTTATGGAACCAGCGTAGCGGACGCGGGAGCGGCGGCGAAAGGGGCGGGTGTCAGAGAACCGGCAGGGGGGTCGTCGTTCCCGCGCAGGCAGGAATCCAGAGTCGGTTCCCGGGAACGACGGGGCTACAGGAATGGGGCGAGGACGCCGACGGCGGCGCCTGCGGCGTCCATGAGCGGCGCGGGGTAGACGCCGACGAACACGGTGCCCGCGAAGAGGAACCAGACGGGCACGGACGCCGCAATGGGCAGGCGCAAGCGCCCGATCTCGGCAGGCTCGCCCACGTACATCTCGCGCACGATGCGCAGGTAGTAGTAGAGCGAGACGAGGCTGTTGACGACGGCGATCACCATGAGCCAGAAGAGCCCACCCTCGACGGCGGAGGTGAAGAGCAGGAACTTCGTGACGAAGCCAGCGAAGATGGGCAGCCCCGCGAGCGAGAACATCGCCGACGCCATCACCATCGCGAGGAACGGCGACCGGGAGGCCAGTCCCGCGTAGTCGGCGATGCGCTCCTTGCCGGTCTTCGCCTCGACGGCGATCACCACCGCGAACGCGGCAAGGTTCGTGAAGGAGTAGCCCGTGATGTGCAGCAGCGCGGCGCGCGCGCCGGACTCGTTGAGCGCGATGATGCCTATGAGCACGAATCCCACCTGGGCGACGCTGCTGTAGGCGAGCAGGCGCTTGATGTTGTCCTGCACCAGCGCCGTGAACGTGCCCACCGTCATCGTGAGCGCCGCGAGGATCGCCAGGGCCAACTGCCACTCTTCCAACGTCGCATTACCAGCCTCGGCGAGGAAGCGCAGTGTCAGAGCGAATGCGGCAGCCTTGGAGAGCACGGAGACCAGCGCCGTCACCGGCGTGGGAGCGCCCTCGTAGACGTCCGGGGCCCAGAGGTGGAACGGGGCCATCGACAGTTTGAAGCCCAATCCCGCTACGAACATAGCCAGCCCCAGTGCCACCGTCGGGCCAAACCATCCCTTTATGTCTTGCTCCGCGAATCGGAATACTGTCTCACCGATTGCGCCGTAGATGAGCGCGATGCCGAACAGCATGACCGCGGACGAGATCGCGCCCAGCAGGATGTACTTCACCGCGGCCTCGCTCGAGCGCGAGTCGCCCCGGCTCAGCGCAACCAGCACGTAGAGGCAGAAGGCCAGCAGTTCGATGGCGATGTAGGCGGTCAGCAGCTCCGCGGCGCCCGCCATGAGGCTCGCGCCCAGCACCGCGAACACGATGAGGGTGTAGAACTCTCCAACATGCCGGATGCGCGTGTGCACGTACTCGATGGAGATGAGCACGATTACGGCTCCGATGGCCATCGCCAGCGCCTTGAACAGCAGCGCGTAGCGGTCCACGTAGATCAGGTGCTCGTACAGGATCTCGTGCGTGTCCCACTGCATCCAGAGCGTGACGACGAACGTTACCGCCAGTCCCAGGACGGTGAGCGCGGCCAGCACGCCGTTCTTCGCGCCGCGCGACGCCCAGGGGACAGCAAAGTCCGCTACGAGCACCAGCACGCCGAGTCCGGCGAGCATGAACTCTGGAATCAGGAGTGTGAAGTCTACCTGCATCGCTACGGGAGACCTCCGAGTATGGCATCAACGCCGGGCCTGATGACGTCCAGGAAGGGCGCGGGCCAGATGCCCACGAGCACCAACGGCACGACGAGTGCGCCGGATGCCAATATCTCACGCGGCGTGAGGTCGGGCAGAGCGTCCCACTGGGGGTCGCGCTGGCCGAAGAAGACGCGCGCGACGAGCCTCAATATGTAGACCGCCGTAATCGCTGCGCCGAGGATACCGAGAGCCCCCAGCAAGGGCCCCGCGCGGAATGTCCCGGCCAACGTCACCTCCGAGCTGAATGCACCGATGAACACCAGCACCTCAGCGATGAAGCCGCTCAGCCCAGGCAGACCGAGCGACGTGAGGCCCGCTATCACGAAGAAGGCCGTCGTCCAGCCCATCTTCGCCGCAAGGCCATTCAGGATAAGCGTGTCACGCGTGTGTGCGCGCTCGTAGATGGCTCCGACGACGGCGAAGAAGAGTGCGGTCATGATGCCGTGGGAGAACATCTGGAGCGTCGCTCCGGTGAGTCCGATGCTGTCCAGGGTTGCTATGCCCATGATGACGTAGCCCATGTGGCTCACGCTGGAGTAGCCGACGACGTACTTCAGGTCCGTCTGGGACATCGCCGATATTGCGCCGTAGACCACGTTGACCGTGCCCAGGATGAAGAGAACGACCGCCCACGCCTCCATGCCCTCCGGCAGCAGCGTCATGCCGACGCGGATGATGCCGAACGCGCCCAGCTTCATCAGCACGCCGGCGTGCAGCATGCTCACCGAGGTCGGCGCAGCGACGTGGCCGTCCGGCGACCACGTGTGGAACGGCCAGAGGCCAGCCAGCAGGCCGAAGCCGACCATCACGAGCGGGAACAGCGTCTTCTGCGCACCGGACGACAGGCCGCCGTCCTGCACCGCGTCGCGCAATTGGAGGATGTCGAAGGTGCCTATGTCCACCCAGACGTAGATGGCGATGATGGCTATCCAGACGAGCACGCTCGCCGCGACGATCATCAGCACGAGCTTCAGCGCGCCGTACTCCTTCGTCCTCGCGAAGTCCGCGAAGGTGGAGCTGGAGCCCCACACCGCGATGAGGAGGAACATCGGCACGATGGCCAGTTCGTAGAAGAAGAAGAGGAAGAACAGGTCGATGGACGCGAACGTCCCGTACACGCCCGCGATGAGGACGAAGAGAAGGATGTAGTAGTTCTTCGCATCCCTGTCCACATTCGCGGCGATCACCGAGCCGGTGAGCGCCACGATGCCCGTGAGCAGGATCATCGGGGCAGCGATGCCGTCGACACCCAGCCGGAAATCTATCCCCACGGACTCGAGCCACGTGTAGACCTTGATCAGCTGGAAGGTTTCGGCGCCTGCCGAGTAGTCGAAGGCGATGAACACCCAGGCCGAGCCCACCATGAGCAGCGCGCCCGAACCGACACCGACCCATCGCGCGAGCGTCCTCCATGCCGCCGGAATCGCGACCAGCACAGCCGCCGTCAGCATCGGCAGGTAGATGAGCCACTCGAGGACGTGCCGCTCCGCGAAACTCATCCCGTCACACCCCGAACCACAGCAGCGCTCCCAGCACGGCAACGCCTACGACTATGCCGAGGCCGTAGTCCGCGAAGAGGCCCGTAACGTGGTACCGCAGACGCCGGCCTGCTTCCACCGCGCCCAGACCGGGGCCGTTCACGCCAACGTCGTTCACCACCTTGCGGTCGAACCGGGCCAGGAGCCCGCTCATCTTGAGGACGACGCGGTCGATCGTCCACTGGTAAGCGTGGTCCATGTAGAACCGGTTCGCGACGATGTCGTGCGCGCGGGCGAACCGCTCGCGGAGCGCGTCGACCCGGGAGGTGTCCTCGTCGCCGTAGAGCGCGTACGCAAGTGCGAGGCCTCCGAGCGCGAGCACGATGCTCGCCGCGAGCCATATCGTGGGCTCGAACCCGTGCCCCTCATGCCCCGGAGCAACGAGGAACTTGCCGATCCCCTCGTAGTCGACGTAGCCGATGGGCAGGGCGATGAACCCGGTCACGACGGCAAGCACCGCAAGCAGCGCGAGCGGCCACGCCATGATGCGCGGCGATTCGTGGATGTCCTGGTTCTCCGGTTTCAGCTTCCCGAAGAAGACGATAAGCACGGCACGCCCCATGTAGAGCGCGCTCAGCACGATGGCGATGAGGAAAAGGACGACGAACACGGGGTTCAGGCCGTCGGCGACGGCCAGCAGAATCTCGTCCTTGCTCCAGAAGGCATTGAGCGGCGGAATGCCCGCCAGCGCCAGTGCGCCGATGGTGAACGCGGCTGAAGTGATGGGCATCCGCTTCCGCAGGCCACCCATCTTGCGGATGTCTGTCTCCTCGTGGGCCGCGTGCATGATCGAGCCCGCGGAGAGGAAGAGCATGGCCTTCGCGATTCCGTGCATCAGCAGGTGGAAGATGGCCGCCGTGTAGCCGCCCGCGCCGAGCGCCAGCATCATGAATCCCAGGTGGCTCATCGTGGAGTAGGCCAGGATGCGCTTCAGGTCCGTCATCACCAGGGCCATCGCCGCGCCCATAAGCGCAGTCACGAGGCCGATGGAAGCGATCGCCATCTGCGCGCTGTCGGTCGCATCGAACAGCGGGAAGAGCCGGGCGACGAGGAACACGCCCGCCGTCACCATCGTGGCGGCGTGGATCAATGCGCTCACGGGCGTCGGGCCTTCCATGGCGTCGGGCAGCCACACGTGCAACGGGAACTGCGCCGACTTGCCCATCGCGCCGAAGAACACGAGGAACGCGCTCGCCGTCACGACTGCCTGGTTCACACCCGGGTCACCGAGCCGGCTCATGATCTCGATGATGTCGACCGTGTCGAACTCCACGATGAGCAGCACGACGCCGATGAGGAGGCCGACGTCGCCTATCCGCGTGGTGACGAACGCCTTCTTCGCGGCTTCAGCCGCCGAGCGGCGCTCGAACCAGAAGCCGATGAGCAGGTAGGAGCAGAGCCCCACCAGTTCCCATGCCACGTAGAGCAGGAGCAGGTTGTCCGCCAGCACCAGCATCAGCATGCTCGCGCTGAACAGGGAGTGCACCGCGAAGTACCAGCCGATGCGAGAGTCGTCCGTGCCGTTGTGGCGCATGTACCCGAGCGAGTAGACCTGCACGATGACCGACACGAACGTGATGAGC
Source organism: Dehalococcoidia bacterium (assembly GCA_034428375.1). GTDB lineage: Bacteria > Chloroflexota > Dehalococcoidia > Lucifugimonadales > Australimonadaceae > Bin16. The sequence continues at coordinate 33,278 of DAOUHT010000103.1, read as the reverse complement.
GCGAGCATCGCCACCGTCAGCGGGTCGACGATGATGCCCCAGCCCACTTCGAGGGGTCCGGCGCTGAACCAGTCCCTGGGGAAGTGGTGGACGAACCTTTCCGGGTCTTCGCCTACGCTCTTGTCCAGCATGTCGAACAGCACCGGCCAGACCGCGACGAACGCAGCGATGATCGCCAGCACCGCGAGGTGCTTGCCCTGGCCGGGCAGGTACTTCCGAAAGAGGGCAAGGAACGCGAACGCTCCGAACCCGAATACGGGGATGAGCCAAGCCTGTTCCACGCCTAGCCCCTCATCACGTCGATCTCATCCATATTCACGCCGCCCCTGCTCCTGAACAGCCGCATCACGATGGCCAGCGCGAGACCGACCTCCGCCGCTGCGATGGTGATGACGAATACGGCTATCACCTGTCCCGTGGACGTGCCGAACCCGCTGAACGCACCGAAGGCCACGAGCTGGAGGTTCACCGCGTTGAGCATCAGTTCGATGGACATGAGCACGAGGACGGCGCTGCGCCGGGCCAGCACGCCGTACAGGCCGATGCAGAAGATGGCCGCGCTGAGCAGTTGGAAGTGGAGCAGCGTCATATGCCCCTCCGGCGGCGCTCTGCACGCCTGCGGCTTCCACGACGCACGGGTTCCTCTGCATCGTCAGGCTCGTCGTCCTCCGGCAGTGTCTCGTCCTCTTCGCGACCCGCGCGGCCTATCACGACCGCTCCGATGAGTGCGACGAGGAGCACGAGCGACGCTATCTCGAACGGCACGGCCCACGCCGCGAACAGGTCCTCCGCAAGCGTCCGGAACGGGATCGCCTGGCGGGTGTTGGTGTTGAACTGCTCAGCGTCGGCCACAAACACGGCGGTCATGAGGCCGAAGAGAACGGCGGCCGCCACCGCCGCGAACGGGCTGCGTTTCGTCTCGGTCTCTCCCTCGTATTCGCCCGAGCGCGTCAGCATCAGGGCGAACAGGATGACGATGGTGACCGCGCCGCCGTAGATGAGCAGTTGCACGAGCGCCAGGAACTCCGCGTACAGCAGCACGAAGAGTCCGGCGACTCCGGCCAGCGCCGCGAGCAGGAAGAGCGCCGCGTGAACGATGTTGCGCGTGGCGACGACGCCGAAGGAGGCGAGCAGCGTCAGGAAGGCGGCAGCGTAGAAGAGAGCGAGACCCACGCCTACTCACCACCTTCGGTTGGTTCGTCGGTCGAAGCGGCGTCGCCTGCAGAAGCGGCTTTTGCAGCCGCGGCCGCCGCCCTCTTTGCGAGCGCGACCTCCGCGACGTTCTTCTCGGCGTTCTCGGGGGTCCATCCGCTCATGTCCACGTACCGCCGCCCCAGATCCAGCAACAGTGTGAGGTCGGCGCGCGAGCCGGTACGTGCGTAACTCGCCAGCTCGTGTTCGTACGACATCTCGATGGCGTCGAACGAACAGACGTCCACGCAGATGCCGCACAGGATGCAGCGGTTCAGGTTGATCTCAAACTCGTTGATGATCTTGCGGCGGTGGCTCGTGCCATCGGTGAAATTCGGGTTGTCGTGCATCTGGGCCGACATGCACTGTGTCGGGCACTCGCGCACGCACACCATGCAGCCGGTGCAGAACGGCTCATCCGCCGTGTCGTCCATCAGGAGCGCAGGGAAGCCCATGTAGCGCTGCTGTACGGGCAGGTGCTGCTCCGGGTAGTGGGCGGTGACAGGCCGCTTGAGCAGCCAGCGCGCCGTCGTCAGAAGTCCTTTGAATGTTCCTATCATGCCTGCTGACTCTCCGGTCCCGGCCTGCGCCGGCTCGGCTGAACCGCCACGGCGCGCTGTGCGTAACGCTGAGCGGTGGCGACCGCGTCCTTGCGCTGCATGCGCATCTGCACCCACGCAGCAACCACCAATGCCGCCAGCGACATCAGCGTCAGCGTCCACGTCGGCCATCCATAGAAGCGTTGCACCGCGATCAGGATGACGCTGGCGAACCCCAGCGGTATGAGCAGTCTCCAGCCCACGTTCATCAGCTGGTCTATCCGCAGACGCGGCAGCGTCGCGCGCACCCAGAAGATAACGACGGCGAGGAAGTACGTCTTGCCGAGGAAGATCGCCACAGCGGGGACCTGGCCCACATCGCCGAACGGCCACACCCAGCCGCCGAGGAAGAGCAGCGCGCCCAGCGCCGCGACGACGAACGTGTTGACGTACTCCGCCAGGAAGAATATCGCCCAGTGCGCGCCGCTGTACTCGACGAACGGCCCGCCGACGACCTCCGACTCCGCGAAGTAGATGTCGAAGGGCGTCCTGCCGACCTCGGCGAGGCCCGATATGAAGAAGACCACGAACGCGAGCGGCAGCAGTGGGATGTAGGGCACCGTCGCCTGCGCGTTCACCACGTCGGTGAAGCGCATCGAGTCCGCGACCATCACGACGCTCAGGACGCCCAAAATGAGCGGTATCTCGTAGCTGACGAGCTGCGCGGCGGAGCGGAAGCCGCCGAGGATGGCGTACTTGCTGTTGGAGCTCCAGCCGGCCAGTATCAGCCCCACGATGCTGAGCACCGAAACGGCGATGAAGAAGAAGACGCCGAGGTCCAGACTCCGCACCACCAGATCCTCGGACAGCGGGATGGTGAGCCAGACGACGAAGCTCGGCACGAACACGAGCAGGGGCGCCACGTAGAAGATGGCCTTCGATGAGGAGCCCGGCGAAACGTCCTCCTTCATCAGCAGCTTGATGCCGTCTGCCACCACCTGCAGCAACCCGAATGGGCCAACGCGTGTGGGGCCGACACGGCCCTGCATCCGTCCCAGTTGCTTGCGCTCCAGCCAGACCAGCGAGATGCCGAGTGTCGTGATGAGCGTCAGCAGTGCGAACAGTGCAATGACGATCTTGCCCACCGTGAGCGCCGTCACGTTGTCGTCCGGTTCGCCGAGCAGAGCCAGCGCGAGCGTGAAGACCGCGACGAGCACGCCGACTCCCACGAACAGCACCATCGCTATCGCGAGCTGTACGGGCTTCGACCTCATCGGTCCACCTCGCCCAGCACGATGTCCAGCGAGCCCAGGATGGCAACGGCGTCCGCGATGTACGCGTCGCGCATCATCGGGCGCAGGGACACGAGGTTGCAGAAGGACGGGGGACGCACCTTGACCCGGTACGGTTTGTCCGTGCCGTCGCTCACGAGGAAGACGCCGATGTCGCCGCGCGGGTTCTCGCCGTGCACGTACACCTCGCCCTTCGGCGGCCTGGCGATGCGCCGCATCTGCGCCATCACCGGTCCCTCCTCTATCTGGTCGAGGCACTGCCTGACCATAGAGAGCGACTCGTAGCACTCCAGCACGCGCATGTAGTACCTGTCCCAACAGTCGCCGTTCTCCCCCACCGGCACCTTGTAAGAGAGGTAGGGGTAAACCTCGTACGGGTAGTCCTTGCGGACGTCGTAGGCCATGCCGCTGGCGCGCAGGGATGGGCCGGTCAGGCCGCAGGAGAGAGCCGTGGGGAGGTCTATCACCCCTACGCCGCGCGTCCGTGCGAGGAAGACCTCGTTGAACGTCAACAGGCGGTCGCACTCATGCACGCCGCGCTCCACGTCGTCCAACAGCGCCCGCACGCGGGGGACGAAGTCCGCAGGAACGTCCTCTTTCACCCCGCCGATGCGGATGAAGTTGTGCATCATGCGCGCGCCGGTGACGGACTCGAACATGTTCTGGATGCGCTCGCGCTCCCGGAACCCGTACATGATAGGCGTCATCGCCCCCAGGTCGATGGCGTAGGTGCCGATGAAGAGGAGGTGGCTCGCCAGCCGGTTCAACTCCGCGAGGATGACGCGGATGTACTGTCCGCGCTCCGGTGGCTCGATGCCCATGAGCCGTTCGGCGGCGCGGCAGAATATGAGTTCGTTGTTCAGGTTGGCGACGTAGTCCAGCCGGTCGAACAGCGTTACGACCTGCCCGTAGCTCTCGTTCTCGGCGAGCTTCTCAGAGCCGCGATGCAGATAGCCGATGTGGGGCGTCACGTCCACGACGCGCTCGCCGTCCACCGTCAGCACCATGCGGAACACGCCGTGGGTCGCCGGATGCTGCGGCCCCATGTTCAGCATCATGTCTACGGTGTCGTATGTCTGCTCCGCCGTCACCGTAACGCCTACCACTCCTCGTAGTCGTGCAGGGGGAAGCTCCGCAGGCCGGGGTAGCCCTCGAAGCCTTCGTACAGGATCAGTGGCGACATGTCCGGGTTCCCATCGAACTGCACACCGAACAGGTCGTGCGTCTCGCGTTCGTACCAGCCCGCGGCCGCCCAGACGCCGGTGAGCGAGTCCACGCGCGCATCGTCCGGTGGAACGTCCACCTTCAGCAGCGACTTGTGCCCGTTCCCCAGCGAGAAGAGCGCGTAGTTCAACTCGATGCGCTCTTCATAGTCCACGGCGAACAGGCAGTGGAGCATGTCCATGCGGAGGTTGGGGCTGCGCACGCAGGACTCGACGGCGCGGGTCAGGTTCTCCCGCCCGATACGGACCCAGGGAACATCGTCGCGCCCGCCGGTCTCGAGCGCCATGTCGCGCAGCGCCAGGCGGAGCGCGCCCGCGGTGTGTTCGCCGCGAGCGTCGAGCACTTCCTTCGCCACTTCGATGGGCGGCCCACGGTGCGCTGCCGGACGAGGGGCAGCCTGCTCTTCAGGAGGCTGCTGCTCAGTCATCGTTCTCCTCGGCGCCGGACTCAGGAGCCGACTCCGGCTCCGATCCCACCGTTACCGGGGCGCTGCGCACGCCTTCCTTCGCGTCGCGCTTGATCTTCTGCTGCAGCTTGACGATGCCATCCATCAGCGCCTCGGGGCGGGGCGGGCAGCCGGGCACGTACACGTCCACTGGCACAAGATGGTCCACGCCCATGACGACGCTGTAGGAGCGATAGTACGGCCCGCCGCTCGTGGCACACGTGCCCATCGCGATCACCCACTTGGGGTCCGGCATCTGCTCGTACAGCAGCTTGATGGGCTCGGCCATCTTCTTGACCACCGTCCCCGCGACGATCATCACGTCCGATTGACGCGGCGACGGCCAGGTGACGACGCCGAAGCGGTCCAGGTCATGGTGCGCCATGTGTGTCGAAATCATCTCGATGGCGCAGCATGCGAGCCCGAAGGTGAGCGTCCAGAGGGAGTTGCTCCTGCCGAGCGCCGCGAGGTCGTCCAGCCGTGCGGTGACTACGCCCGGCGCGGCGTTCCTGATCAGGTTCGGGGCCGGGGAATTGCCCTTGTCCGTGGAGACTGCGCCGCCCTCGTCCGAATCGAAGAAGCGTCCTTCCCTGGGCCGCTCCCACGAGGACGGACGGAATACCGGCAGCGCCTGTCCGCTCTCTATCTCCATCGCAGCACCCCCTTTCGCCAGGCGTAGACGACGCCCAGCAGCAGCACCGCGATGAAGAGCATCATCGCGTAGAAGACGTAGCCTGGAATCCCTTCGTCTGCGAAGACCACGGCCCATGGGAAGAGGAACACGGCCTCGACGTCGAAGATGAGGAAGAGGATGGCGAAGATGTAGTAGCGGACGTTGAACTGCGTCCAGTTCAGCGGCGTGGGGAGGATGCCTGACTCGTAGGCGATGCCCTTCGTCTTCGAAGGCCTGCGCGGTGAGAGTAACGCCGAAGCGGCAAGCATGAGGCCCATCGCCACGATGCCTACCACCGCCGCAAGTACAACTGCCGTCCAGTTGACGACGTAACCCTCTGGGGCCATGCGCTCCCTGGGGTGAGGCTGCCTGCCATCCGCTCTCTACCCGCGCGGTGAAGCGCGAAAGAAGCGGTCTCCCGAATCCCTATCTTCCCGTTGATACCCCTGAACTGTCAACGCCGACAGGCTCAGGAAGCAGCGTCGCGCTCCATGATCGTGCCCATGTCCTTGTCGCCGCGACCGCTCATGCAGACCAGCACGGCGCCGCCCTTGCCGACGTCGGCGGCGAGCGACTGCACCGTGTACGCCACCGCGTGCGACGATTCCAGCGCGGGAATGATGCCTTCCAATTCGCAGGTGAGCCGGAAGGCGGCGACTGCCTCTTCGTCCGTAATGCTCACGTACTCCGCTCTGCCGCTCTGCCGGAGCCACGCGTGCTCCGGCCCGACGCCCGGATAGTCCAGACCGGCGGAGATGCTGTGCGTCTCGTGGATCTGGCCGTCGCCGTCCTGCACGATGTAGGACATCGAACCGTGCAACACTCCGACGCTCCCGCCGCCGATCGACGCGGCGTGCCGCCCCGTTTCGACACCTTCTCCACCCGCTTCGACCCCGATGAGGCGAACGCCCTCATCCGGGATGAATGAGTAGAACTGACCCAGGGAGTTTGAGCCGCCGCCAACACAGGCCACCACCGCATCCGGCAGGCGTCCCGCCTGCGCCAGCATCTGCTCCCGCGATTCGCGCCCGATGACCGACTGCAAATCGCGCACCATCATGGGATAGGGGTGCGGCCCCACGACGCTGCCGATGATGTAGTGCGTGTCCCGGACGTTGGTGACCCAGTCGCGGATCGTCTCGCTGATCGCCTCTTTCAGCGTGCGGCTGCCGGCGGTGACGGGACGCACCTCCGCGCCGAGCATCCCCATCCGGTAGACGTTCGGGGCCTGGCGGCGCATGTCCTCCTCGCCCATGTAGACCACGCAGTCGATGCCGAGCAGCGCACAGACCGTGGCTGTCGCAACGCCATGCTGACCGGCGCCGGTTTCCGCCACGATGCGCCGCTTCCCCATGCGTTTGGCCAGCAGTCCCTGTCCCAGCGCGTTGTTAATCTTGTGCGCGCCGGTGTGCGCCAGGTCCTCGCGCTTCAGGTAAATCTCCGCGCCGCCCGCGTACTCAGTGAGCCGGAGCGCATGATGCAGTGGGGTCGGACGCCCCACGTAGTCACGCAGCAACTCGCCTAACTCATCCTGGAACGCGGCGTCCTCGCGGGCCGCTTCCCATGCTTCGGTCAACTCTGCGAGCGCCGGCATCAGCGTCTCCGGCACATACTGGCCGCCGAACTGGCCGTACCGTCCCTTGTCGTCAGGAAGCGTCGTCACGTCAGCGCCTGCCCAGCAGTCGGGCGAGGCCGCCCTTCTTCTTGCGAGCGTCCACCGTCCGCACCGTCTCCACGAACGCGCGCACCTTGGCCAGGTCCTTCTCGCCGTCCGTTTCCACGCCGGTGGACACGTCCACGCCCCACGGGCGGACCCGCTCCACCGCTTCCTGCACGTTGTCGGGTGAGAGGCCGCCGGCGAGGCTCATCTCGAATGCCCCCGCAAAGTCGGCAGCGAGGTCCCAGTCGAACTGCTGGCCCGTGCCGCCGTACTCGCCGGGCACCTGCGCATCGAGCACGATCCGGTGGCCCGCAAGTGCGTGACGCTGCTGCAGCACCATGATGCGCGGCATCTGCGCACTTATCGGCGTCTCAGCGTCGATGCTGATCACCTTGTACACCGGAACGCCGAGCTGCGACGCGTATTCCACACCCTCGCTCCCACACAGTTGCACCGCGTCCAGCCCCACCGACGTCACGGTCTCCCGAACCTCGTCCAGAGGCTGGTCCGCGAACAGTCCAACGATCGGGGGCAGCGCCCGGCCGGACGCACGCGCCTCGTCGAGCACCGCGCGAGCCTCCGCCGCCGTAAGGCGCCTCCGCGCCGACGGCACGAACACGAGTCCTACCGCGTCCACTCCCGCATCCACTGCCGAGAGCAACGGTTCGGCGGAGCGGAAGCCGCATATCTTCACGTGCGTCACGCCTGCACTCCTGCGAGTTCCCGGACCTTCTCGCCAACGTCGGGCGCAGTCATCAGCGCCTCGCCCACCAGTATGCCATGGACACCCGCCTGCTGGAGGGCAACCACGTCCTCTCGCGAGTTGATCCCGCTCTCAGCAACCACCATCCGCCCGTGCGGGATGAGCGGGCGCAACCGGCCCGTGAGTGTGATGTCCACATTGAACGTGCGGAGGTCCCGGTGGTTGACGCCGATGATCTCCGCGCCAGCGTTCAACGCGGTCTCAAGTTCGTGTTCGTCGTGCACTTCCACGAGGCATTGCAGCCAGATGCGTTGCGCAGCGTCCAGCATCTCGCGCAATTGCTCCGGCGAGAGCGCTGCGACGATGAGGAGCGCCGCGTCCGCGCCGTGCACGCGTGCTTCGAGCAGCTGGTAAGGGTCGAACAGGAAGTCCTTCCGGAGCACGGGCACGCCTTCAGGCCCCACCGCTGCCTTGACCGCCGCAAGGTGCGCCAGGCTCCCCTGGAAGTGGTCAACCTCCGTCAGCACGGATATGGCAGCCGCGCCGTTCGCGGCATACGTCGACGCGAGTGCAGCGGGGTCGTACTCCTGCGCGAGCAGTCCCTTGGACGGCGACGCTTTCTTCGTTTCGGCGATGAGGCGCACGCGGTCGCCCCAGAGCGCGCCGGACAGGTTGAGTGGGAACGGGGACTCCCGCACCTGCGACTCCAGCATGGAGAGCGGTGTCTCCCGCTGGTGACGCGCCAACTCCGCGCGTTTCGCTTCCAGTATCTTGTCGAGGATCGTGCCGGTGGTGCTCATGGTTCCGTTACCCGAGCGACTGGCTCAGTTCCGCCAGCTGCCGCAGCTTCTCCGATGCGCCGCCGGAGTCTATGGCGGCACGGGCCTTCGCCACGCCGGACGGCAGGTCTTCTGCCACGCCTCGCACGACGAGCGCCGCCGCCGAGTTCAGCAGCACCATGTCCTTCTCCGGCGAATCGCCCGCCGATAGCGCCCGGCTAAACTTTTCCCGCGCCTGTTCCACGCCGTCGATCTGCAGGTCGGCTAGTGTGCCTCGAGGCAGACCCGCATCCTCCGGCGTGAGCGTGAAGTGTCGCACGCCGTCAGCGGAAACCTCCCACACCTGCGACGTGGATGTCGTCGTCAGTTCGTCGAGGCCATCGTCGCCCCGGACCACCCACGAACGTTCCGTGCCGAGCGCGCCGAGCACATGCGCCATCAGTTCCGCCACGTCGTACGGCGCATCGGCGGGCTGCGCAACGCCAAGCAGTTGGTAGAGCGCACCGGCGGGATTCGTCAGCGGCCCGAGGAAGTTGAAGACCGTGCGGACTCCCAGTTCGCGGCGAGGCGGGCCCGCGAAGCGCATCGCAGGGTGGAATGCCTGGGCGAACATGAACCCCACGCCCACTCCGTCTATGCAGCGGCCTACCGCCTCCGGGCTCAGCTCCAACTTCACACCGCTCGCATCGAGGATGTCCGCAGCGCCCACGCTGCCGGATGCGGCGCGGTTCCCGTGCTTCGCCACCTTCACGCCCGCCGCCGCGACTGTAAGCGCCGACGCAGTGGAGACGTTGAACGTCCGCAGGCCGTCGCCGCCGGTGCCTACGACATCCACCAACTGTCCATCGGTCTCGACGTGGAGCGCCTTCTCGCGCATCACGCGTGCCATGCCCGTCAGCGCTTCGACCGTCTCGCCGGTGAGGCGCAGAGCAATCAGGAACGCGCCGATCTGGGCAGGGGTTGCCTCGCCCGTCATGATGTCTTCCGCGACGGCGGCTGACTCCTCTACCGACAGTGGCTGCCGCGTCACCAGTTTCCCTATCGCTTCCTGAATCACAGCGCCTCCTCAGTTGCACCACGGCGCCCTTCCACTACGCGCATGTCCTCCGACAACGCTTCCCCCACCGCAGTCAGTTGCGCCTTGGTGGGTGGATCGTCGGTGATGGCGAGCACGCCGAAGTCGATCTCCCCTTTCGCGAGCACGCAACAGCAGCCGTCGGGCATGACAGCGATGGAAACGTCCATCGTTCTGCGCTCCGGGCGCAACGGCGTTCGCAGGCGATTCATCCCGAACCCGCCAAGGAGCACTGCCACCAGCAGAGGCCCGGAGACAATCGCCCGGTCGCCTCCTATGTCGCGCGCCATCATCACCAGCAGCACCAGCGTGAGCGCGATCGCCAGGGCGAGCATGAGCTTGCCCTGTCTTCGCTGGCCCACGCCCAGGGTCCGTTCGTTGGTCATCACCACCCGGCAGCACCCGTCCTCGTTCTCTTCAACCGGCCCGCAGAGCCGGTAGCCACGCGCTTCGAGCCGCAGTTGAGCCCGCTCGCAAGCCTCACGGGCGGGAATGTCCATCGTCCATTCCGAGGATAGTGACGTGCCAATAGGCTCCGTGGTCGTCACGCCCCAACCTCCAGGAAGTTCCGCAGCAGGTCCTTGCCGTTCTGCGTCATGATGGACTCCGGGTGAAATTGGATGCCTTCCACCGCGAACTCCTTGTGCCGTACCCCCATGATCACGCCGCTTTCGCTCCGCGCAGTCACTTCCAGCACCTCGGGCGTGGCGTCCGGCTCGATGGCCAGCGAGTGGTAGCGGATGCCCTGGAACGGGTTCGGCAGTCCAGCGAATACGCCCTTGCCGTCGTGCGTTATCGCGCTCATCTTACCGTGGACTATCTCTCCAGCGCCGCTTACTGAGCCGCCGAAGGCCACGCCGATGCACTGATGCCCCAGGCAGACGCCCAGGATGGGCGTGCGCCCGCCGAAGCGCCGGATAACGTCCGTTGAGATGCCCGCCTCCTCCGGGGTGCACGGGCCCGGCGAGATGACGATGCGCTCCGGCGCCATCTGCTCTATCTCGTCCAGCGTCACGGCGTCGTTCCGCACCACATGCACGTCGGCTCCCAGTTCGCACAGGAACTGGTAGAGGTTGTAGGTGAAACTGTCGTAGTTGTCGATGAGCAGCAGCATCCCGTTCTCCTGGCGCCCTGAGGGGCTACGTCCCGCGACCTGTATCCGCCTGCGTGATGGCCCGCAGCAACGCATTCATCTTGTAGAACGACTCCATCCGTTCCGCCTCTGGGTCAGAGTCGAACACCACGCCTCCGCCCGCCTGCAGGTAGGCCTTGCCGTCCTTCACGACCATCGTGCGGATGGCGATCGCCGTGTCCATGTTGCCGGAGAAACTGAAGTAGCCAACTGCACCTGCATAGACACCCCGCCGCTCGCGCTCCAGTTCGGAGATGATCTGCATCGCCCGTATCTTCGGCGCGCCCGACACCGTGCCCGCCGGGAAGCAGGCCCGCAACGCATCGAACACCGAGCGGTCATCACGCAGTTCACCCGTGACGTGGGATACGAGATGCATAACGTGCGAGTAGCGCTCCACCTCCAGCATCTGCGTCACCTGCACCGTGCCGGGTTTGCTCACACGCCCGATGTCGTTGCGCCCCAGGTCCAGCAGCATCACATGCTCGGCGAGTTCCTTCTCGTCCGCGAGCAGCTCGCGTTCCAGCGCAGCGTCTTCCCTGGCATCCTTGCCACGCCGGCGCGTCCCCGCGATGGGGTGCGTCTCGACGAGCCCGTCCTCCGCACGGACCAGCATCTCCGGCGACGCCCCCACGATGGCGAAGTCGTCCAACCAGAGGTAGTACATATACGGCGAGGGGTTGACCGCTCGAAGCGAGCGGTACAGGTCGAATGCGCTCGATTCAACCGCCAACTCCACGCGCTGGGACGGCACCACCTGGATGATGTCGCCTGCCACGATGTACTCGCGTGCCTGCTCGACCATCCCGTGGTACTCGCCGGGTGTCTTGTTGGAGTGCTCCAGGTGTTCTGTGCCGGAGCCGCTGGAAGGCTGCGTTCCCCCGGAAGCGCCCGACAATTGCGACTGCCGCGGCAGCGGGTTCGAGAGACGCTCCACCAATTCGTCCACGCGGTGCGTGGCGCGCGCGTACGCCTCGTCCGGCGAACCGTCCACGTACGCCGTGGCGACGACCTGGATGCAGTGCCGCAGGTGATCGAAGACGAGCAGCGAGTCCGTGAAGAGGAAGATGGACTCCGGCAGTCCCTGCGGGTCCTTCCCCGCCATCGACGCCGACGGCTCGAAGTACTGCACTGTCTCGTATGAGAGGTAGCCAACCGCCCCACCGACGAAGCGCGGCAACCCGTCCACCTGCGCAGGGCGGAAGCGCCCCAGCTCCGCCTCGACGGCGAGGAGAGGGTCGCCCGGGCCGTCCGGTTCTCCCTCGCCCGTCCGCAGCACGCGGTAGGGCTCCGTGCCCATGAAGCTGAAGCGCGCCATCCGCTCTCCGCCTTCGACGCTCTCCAGCAGGAATGACACGCTCTCGCCGCCGCCTGTGATCTTCAGGTACGCGGACACAGGCGTCTCCATATCGGCCACGACCTCCCGGTAGACCGGGATCAGGTTGTAGCCCTCCTGCGCCAGACGTTTGAACTCTTCTTTTGTCGGAACGTAGTCCGCCATCATTCTCTTCCTTCGGGACATAAAAATAGCCCCGCTCCTCATACAAGGGGCGGGGCTACCGCGGTGCCACCCTTACTTCTCCCTCAGCGTCAGCAGAGGGACTCCTACCGGCACGGCCGCCGTGAAGCGGGTTATGCCGTCCGCCTGTAACGGGGCGGTCCCGTCGGCGCCTACCTCCTGCCATCGCAGGTTTCGGACCGAGGCTCAGGGGTCCATTCGGCCTTCGCGCAGGCGCCGGTTCTCACCAAATCCCGGCTCTCTGAAGCCCCGCCGGAAGGAGTACTACTCCCCATCCCAGCCTGTAACAGGAGTGATTATCCGGCAGCAAGCGGAAGACTGTCAATCGCGGCCGAGTGTCACTGGTCTACCGAACGCGTACCGCGCCTTTTACCGCGTGGCGGAATCTGCTATTCTTGGTAAGTACGTATCCCCGTTAGGTTGAGCAGCGTTCTCTTCCTCTAGGCTTCCAGGTCGGGCGGAGGAGAGGCGCACTGTTTGCGTTGAGCGCTGAGAGGCCGAGGAGTAATCGGTGGCAAAGGTTTGGAAAGGCGAGCCCTTTGGGCTGTACCGTCCCGAGTTCGAGCACAGCGCCTGTGGAGTAGGCGTCGTGGCGAACGTCCGAGGCGTGAAGTCCAATGAGATCGTTCGGAACGGACTCGAGGTGCTGGCCAACCTGGCACACCGCGGCGCGGCGGGTAGCGACCCCGAAACCGGCGACGGCGCCGGGATGCTGCTCCAGATGCCGCACGACTTCCTGCGCCGCGAAACGGCGAAACTCGGGATCGACCTTCCGGAACCCGGCGGCTACGCAGCCGGCGTCGTCTTTCTGCCGCAAGACAACACAGAGCGCGAGGCGTGCGAGGCAATCGTGGTTCGTGCTATCGAACAGGAGGGACAGCGGTTCCTCGGCTGGCGCGACGTCCCCGTTGACCCGTCTGTTATCGGCTATGTCGCCCGGGAGTGCCAGCCGGTCATCCGCCAGTTATTCATCGGTATGGGCCCCGGGTCGGACGCCGCGGCATTCGAGCGCAAGTTGTTCGTCATCCGTAAGGTCGCTGAGCGCGAAGTCCTCGAGGCGGGGCTTGACGGCGGAGGCGAATTCTACGTCTGCAGCCTGTCCTCGAAGCTGGTTGTCTACAAGGGCTTGCTCATGGGCACCCAACTCGGGGGCTTCTACAAGGACCTGGATGACCCGCTCGTGGCGAGTTCGTTCGCGCTTGTGCATTCGCGCTTCAGCACCAACACCCTGGGGTCATGGAAGCTGGCACACCCCTACCGCTACATCGTCCACAACGGCGAGATCAACACGCTGCGGGGCAACATCAACTGGATGGTGGCGCGCGAGAACGCCATGGCCTCGCCGGAATTCGGCGACGATCTCGAAAAACTGTTCCCCATCATCTGGCCGGGCCAGAGCGACACCGCGTGCATCGACAACGCCTACGAGCTCATGCTCCACACCGGGCGCCCGTTGCACCACACGATGATGGCGCTGATCCCGGAGGCCACCGGGCCGAACGTCCAGATGTCACAGGACAAACGCGACTTCTACGACTACCACGCCTGCCTCGTTGAGCCCTGGGACGGCCCGGCCCTCATCGCCTTCACCGACGGAGACCGCGTCGGCGCGGTGCTCGACCGCAACGGACTGCGTCCCTTCCGTTACCTCGTCACGACCGACGACCAGTTGGTCATGGCCTCGGAGGTGGGCGTTCTCGACGTCCCACCCGAGAAGGTGCTGTTCAAGGAACGCATCCACCCCGGACGCATGTTCCTGATGGACCCGGAGCGCGGCGGAATCGTCGATGACGCCACGATCAAGTCAGAGTTATCGGCACGACAGCCCTACGGCGAGTGGCTGCGGGATAATCTGGTGCACCTGGACGCGCTTCCGGACCCCGAGCCCGGCCGCAACGGCCGCCATGAACTCAACGAGGAGTCGTTGGTCGACCTGCAGCAGGCGTTCGGGTACACACAAGAGGACCTACGCATCCTGCTGGAGCCGATGGCGATCAACGGCGCGGAGCCCACCGGTTCCATGGGCAACGACGCCGCCCTGGCCGTACTTTCCGATCGCCCGCAACTTCTGTTCACCTACTTCAAGCAGTTGTTCGCCCAAGTGAGCAATCCGCCGTTAGACGCGATCCGCGAGGAGCTCGTGACGTCGCTCAGCATCAACCTCGGCGCTCAGCGCAATCTGTTCGAGGAGACGCCCCTTCACGCTCGCCAACTCCGGCTGCCCAGCCCTGTCCTCACGGAGCGCGACCTCGAGAAGATCAGGGCGGTCGACCGGCCCGGCATCAAGACGGCGACGCTGTCGCTCCTCTTTCCGGCTGACGAAGGACCGGGAGCGATGGATCGCGCGATGGACGCTCTGCGCCGCGGTGCGTCGGAGGCTATCGAAGCTGGCTGCACGATCCTCGTCCTCTCCGACCGGGGCGTGGGTCCGCATCACGCGGCCATCCCCAGCCTGCTGGCGACCGCCGGCGTGCATCACCACCTCATCCGCGAGGGCGAGCGCACGAAAGTCGGAATCGTCGTAGAGAGCGCCGAGCCGCGCGAGGTGGCCCACCTGGCCCTGCTGATCGGCTATGGCGCGGGGGCGGTCTGCCCGTATCTCACGTTGGAGACACTGGCGCATATGCACCGCCAGGGCCTCTTCCCTGAGGGGATGGATGCGCCGGCGGCGGTGTACAACTACATCAAGGCGACAAACAAGGGTCTGCTGAAGGTGATCTCCAAGATGGGGATCTCCACGGTACACAGCTACCACGGGGCCCAGATCTTCGAGGCGATCGGCCTGAGCCAACGGCTGGTGGACGAGTACTTCACGTGGACGGCTTCACGGATCGGCGGCATCGACACCGACGCCATCGAGGCGGATGTGCTTGCCCGCCACACGCGCGCCTTCCCCAAGGTCGCAATCGACGCGGCGCTCGACCTGGACCCCGGCGGGTTCTACTACTGGCGCCGCGACGGGGAATACCACATGTGGAACCCCGACACCATCGCGAAGCTGCAATACGCCAGCAGGACCAACGACGCCCGCGTGTACCGCGATTTCGCGGAGCTGGCCAACGGCTACGAGCGCCGCCTCTGCACACTGCGGGGCTTGCTCGATTTCAAGACCCTGGCCGAGCCCATTCCGCTCGACGAGGTCGAGCCCGCCGTCGAGATCGTCAAACGGTTCGCAACGGGTGCGATCTCCCTCGGTTCCATCAGCCGCGAGGCGCACGAATCGCTGGCGATCGCGATGAACCGCATAGGAGCGCGCAGCAACAGCGGCGAGGGAGGCGAGGACTATCGCCGTTACACCCCCGACTCGAACGGAGACCGCCGGCATAGCGCCATCAAACAGGTGGCGTCGGGCCGGTTCGGCGTCACGACCAACTACCTGGTCAACGCGTCCGACCTGCAGATCAAGATGGCGCAGGGGGCAAAGCCGGGTGAGGGTGGACAGTTGCCGGGCCATAAGGTGGACGAGTACATCGGCTGGATACGCCACTCCACGCCCGGTGTGGAGCTGATCTCGCCTCCTCCCCACCACGACATCTACTCAATCGAGGACCTGGCGCAGCTGATCCACGACTTGAAGAACGCCAACCCGCGCGCCCGCATCCACGTGAAGCTGGTGGCCGAAGTTGGCGTCGGGACCATCGCCGCGGGAGTATCGAAGGCGCACGGAGACGTCGTCCTCATCAGCGGCGATACCGGAGGCACCGGGGCATCGCCCGAGTCGTCGATCAAGCATGCCGGGTTGCCGTGGGAGCTTGGCATCGCCGAGACGCAGCAGGTGCTCGTCCAGAACAACCTCCGCAGCCGGATCGTAGTGCAGACCGACGGCCAGATAAAGACGGGCCGCGACGTCGCGATCGCTTGTCTCCTCGGGGCCGACGAATTCGGCATCGCGACCGCCTCCCTGGTGACCCAGGGCTGCATCATGTTGCGCAAGTGTCACCTGAACACCTGCTCGGTCGGTGTCGCGACGCAGGACCCGGAACTGCGGAAGCGGTTCACGGGCCAACCTGAGCACCTCATCAACTACTTCTTCTTCGTGGCGGAGGACCTGCGCGAGATCATGGCCCAGCTCGGGTTCCGCACGGTCAACGAGATGGTGGGCCGGGTCGACAAGCTCGAGACCGGCTCCGTCATCGACCATTGGCGGAAGACGAAGAACATCGACCTGACCGACCTGCTCGCGAAGCCCGAGGCGCCGGAGTCCGTCGCCCGTTTCCACTGCGAGGACCAGGACCACGGCCTCGATCGGGCGCTGGACCACGAACTGATCGCGCGTTCGCATCGGGCGCTCTCGCACCGCGAGCCCATCACCTTCGAGTTGCCGATCAGCAACGCCAACCGGACCGTCGGTACGATGCTCAGCGGCGAGGTAGCCCAGCGCTACGGTGAGGACGGGTTGCCCGACGATACCATCAACATCGCGTTCACCGGCTCCGCGGGCCAGAGTTTCGGGGCATTCCTCGCCAAGGGCCTCGCGTTCACGCTGGAGGGCGACTCCAACGACTATTTCGGAAAGGGCGTCTCCGGCGGGCGGCTGGTCGTGGTACCTCCCCGGGAGTCCACGTTTGTGGCCGAGGAGAACATCATCGTCGGCAACGTAGCCCTCTACGGCGCCACCGGCGGCGAGGTGTTTATCCGCGGCCTGGCAGGCGAACGCTTCGGTGTCCGCAACAGCGGCGCGCACGCCGTCGTCGATGGCGTCGGCGACCACGGCTGCGAGTACATGACCAACGGGCGCGTGGTAGTGCTGGGCCCGACAGGACGGAACTTCGCCGCCGGGATGAGCGGCGGCATCGCGTACGTCCTCGACGAGGCGGGCGACTTCGACATGCGCTGCAACCAGGAGCTCGTGGACCTCGAGCC
This sequence comes from Dehalococcoidia bacterium, assembly GCA_034428375.1. GTDB lineage: Bacteria > Chloroflexota > Dehalococcoidia > Lucifugimonadales > Australimonadaceae > Bin16. Next base: position 16,183 of record DAOUHT010000103.1, on the reverse strand, counting down.
GGTGGTCGAGCCAGAGGACATCGAGGAGCTCCGCGCGATGGTCCAGAAGCACCTTCACTACACAGGCAGCGCCAACGCAGCGCGCGTCCTGGACGACTGGGACGCATTCCTGACGAAGTTCGTCAAGGTCTATCCGAAGGACTACCGTCGCGTGATCGAAGCGGGCAAGCAGGCGGCGCTCCAAGCGGTCGGCAGTGGGTAAGACAACCGGGTTCCTAGAATTCGAGCGCGAGCCCCCTGAGCGCCGGCCCGCCCGAGAGCGAACGAAGGACTACCGCGAGATCTACGAGGCGTGGTCCGAAGACAAGTCTCGGGTCCAGGCCGCGCGCTGCATGAACTGCGCGCTTCCTTTCTGCCACAAGGGTTGTCCACTGGGCAATCTCATCCCCGACTGGAACGACCTGGTGTACAAGGGGCGCTGGCAGGACGCGCTGGCGGCACTGCACGCAACCAACAACTTTCCCGAGTTCACGGGCCGGATATGCCCCGCGCCCTGCGAGGCCTCCTGCGTGCTCTCCATCAACGAAGAGCCCGTCACGATCGAGTACATCGAGAAGGCCATCGTGGACCGCGGCTTCGACGAGGGATGGATGGCTCCGCATCCGCCCGAGAAGCGGACCGGCAAGCGTGTGGCCGTCGTTGGGTCCGGTCCTGCCGGCCTGGCCGCCGCCGTCCAGTTGAACCGCGCCGGGCATCAGGTCACGGTTTTTGAGCGTGACGAGTACGTGGGCGGGCTGCTCACGCTCGGCATCCCCGACTTCAAGCTGGACAAGAGTGTTGTCGATCGACGCGTCGACCTGATGGCCGCGGAGGGAATCGAATTCCGCACGAGTTGCAACGTCGGCGTGGATGTTCCCGCGGGCGACCTGCAGCGCGAGTACGACGCCGTTTGTCTGACCGGCGGCTCGACGATCGCTCGCCGGCTGAATGTGCCGGGCGAAGAGCTCGAGGGCGTACACCTCGCAGTTGACTACCTCACGCAGCAGAACAGGATCAATCGTGGTCTGGAAGTGCCCCCCGAGCAGCGCATCACAGCCGAGGGCAAGCGGGTCATGATCCTGGGCGGAGGCGACACCGGCGCCGACTGCCTGGGGACCGCCCACCGCCAGGGTGCGGAGCTGGTCATGCAATGGGAGATCCTCCCGGAACCGCCCACATCGAGGTCGGAGAACAATCCGTGGCCCCTGTGGCCTCTCATCCTGCGCAGCTCCGCGGCCCACGAGGAAGGCGGCGTGCGCGACTACTCCATCCTCACGAAGCGTCTATCGGGCAGCAACGGTTATGTCGAGCGACTCCACGCAGCCCGCATCGAATGGGGTCCGCCGGATGACACGGGCCGCCCCACGATGACCGAGGTACCCGGCAGCGAGTTCGAGGTGGAAGCGTCGCTGGTGCTGCTCGCCATGGGTTTCCTGCACCCCCAGCACGAGGGGCTGTTGGAGCAGCTTGGTGTAGAGCTCGACGGACGAGGCAACGTCAAGACAGACGTGTCCAAGATGACCAGCGTGCCCGGAGTGTTCGCCGCAGGAGACATGGCGCGAGGCCAGTCGCTCGTCGTGTGGGCGATCGCAGAGGGGCGGCAAGCCGCCCACGGCATCGACGCCTACCTCATGGGGGCCACGTCGCTCCCGTCCGTGGACCTGCGCAGCTGGGCGTAGCTGCCTCCCTACAGGATGGGCAGGTAACGCTTCATCTCGTAATCGGTTACCGCGAATCGGTAGCCGTCCCATTCGATACGCTTGTTCTCAAGTAACGAGTTAAACGTGTGCTCGCCCAGGGCCTCACGCAGTACCGCGCTCCCTTCCGCTTCCGCCAGCGCCTCGTACAGACTGCCAGGCAGACGGTGAATGCCGAGTTTCGAGCGCTCCGCCCCAGAGAGCGCATCCACATCCACCTCTGTGGCGCTCTCCAGCGGGTACGTGTTCTGCACCCCGGCGAGACCCGCCGTCAGGATGGCAGCGAACGCAAGGTACGGGTTGCACGCCGGGTCGGGCAGGCGGAACTCGATGCGGACCGAGTCCTCCTTCCCCGGGCGGTACGCCGGCACCCGCACGAGGTTGGAGCGGTTGACCGCCGCCCACGTCGCGTACACAGGGGCCTCGTACCCGGGAGTGAGCCGCTTGTAGGAGTTGACCCACTGGTTGCACACGCACGCTATCTCGCCCGCGTGCCGCAGCAGCCCTGCGATGAAGTGCTGACCCGTCGCGGAGAGCTTGTGCTCTGCCTCCGGGTCGTAGAACGCGTTCTCTCCGCCCTGGAAGAGCGACATGTTGATGTGCATGCCGCTCCCGTTCTGGTTCTCGAACGGTTTGGGCATGAACGTGGCGTATACCTGCTGGCCCATCGCCACTTCCTTCACCACCTGGCGGTAGGTCATCACCGCATCGGCCATCGTAAGAGCGTCCGTGTGACGGAGGTCGATCTCGTGCTGGCCGTGCGCCACTTCGTGGTGGCTGTACTCCACGGGGATGCCCATCTCCTCCAGCGAAAGCACGGTCTGCCGACGCAGGTCGGCGCCCTTGTCCAACGTCGTGGTGAGGTCGAAGTAGCCGCCCGCATCGAGTGGCTCCGGGTCCTCCATCGACTTCAGGTAGAAGTGCTCCATCTCCGGCCCGACCTGGAACTCGTAGCCCTGCTGCGCCGCGCGCTCCAGCGCGACCTTCAGGACGTGGCGCGGGTCTCCCTCGAAGGGCTCTCCGGAGGGGCGCAGCACGTCGCAGAACATGCGGGCGACTGCGTTCTGACGCGGACGCCAGGGGAGGATCGAGAATGTCGTCGGGTCCGGCATGGCAACCATGTCGCTCTCGTCCCGGCGCGCGAAACCCTGCACCGTGGAGCCGTCGAAGGCCATGCCGTATTCCAACGCTCCCTCGAGCTCCGCTTCGGTGATAGCGAAGCCCTTGAGTGTCCCCAGGATGTCGGTGAACCAGAGGCGGATGAACTTGACATCGTTCTCTTTGGCAGTGCGGAGGACGTACTGCCGCGCCTCGTGGTCGCGGGCTATTGCCATGGCCCGCCTCCTCTCAGACCCAACGCCTGATGCGCGGGAAATACGAAACCGGGGTACGGTACCCCGGTGCGTGAGTCAATCGTAGTGTCTCTGGGTGCGAGCGTCAATCAATCCTAATCTGCGGCCGTTATCTGACCCAGCGCACTCTGCGCAGCTGCCAGACGCGCCACCGGAACCCGGAACGGCGATGCACTCACGTAGTTCAGCCCCAACTCGTTGCAGAATGCCACGCTCCGAGGGTCGCCGCCGTGCTCGCCGCAGATACCGATGGGGAAGTCGGGGTCGACCTGACGCGCTGCCTCTGTGGCCATCCGCATCAGCCTCCCCACACCTCGCGTATCGAGCGTGTTGAACGGATTGCGCGGGAGTATCTCCGTCTCGACGTAGTGGTTCAGGAACTTGCTCTCCGCGTCGTCCCGGCTGAACGCGAACGTCATCTGCGTCAGGTCGTTCGAACCGAAGGAGAAGAACTCCGCCTCCGTCGCCACCTCGTCGGCCGTCAGCGCAGCGCGGGGCACTTCGATCATCGTGCCGAACAGGTACGTCACGTATATCCCGAGCGCCTCACGAGTCTTGCTGGCGACCGCTCGCAGCCGCGGGCGAAGCCACTTCAGCTCGTTCACGTGCGAGACGATGGGGATCATCATCTCCGCACGCACCGGAGCGCCTTCCTCGGCCAGGCGGCAGCCAGCCGTGACGATTGCCCGCACCTGCATCTCGTAAATCTCGGGCATCGTCAGGCCCACGCGGCAACCACGGTGCCCCAGCATCGGGTTCGACTCCCGCAAGTGAGCTACGAGCGCGAGTGTCCGCTCTTTCTCCTCCAGTTCCGCCCGTAACGCCTCTTCATCCTCCTGCTGCGGGAGGGACACGCGCTCCGAGAGCCAGTCCATCACGCGCTTGCCCACCGCGAGCTTCTCCAGCTCGGACGCCGAGCGGTTGGCCAGGTCGCGGCCCTTGTTCAACCACGCCTCCATCCGGCTGTCGCCCTCGATGCGGCGCGTCAGTTCCCCCACCTCCTGCACGAGCTCCCCGTAGTCCGGCAGGAACTCGTGCAGCGGTGCGTCCAGCAGGCGGATCACCACCGGGAGGCCTTCCATCGCCTTGAAGATGCCGTAGAAGTCCTCGGTCTGGAAGCGCTCGAGTTCGGCCAGTTCCGTGTGGAAGCCCTGGACCGCCTCGGACGAGTCGCACTGCGCTCTCGCCTCCTCGAGCCGGTGCCGCATCGCTTCGCGTTCGGAAGCGGGCGCGTTCTCCAAGGCCTCTTCCAATTCGCTTACCCGGCGTATCAACTGCGACGCCTCCGGCCCGATCGCCAGCAGGCGCCTGATGTGCCGCAGGCGCTCCTCCGCGAAGAACATGTGCTCCGTGCGGCACAGGCCGATCCCTTCGGCGCCGTTCGCTCGTGCACGGTGTGCGTCTTCCGGGGTGTCCGCGTTCGCCCACACCTGCAACCGTCGGACCCCGTCCGCCCAGCCGAGCAGGGTGTTCAATTCCGCCAGTTCATCGGGCCTTGGGGCAACCGCCTCAACGTCGCCGACGAATATCTCACCCGTCGCGCCGTCGAGGCTGACGACGTCTCCTTCTGAGATGGACTTCCCGCGCGCCGTGGCCCGGCCGTCCGCCTCGAAGCGCAACTCCTCGCACCCTACTACGCACGGCTTGCCCAGCCCCCGCGTGACGACCGCGGCGTGGCTCGTCATCCCGCCCCGGCTCGTGAGCACCCCGTCTGACTTGATGATGCCGTGCACGTCGTCCGGGCTCGTCTCCTGGCGCACCAGGATCACCCGCTGGCCGCTGTCAGCGATCGCCGCAACGCGGTCCGGGTCCATCACCACGACACCGGACGCCGCGCCGGGAGATGCTCCGACGCCTTCCGCCAGCAGACGCCCTTCCTTGATCGCCGCCGCTTTCGCCTCGGCCACGAAGTGCGGCATGAGGACAGCCGAGACTTCTCCCGCTTCCACGCGCCCGAGCGCCTGCTCCTGGGTGAGCACGCCCTCTCCCGCCAGTTCCACCGCTATCCGCACGGCCGCCGACGCCGTCCGCTTGGCGGAGCGCGTCTGCAGGATGTACAACTTGCCGCGTTCCACCGTGAACTCGATGTCCTGCACGTCCTTGTAGTGCGCTTCCAGCTGGCGCGCCGTTTCGTCTATCTGGTCGTATATCTCCGGCCACGCCGTGCGCAGGGCCTGGATGCGCTGGGGAGTGCGTATGCCCGCGACTACGTCCTCGCCCTGCGCGTTCGGCAGGAACTCGCCGTACAGCCCGCGCTCGCCGCTGCCGGGGTTGCGGGAGAAGAGCACGCCTGTGCCACTGTCGTCCCCCAGGTTGCCGAACACCATCGCCATGATGATGCACGCAGTGCCCATGTCGTGGGAGATACCCTGGAACTCGCGGTACGTGATTGCGCGCGGGTTGTTCCAGGAGTTGAACACCGCCTCCACCGCCGCCTGCAACAGCACCCACGGGTCGTCCGAGAGCGGCTCTCCGGTCGCCTCCTGGATGATCCCTTTGAACTCCCCGATCAGCTCCTGCAGCGCGCCGGGCTGGAGTTCATAGTCGAACTCCGCGCCGGCGCGTTCCTTCGCTGCTTCCAGCACTGTTTCGAATCGGGCCTTGGGGATGCCCAGCACCACGTCGCCGAAGCCCTGGATCAGTCGGCGGAAGGCGTCCAGCGCGGGGCGCAGGTCGCCCATCATCTTCGCCAGCCCACCCACCGTGGCGTCAGTCACGCCCATGTTGAGGATGGTGTCCATCATCCCCGGCATGGAGACCGGTGCGCCCGAACGGACCGAGACCACCAGCGGGTTGCCCGCATCTCCGAACCGGCGTCCTGTCTGCTCCTCCAGCACGTGAACGTGCCGGACGATCTCTTCCCACAGGCCGTCAGGTAAGCGCCGTCCCTGCCGGAAATACTCCAGCGAAGTCTCTGTCGTGATTACGAATCCCGGAGGCACCGGAACGCCGATGCGGGCCATCTCGCTCGCATGCGCTCCCTTCCCTCCAAGAAGACTCACCATGTCCGCTCCGCCTTCTGCGAGGCGGTACACCATCTTCCCGGAAACCGTCGCCGTCATTTACCGAATCCCCCATGCAGCCAGCCCGCGAGTATGCGGCTACAGCCGGTCACACCAACATTCGATGCTAGCACAAGGCCGATGGGCGGTCTATGCGCGCTCTCCCGTTTCGATCCCATCAGCGCTCCCCGCATATGCCCCACGATACTCCGGCGGAAGCAGCTCCGCGATGCGCTTCATCACTTCGCCCGTCGCCGCCTGCAACTGCGCCCTGTCCAGACGGCCCTCCCCCCGCAGGAGCGTGAACGGCTCACCGATCGTCACCCGCAGCCGCTGGAAGTGGAAGGCGATGCAGAACATGCCCCGGATGCGTTCCGTCCCCGTCATTGCGACCGGCAGGATCGGGGCGCCCGACGACAGTGCAAGGTACGCGAGGCCATCGGTTGCCTTGCGCAACGCGCCGGGGCTCCGGGTGCCTTCCGGGAAGATCAGCAGTGCCTTGCCACTGTCCAGCGTGCGTTGCGCCCACTTCAGCGCGTCCATGTCGCGGCCATCGCGGTCCACCGGGTAAACGTGCACCGACCGGAGCAGATACGAGATAACCGGCCCCCAGAACAGCGAACGCTTCGCCATGAAGAAGACCGCCCGCGGGATCGCGTACACCATCACCGGAGGGTCGGCGTTGCTCTGGTGGTTCGCCACGATGATCAGTGGCCCTGTCCGGGGAACGTGCTCCCGCCCCATAACCCTGATGCTCCCGAACGTCGGGATGAAGATGCGGGCAAGCACCTGCCCCAGCCGGTACCAACAGTCGAACGGAGAGCCTGTCACTCGGCCTCCTCCGTCCCCAGCACGGCAAGCACGCGCTCCACGACGCCCTCCACCTCCAACCCGTCCGTCACGATTCGAATGGCGTCGTCCGCCACGCGCAACGGGGAGTCCTCCCGCCCGGAGTCGATCGCGTCGCGCATCCTCAGGTTCCCCAGCACTTCGGCCTCGGAACGTGCCTGCGCAGTTCCCGCCAGTTCCTTGCTCCGGCGGCGCGCGCGCTCCTCCGGCGACGCGTCCAGGTACACCTTCGCGGCATCCGGGAGCACGTGCGTCCCGATGTCGCGCCCCACCATTACGACATCTCCCCCTTTCGCAGTCGCACGTTGTTGCGCGACCATGGCCCTGCGGACGCCCGCCACCTTCGCGACCGGAGACACGGCGGCATCAACCTCAGGAGCGCGCAATCGGGAGGTAACATCGACGCCGTCCACCAACACGCTCCGGGCTCCGTCGCCAAGGCTTACCTCCAACGCGGAGGCCAGCCGCGTAAGCGCGGCCTCGTCGTCGAGCGGCGTCGCTGCATCGAGGGCCGCGATGGTGACGGCGCGGTAGTAGACGCCCGTGTCCACGAAGGCATAGCCCAACCGGCGCGCCAACTCTCTGCCAACGGTCGTTTTACCGGAGGCAACAGGGCCATCAATCGCGATGACAGAGGGGTACCGCACGGGGAAAATAGTACAGTGGCCGGCACGTGGGTGTACAACTGTCCCACAGGCGTGCAGCCAACTACAATATATTGTGCTTTACCTTTGACCCAAGTATCGCTATCTGGTAGAATTGGAGTGCTACGCACGCCTGCGGGACACACACGCACTACCCCGCAGCCACGGGAGCCTTGAACCACCATGGTCAAACAACAGGAAGCCCAGTACACCGCAAGCGACATCCAGGTCCTCGAAGGCCTGGAGGCCGTGCGCAGGCGGCCGGGCATGTACATCGGCAGCACCGACCAGCGCGGACTCCACCACCTCGTCTACGAGATCGTGGACAACGCCATCGACGAAGCGATGGCCGACTACTGCGACCACGTCTACGTCATTCTGCACGACGACAACTCCGTCTCCGTCCGTGACGACGGGCGCGGTATCCCCACCGACCTCCACGCCACCACCGGCAGGCCCGCCCTGGAAACCATCATGACCACCCTCCACGCCGGCGGGAAATTCGGTGGCGGGGCCTACAAGGTCTCCGGTGGACTCCACGGCGTCGGCGCGTCCGTCGTCAACGCGCTCTCGGAATGGATGCGTGTTGAGGTCAGACGGGACGGCCAGATCCACTCCCAGGAGTACCAGCGCGGCATCCCGATCAACGACGTCGTGGACGAGGGCCCCATCCCAGAGAACGCCGCTTTCCAGAACGGCACCCTCGTCCGGTTCATGGCAGACACCGACATCTTCGGTATCCCCAACTACGACCGTGACACCCTCGTCCAGCGCTTCCGGGAGATGGCCTACCTCAACAAGGGCATCTGGCTCTCCTTCGCCTCCGAGGCGCACCCGGACGCCGACCGCACCTTCTATTTCGAGGGCGGCATCGCCAGCTTCGTCAAGCAGCTCAACCAGAACCGTGAGGTCCTCCAGGACGAGCCCTTCTACTACGAAGAGAAGACCGAGCACGCCATGGTGGAGGTCGCCCTCCAGTACAACACCGGCTTCTACGAGTCCACCCTCGCCTTCGCCAACTGCATCAACACCGCCGACGGCGGCACGCACCTCGTTGGGTTCCGGGCCGGACTCACTCGCGCCATCAACAACTACGCCAAGAAGAGCAAGCTCGTCAAAGACGACATCGCCAACTTCAGCGGCGACGACGTCCGCGAGGGCCTCACCGCAATCATCAGCGTCCGGCTCGAAGAACCCCAGTTCGAAGGCCAGACCAAGGGCAAGCTCGGCAACGCCGAAACCAAGACCGCCGTCGAGCAGACCCTGGTCCAGCGCCTCGAGTACTACCTGGAGGAGCATCCTCAGGAGGCCCGGCGCATCATCGACAAGTGCCTCACCTCCCAGCGCGCCCGCGAGGCCGCGCGCAAGGCTCGGGACCTCGTCATCCGCAAGAACGCCATGGACGGCGGCTCCCTTCCCGGCAAGCTCGCCGACTGCGCCGAGCGGAACCCCGAGCTGTGCGAGATCTACGTCGTCGAGGGCGACTCCGCCGGCGGCTCCGCCAAGATGGGCCGCGACCGCCGCACGCAGGCCATCCTCCCGCTCAGGGGCAAGATCCTCAACGTGGAGAAGGCCCGCCCGGACAAGATGCTTGCGCACGAGGAGATCCGCGCCCTCATCACCGCTCTCGGCGCAGGGCTCGGCGAAGACTTCAACCTCCCCAAGCTCCGCTACCACAAGGTCATCATCATGACCGACGCAGATGTCGACGGCGCGCACATCCGGACGCTGCTCCTCACGTTCTTCTTCCGCAACATGCGTGAACTGATCGACGCCGGACATCTCTACATCGCCCAGCCGCCCCTCTACCGGACCTCACGCGGCAGGTCAGTTGAATACAAGTACTCCGAGGCTGACAAGGACAGCTGGCTCGCGAAGCAGCTCTTCGGCAGGCTTGCCATCACGTCGAGCGACGGCGCGGTTTCGCTCTCCGGCGCGAAGATCCAGGGCCTCGTCAACCGCCTCAAGGAGTTCGAGACCTGGACGCGGCCGCTTTCCAGCCTCGGCCTCGCACCCGAACTGGTCGGCCCCTTCCTGCAGGGCGCTGAGCACGGCGCCTACCGCCTCTCCTTCGAGGGCGAACAGACCGTGGATGCCGTCGTCGAGTGGCTGACCGCACAGGGCTTCGAGTGCAAGAAGGTCGTCAACAAGCGCAAGAAGGAGTACTTCATCGAGGTACCCGGCCACGGCACCATCAACGTGCCCCGCGTCCTGGAGTCGGCCATGGCCCACCGCGCCCAGCAGCTCTTCCCGCAGATGGCGGAGTGGGTGAACGGCCACACTTACATGGTCACCCGCCGCGACAACGAGGTCGCCGTGGGCGTGCCCTGGCACGACCTCGCTCAGGTGTTGGAGAGAAACTCAGAGCGCCAGGGCATCGGGCTCCAGCGCTACAAGGGACTCGGTGAGATGAACCCGGACCAGCTCTGGGAGACCACGATGGACCCCTCCACCCGCACGCTTCTCCGCGTCACCGTGGAGGATGCAGCCGACGCCGACAACGCCTTCACCGAACTGATGGGAGACCTCGTCGGCCCGCGCAAGGAGTGGATCCAGACGCACGCCCGGCAGGTCAAGAACCTCGACGTCTAGCCCGCCACTGGGCGCGCTACGCTACGCCGACCCGCCCACCGTCGTCGCTCACCAGGACCGTGTGGAACTTGTAGCCGTCCGCAAGCAGCCGGTCGCGGCCGCCTTGCCTTCGGTCGAGGATGCACGCCACCAGCGCAACCTCGTGGCCCGCGGCCTCCGCAGCCTCTATCGCCATGTAGAGCGAGCCAGCCGTCGAGCATACGTCGTCCACTATCGCCACCCGGGAGCCAGCCGTCAGCGGGCCTTCGATCGCCTTCCCCGCCCCGTGGTCCTTCGCCTCCTTGCGCACGAAGAAGCCCGACACCGGGGCGCCGCCGTCCTGTCCGCTCAGCATCGCGATCTCCGTCACGAGAGGGACCGCTCCCACTGCGGGGCCTCCCACCGCCGACGCCCCCGACTCCCGTATCGCCGGCAGCAGGGCACGGGCCACGACATTCGCCCCCTTGGGCGACAGCGTCAGCAGGCGGCCGTCGAAGTAGTACGTACTCGTCTGGCCTGACGCCAGCACGAACTCCCCGTACAGGAGCGCTCCCAACTCCTGCGCCACCTCCAGTATCTCCTCCGCCAGCCCACTCTCCATCTGCGTCATGCTGTGTCTCCTCCTGCAAGCGCGACCTGCTTCCGCAGTCCCCGGTACAGATGGTGTTGTTCGATGTAGTCGCCTACCGCGTCCGGCACGAGATAGCGCACCGGCTCTCCGAGGCTGATCCGCCGGCGCAGCTCTGTCCCGCTTATCTCAATGAGCGGCATGTGCACGACCATGACCCGTTCCGCTGCCGCGGGGTCGATCGCTGTCAACGCGTCGAGGTCCACCGCGCCATGTCCGGGACGCAGGGCCACCACGAGCCGCACCTGCTCCAGGATGCGCTTCGGCTCCTTCCATTGCGGCATCGTGTGCAACGTGTCAGCACCCATGATGAACAGCAGTTCATCGCCGGCCATCGGGCCCGCTCGCAGAGCTTCTATCGTATCCACGGTGTACGTCTCGCCTGGCCGTTCCAACTCCATGCTGGACAGGTGGAACGCCGGGTTACCTGCTATCGCCAGTTCCACCATCGCCCGCCGGTGTTCACTGTCCGTGAGCGGTTCCCCCCGCTTCATCCACGGGAGCCCCGTCGGGATGAACCACACCTCGTCCAGACCCAGCCGCCACAGCACCTCCTGCGCGAGGATGAGGTGCCCCGTGTGCACCGGGTCGAATGTTCCGCCGAGGATGCCCCTGCGCACGCCTTACTCCCACTCCATCTCGAACTCACCGATGCGTACCGTATCACCCGGCGCCACGCCGGCGCGCTCCAGCGCCTCGATAACTCCCAGGCGGTTGAGCTCCCGGTGGAACTGCAGCCGCGCCCGCCAGTTGCCAAGGTCCACGACATCGAGCATGCGCTCCGCCAGCCCACACGATACAGCGAACCCCGTCTCCTCCCGGCACACCGTCGGTGTGGCACCGCGCCGCTCCATCCGCGGGACCGGCGCTACATCCACTGGTTTCTCCTCATCCGCCGGCACCACCGACACCACCCGGCGCATCAACTCCCGCACTCCTTCGCCTGTCACAGCCGCGATCCCCACCACCGCCGTGCCCGCCACCGACGCCAACCCTTCGCCCTGCGCCGCGTAACGCTCGCGGGCCTCCGGCACGTCCATCTTCGTCACAGCTACAACGTGCGGCTTCTCCCCTAACCCTGCACCGTACGCCATCACTTCCTTCCGCACCATCTCATACTCGCCTGGCAGGTCCTCCGCCATCCCGTCCACCAGGTGGATGAACGCCCGCGCCCTCTCGCAATGCCGCAGGAACTCCAACCCTAACCCTCTCCCTTCATGCGCACCCTCTATCAGTCCCGGCACATCCAATGCCACCAGCACTCTGTCCCCTTCGCTCGCCACACCGAACCCCGGCTCCAATGTTGTGAACGGATAGTCCGCGATCTTTGGCTTCGCGCGGGATATGACGCTGAGCAGCGTCGATTTTCCGGCGTTCGGCACACCCAGCAGCGCCACGTCGGCGAACAACTTAACCTCGAGCTCGATCACCCGTTCCTCCCCCGGCTCTCCTCCAAGCGCAATCAGCGGCTCCTGGTTCGTCGAACTCGCGAAGTGCACGTTCCCGAAGCCACCTCTCCCTCCGTACGCGACCACCGCCTCAGCTCCGTCTGCCGTCAACTCCGTCAACAGGCGAGGCTCTTCAGCCACCTCCCACACCACGGTTCCCACGGGCACGTCGATGTAGGTACTCCTCCCTCTTCGGCCTATCCGCTGTTTGCCTCTCCCGGAGGCCCCACCGTTTCCAACGATACGGTTCACACCCTCCAAGTGCCCCAACGTCCGTACATTTGCAGCCGCCCGGCAGATCAGTGCTCCGCCATCTCCACCATCACCCCCGTCCGGCCCCCCACGCGGACGGAACTTCTCACGGAGGAACGACACCGAGCCATTCCCTCCACGGCCACCGACAGCTATTAATGTCTTCTTATCAAGCATGATTTGTTAAGTATATGGAGATAGGGACAGCGCCGCAGGTGGAGAGAAGTCTGCGGGGAGAGAGACGTGGAGAGGGAGTCTTCCATGGCTTGATGATGTGCCTAAGCGGAGGTGGAAAGTTCTTGGGGTCTGTCCCCGTCGGCGAGGGAAGCCCGGATAGCTGCCATTGCAGTTGACGTTGTGGCGTCTAGCTGTAGCCGCTCTGCTGTGCGTCGAAGCCCGTACAGGATGGTCGTGCGCTCTCTCCCTCCAAGGCGTGCGCCGATCTCTTCGGCGGATAGGCCGAGTGAGGTATGGAGAAGGTGCATCGCAACCTGCCGCGCGGCGGAGGCGTCCCGGTCGCGCCGAGGGCCCTCGAGGGCGGACACGGGCAGGCCGTAGTAGCGAGCCACGGCAGCGAGTGTGGAATCTGGGGAAAGCTGTACAGGCCTTGTGGAGAAGTGGGCGGAGAGCGCCTGCCGTGCGAGGTGAGGTGTGACGCTGCGCCCGGTGAGGTCGGCGAGAGCAAGGAGCCTGGTGAGAGCACCCTTGAGGACGTGGCCGTTGGGAGCCAGCCGTTCAGCGATGAACGACAGCACGTCGGGGGGCAGCTCTACGCCGACTCCTCGCGAGAACGCGGCCAGCAGGTCAGTGCGTGAGTCGATACCTGGCGACTCCAGATCGGCCTGCAGCCCGGCTGCAAGCCGCGACTGGAGGCGCTTCTCGACGGCTATCGACAGGGCAGGGCGGTCGCTCGCCAGGACGATCTGGCTGCCGCGGCTGCGCAGTGCGTCAAGGGTGTGAAGGAGGCCGTCGAGGATGCGGGCGCTCTTCCCTTCGAATGCATGGACATCGTCCAGGAGGAGGACGTCCGCTGCCCAGAAGCGGCTGCGGAACGCCTTGGTCCGCTTCTCTCGCATCGCGGTGAGGTAGGCGTTCGTGAACTCCTCGGCGCTGGCGTACTCGACGGAAAGCCCCGCTTCGTGCGCATGGTGCCCGATCGCATGCAGGAGGTGGGTCTTGCCAAGCCCGACGCCGCCATAGATGAACAGCGGGTTATAGGCGGACCCGGGTGCACGCGCGATGGCGAGCGCCGCTGCGTAGGCTAGTTGGTTCTCCGGCAGCGCCACGAACGAATCGAACGTCTCCGTGGAGGAGAGCGTTGGATTGACGGCGCGGCCAGAGGAAGGAGCTGTCGGCTCCACGCCGGACGCCTGTGCTGGAGCGCTGCCCTGCAGGACGAACCGCACGTTGACGGCGCGCGCGGCAATGGACGACGTGGTGGCGTCTGCCAGCCCCTGCATACGCCCTTCCAGCCAAGCGACAGCGAAGGCTGTCGGGGCCGATACGGTCAGGGTGTCGTCGGCGAGGCGTTCACTGGTCGTGCCCGCGAGCCACGTGTCGAAGGTCGCCTTGGGCGTCTGCAACTGCAGTCGGCCAAGGACGGCTTCCCATAGGCGGCGTGCTGAACTGTCCGTCACGAGCGGCAATCCTTCCCAAGGCTGGGTGTTGAAACCGGCGGATGGACTGCGGAACTCTGGGGAAAGAGCGGGGCGCCGACCGGTGGGTTGACTCAAAGTACCATGTCGCCGGGCTTGCGCCGCCTTGTGAAAATCCATGGGATTCCCGTAAGAATCGCACTTGCAAAAAAGTCGCCGAGCGCGCAACGGCACCACGGCCTAGCCCCCGGCTGGCAGCGCGTCACGGCCTGCTGGGCTGCTAATATTACTCCTATGGAGCTGGTGCGCGTCGTTTTCATGGGGACTCCCCATCCTGCCGTCGGCGTGCTGGATGCGATTGCCGGGCTTGCTGCGGCGAACGGGTGGTCGGTTGTGACGGCATACACCGCACCGGACAAACCGGCAGGGCGCGGGCGCCGCCTGTCGCCCTCCCCGGTGCGTGACCGGGCGGAAGCGCTGGGCATACCGGTGCTCACCCCACAGCGCCTCACGCTGCCCGAAGAGCAGGAGCGCTTCCGCTCCCTGCGCGCCGACCTCGTTGTCCTTGCTGCCTACGGCCTGCTCCTCCCGCCCTCCTTCCTGTTCGAACCACGCCACGGCGCGGTGAACATCCATCCCTCGCTGCTGCCGCGCCACCGGGGCGCTGCGCCTGTCGCCGCCGCGATCGTCGCGGGCGATACGGAGACCGGCGTGACCCTGATGACGATGGATGAGGGGCTGGACACGGGGCCCATCCTCGCGACTCGGACCATGCCCCTCAACGGCGACGAGCGCACACCCTCGCTCACGGAGCGGCTCTTCGCTCTAGGCTGCGAACTGCTTACCGATGTGCTGCCGCGCTACCTTGCGGGCGGGATCGTGCCGGTGCCGCAGCCCGGCGAAGGCGCAACCTACACGCCGCGCATGACCAAGGCCGACGCCATGATCGACTGGCGCGAGCCTGCGCTGCTCATCGAACGCAAGGTGCGCGCGTTCGACCCTTGGCCGGGGACAGCGACGCATTGGGACGGCAGGAGGCTCGCCATCACTGATGCGGCCGTGGACGGGGATGCAGGCAACCTGGCTCCCGGCGAAGTGCTGGCGCAAGGGGATGCCGTGCTCGTGGGCACAGGGGAGGGCGCGCTCCGGTTCATCCGGGTGAAGATGGAAGGCCGCCAGGAGATGAGCACAGCCGAGTTCCTGCGCGGGCACCCGTCGTTCGGGAGCGCGCGCCTGGTGTCCTGAGCGTTCTGCCTACTCGGAGGAGGCGTCTTCCTCGGCAGCTGCAGGTTCCTCAGTGGCAGCCGGAGCTTCTGCTGCGGCCTCTGCCGCGGCTTCGTCTTCTTCCTCGGTGACGGCCGCATGCGTGATGATGCGCGCCACGTAAGCGCCCGGGTCGGTGATCATCGTGACGCCGGCGGGCAGCTCGAGGTCGCCAGCGTGGATGACCGAGTCGGAGTCGCTGAGAGCTGCGAGGTCCACAACGATGGCGTGCGGGATGTCGGTCGGCAGCGCCTCGACGGCTAGCTCATGCAGGTCCTCGGAGAGGGTTGCCCCTGCGGCGCGGGCGCCGGGCGCTTCACCCTCGAAGTGCAGGGGCACCGAGGCGTGGATGCGCTGCGTTCGCGACACACGGAGCAGGTCGACGTGCAACAGCCGCTCGCTCACCGGGTGGCGCTGGATCTGCTGCACCATGACGAAGTGTTCCTCGCCACCCACCTGTACCGTCATCGGGCTCGTCTGCCCGACGACCCCCAGCGCGTGCACGAGGTCGTACGTGTCGGACTGTAGTGAGAGAGAGGGCCCGCCCGGTCCATAGACGTGGATAGGGGTGATGCCGGAGCGCCGCAGCGCTTTCACCTTCTTGCCGAGCGCTACGCGCTCCTCTGCTGCGATCTGTACTTCGTCCATGATGCGCCTTCCATAAACGTGCCCCGTTCCTCAACGGGGCTAGCCATGGATGATAGCAGACGAAGCCGTCTCCTGCCACACTGCATGCCCGTGGGAGGCGCATTGTCGACTGCCTAAGTGGACTTTACCCTTCAGGAGCGGGTATCATCAGTCCGTTAAGGCGGGTGATGGCTCGTGTAAGGGGACGGCGATGCGGATCCCGATGAAAGTGGACTACGGAGTGAGGGCGCTGGTGGACCTTGCCGGACAGCCGGA
>DAOUHT010000102.1:0-17010 GCA_034428375.1 Dehalococcoidia bacterium | reverse complement strand
ACGTCTACTCCCATACCGCCTACCCACACGCCTACCCCCATCCCGCCCACGCACACCCCGACACCGAGGCCCACGGCAACGGCTACCCCCACAGTCACACCCACGCCCATCCCCAAGCCATGGACGGAGTTCAGGCCCGGCAGGTGGCGCGTGGATGTGGATATCGTCCCCGGCGTGTACGTGAGTGAGAACCTCACGGAGAACTGCGAGTGGATCCGTGCGCATAACATCCGTGCCCGCGAAGGCGAGGTCATCGCCTCCGGTTCGGCGAGCAGCGGCGTGCTGCGTGTCGCGATCCTGCCCACCGATGCGGCCATCCTCACCTCGCTCGGCTGCGGCACGTGGACGCTCGAAACGCCCGCAAGCAACCCGCCACCCCAGGACTCCACCTTCTCCCGGCGCAATCAGCCCACGATGCTGAGCAGCAGCGGCGACCACACCTGCGCGCTCCGCCCGGATATGACGGTCGTCTGCTGGGGCAGCGACGTCTACGAACAGTCCTCGCCTGAGAAGCTCAAGGACGAGAACGACGACCCGCTTCCACCGGAGGAGTTGCTCTTCACGTCCATCAGCGCGGGCAGTTTCAACACATGCGGACTGCGCCCGGACCTCACGTTGCTCTGCTGGGGCGACGACAGCGAGGAGCAGTCGACTCCGCGCGTGCGGACCACGCCCGGTATCGGCGATTTCTTCATCGGACTGGATGTCGGCGCGCTCCATGCCTGTGCCATACGCCGTGACTTTGCTCCCGTCTGCTGGGGCAGCAACGGGCCCGAACTCGCAGGCGTCCCGACTCCCACGCCCACAAGCACCGACCCGGACTACTGGGACGGCCTGAAGCGCGCCGACCCGCCGCCCAACGAGCGCTTCGACGTGATCAGCGCCGGTGGCCAGCACACGTGCGCGCTCCGCAGGGACGGCTCGGCTGTCTGCTGGGGCGACGCTCGATACGGACAGACCACACCGCCGGAAGGCGGGAAGTACACCGCCATCAGCGCCGGCGGCCTGCACACGTGCGCCATCGACACCGACGGGGCAGCCGTCTGCTGGGGCTCCAACGAGATGGGACAGTCGTCGCCACCGCAAGGGGTCAACTTCAGCGCCATCAGCAGCGGCATCCGGCATACCTGCGCGCTGCGGTCGGACGGCGCAGCCATCTGCTGGGGCAGCGATTCGCAGGGGCAGTCGTCGCCGCCGGACCCGGACGCGCGATACGCGGCCATCAGCAGCGGCGGGGTGCACACCTGTGCGCTGCAGGTGGACGGGACGGCGGTCTGTTGGGGGCGGGATGCGTACGGGCAGGCGTCGCCGCCGGAAGACGAGCGTTTCGCGGTGGGCCGCACGGGACCGGTGATGGCTGAGCCGATGAGGTGACATCCGCCCGTTGCGCGTTCCGGCGCACACCGCCTAGCATGGTATCCACAGCGGAATAGGGGTGCAGCGATACATCGGGGAGAGCCCCGGTCTTGAGAGGCCGGGGCTCTTTTGCGTTTCGCGCCCGACCGCCGAATACCATGGAGCAGGAGGGAGAAGATGTTGAGGACGTTGCGCGATGTGATGGACGGAATGGCGGTGCGGCGGGCGAATGCGCCGCTCGCCGCAGCCCTGCGGACACTCGCGCCGGACAGAGGAGCCGGCACGGAGTGGCAGTCGACCGGCTACGGCGAGTACTAGGCGAGGAGCGCGGACGTGTACGCCGCGGTGAAGCTTCGCGCGGAGGCGGCGTCCCGTCCGCCGCTGCAGGTGCGGGAGGTCGACGCATCCGGCGCGTGGCGATGGGTGGGGCCGGAGCACTCCGCGCAGCGGTTGCTCGATACGGTCAACGGTTGGTGGAGCAGGAGCGACCTGCTCATCGCGACAGAGACATACCTCTGCCTGTGGGGAGCCGCGTTCTGGTACCTGGGACACTCCGCCAAAGCGTCCGCGATGCCGGACGAGATATGGGCGCTGCGCCCCGACCGGGTGCGGGTCGTGCGGGACCCGGAGCGGTACGTCGCGGGGTTCGTCTACGAGGAGCGGGGACGGGAGACGGCGCTCCTGCCGGAGGAGGTGGTCTGGTTCCGCTACTTCAATCCGTTGGAGGAGTTCGCGGGGTTCGCGCCGATGGCGGCTGCGCGGCTCACCGCCGATATGGGTATGGACGCGCTGCGGTTCAACCGCGAGTTCTTCCGTAACGGCGCTCAGCCGCAGGACCTCGTCTTCCGGGCGAGCGGGCCCGTCACCGACGGCCAGATCACGGATTTCTACTCGCGGTTGGAGGCGCGCCACGCCGGGCCGGGCCGCGCGCATCGCCCGCTCGTCACCGGCGATGGCTGGGACGTGCAGCGGCTGGGGTTGAACCAGCGGGACATGGAATGGCTCGCCGGGTTGCGGTGGAGCCTGGAAGGGGTTGCTCGCGTGTACGGCGTGCCGCTTCCGCTGCTGGAGGACTTCAGCCACGCGACGCTCAACAACGTGCGGGAGGCGCGCCGCATGTTCTGGGAGAAGACGATGGTGCCGGAGCTGACCTTCCTCGCGGGCGCGATCAATGAGGGGCTGATCCCGAGACTCGGTCCGGCGGCGCGGGGGCTGTCCGTGGCGTTCGACCTCACGCAGGTCGAGGCGCTGTCGGAGACGGAGAGCGAGCGCACCAAGCGTCAGGTGGCGCTCGTGCAGGCGGGGATCATCACACCGGAAGAGGCGCGGCGGGAGCGCGGGCTGGGCTAACCCCGCTCGCGCTTGCTGACCCAGGGGCCGGGCGGGCCGTCCAGCGGCGTGCAGACGCGGCACGGACGGTAGCCCGCCTCGGCTGCCGCGCGCTCGTCTGCGAAGGTGACGCGGTGGCTGGGCTTCGTGCGGCGCCCCGGGGGACAGTTGGGGCGGCAGAAGATGCGCGTGGTCGTACAGCCGTTCAGCATGGAGTCACTGGAGCGCCTGCCGCACGCTGGCGATGCGCAGCAGGACGACCGCGTTCGTGAGCGCGGCCAGCGTGACGAGCGTCTCGACGCCGTAGCCCGCCACCGCACCTACCATGATGAGCAGCAGCCGGACGTCTCGCGATGCCAGCGACGTGATGCCGTTGTCGAACATCGTCCGGCGGGACTCGTCGACCCGTGCGCGCGTGTACGTGACGGCGAACGAGCCCGCGAGCGCGGCGAAGCCCGCGACCCACGGCAGCATGGTCTCCGCGTTGCTCGCCGCCCAGATGGTCAGGCCCAACAGGACGAGGGAGTCCGAGTAGCGGTCGACCACGGCGTCGAAGAATGAACCGAAGCTCGTGCCTCTGCCCACGCGCCGCGCGAGGTCGCCGTCCACGCCGTCGACGATGGAGCCAGCCTGGGCGAGCAGTCCCCCCGCGATGGGGTTGCCCATCGCGAACGCGACCAGCGACGCTACCGCGATGCCCAGGCTGAAGACGGTCACCTGGTTCGGCGTGACCGGCGTATGCGCGAGCAGCCCGGCTATGGGCCGCGAGATGCGCCGGTTCAGGTGGCGTGAGACCAGCCCGTCATAGGGGGAGGTCTGTGGCGGAGCCGAGGTGGTCATATGCGCTCTTGAAGTCTGCGAGGGTGTCGATGTCGGTCCAGAAGAGGCCCTCTATGTCGCGCGTCGTGACTCCGTTAGGCGTGTCGGCCAGGTGCTGCATGACGCGGCTCAGTTCCAGCGCCGAGCCTTCCTGCGCATAGAGGTAGTCGAGCGTGGCGAAGATGGACGGCTGGAATACGAAGACGCCGATGTCCACGGCGTTCCAGCGCCGCAGCCCCTTGCCGATGCGCCGGAGGAAGCCGTCGCCGTCCACCAGCACCTTCGTGGCGTCGCTCAACTGGCTCTCCATGGACGCAGCCGAGTCAACGCCCAGCATCGCCGGGTGCTCGCACTCTCCCGTCAGCCGGACGGCAACGCCCGGCTCGATGATGTGGTCGCTCATCGCGAGCATGAACGGCCCGCCTCCCGCGAAGTCCCGCGCGGCGCGGACAGACACCGCGTTGCCGCCCTCGAACTCAGGGTTGTGGATGAACTCCAGCCGCACCCCGTCCGGCGCCCAATCGACAAGTCCTTCCATGATCTGCTCTGCGTGATAGCCGACGACGACACCGACCTCCCTGATGCCCGCCTCGGCCATCGCGGAGAGCGGGTACCAGATGAGCGGACGGTCTCTCAACTGTATGAGCGGCTTCGGCGTTCGGTACGTGAACGGCCGGAGTCTGCCGCCATCGCCGGCAGCGAGAATCACTCCCTGCATAGACATGCTCCTCCAACAGTTGTACTGATGCCCTGTCCGCCGGGGGAATGACGGAAGGCGGCGCCCTCTTGCTCGCGAGGGCGCGTGAGAGACTAGCCAGTGGCGCGGTTACGCCCTGGTCAGCTCGTGCGACTCCTCCACTATCTTCGGAGTCAGGTGCGCAGGAACCTCGCCGTAATGGTCGAACTGCATGGAGAGTGTTCCGCGTCCCTGAGTGAGCGCGCGCAGGTGGGTGGAGTACTGCTGCGCCTCCGATTGAGGCACTTCGGCCTCGATGTGTGCGACGCCGCCAACCGGTGTCATGCCCGATATGTGCGCGCGCCGTGTATTCAGGTCACTGACCACCGCGCCGGCGAACTGCTCCGGCGTCACGATGGCCATACGCATCACCGGCTCGAGCAACGTGGGAGAGGCTTCCACGACCCCCTTCTTCATCGCCATGCTGCCGGCTATCTCGAAACTCTGCCCGGACGAGTCCACGGAGTGCGAACTCCCGTCCGTGAGGACGACTCTCACGTCCACGATGGGGAAGCCCGCGAGCGCGCCTTCATCCATCGTCTTGTGTATGCCCTTCTCAACGGCGGGGATGTACTCGCGCGGCACGTTCCCGCCCACGACCTCCGAGGCGAACTCGAAGCCTTCGCCCCTGCCACGGGGCTCCAGCCGGAGCAGCACGTGCCCGTACTGGCCGTGGCCGCCGGTCTGCTTCTTGTGCTTGTATTCGACTTTCGTGGTCCGGGAGATGGTCTCGCGGTACGCCACCCGCGGCGGGGCGAGCTCAAGCTCAACGCCGAACTTCCGCTTCGCGCGCTCGGCCATCACTTCCACGTGGGTGTTGCCCTGGCCTGCGATGACCAGTTCGGCGGTTGCCTGGTCGCGGTGGAGGACCAGCGAGGGGTCTTCCTCCGTGAGCCGCGCAAGCGAGGAGGAGAGCTTTTCCAGGTCCGCCTTGCTCTTGGGGTGCACGGCGATGTGGTAGACCGGCTCCGGGTATTCCACGCGGGGCAGGATTACTGGGTCCGCCTTGGAAGTAAGCGTGTCTCCGGTAACGGCATGCGCCAGTTTCGAGACGCTGCCGATGTCGCCTGCGGCGAGGCTAGGCACGCTCTCCTGCTTCTTGCCTAAGGGAACGAACACCTGCCCGATGCGCTCGGTGTCGCCCGATCCGCTGTCGAACGCCTCGCTGTTCGCGGAGAGCGTCCCGCTCATCACGCGGAAGAATGAGAGCTTGCCGACGAACGGGTCGGCGGTCGTCTTGAAGATGAAGGCTGCCAGCGGGCCGTTCGCGTCGGCGGTCAGCTCCACGTCTGCGCCGCCCTTCGTGGCCTTCACGGCTGGGACGTCGGCGGGGGATGGGATGTAGCTCACGATGGCGTCCATCAGCTCCCCGATGCCAAGCTCCGTGACTGAAGAACCTGCGAGGACGGGGACGGTCTGCCCTGTCCGGACGCCGTTGCTCAGACCCTGGGCGATCTCCTCGTCGCTCAGCGAGCCTTCGTCCAGGAACTTCATCGTGAGGTCGTCGTCGGTCTCGGCTACCGCCTCCCCGAGCTGGTCCTTCGCCGTTGCGATGGCGTCTTCCATCCCGGCGGGCGCGTTGCCCGCGACGCAACTGGCGACGCCGGTGAACGAGGATTCCGCGCCGATAGGGAGGTTTATGGGCGCGCACCGGCTCCCGAACTGCGAGCGGACCTGGGCCATCGTGGCCTCGTAGTCGGCATGCTCGCGGTCCATCTTGTTGACGAAGACGATGGTGGGGATGCCCAGATCGCGGACGCGCTGCCACGCGATCTCCGCGCCGACTTCCACGCCACTGGGGGCGGAGAGGACGATCACCGCGGCATCGGCGGCGCGCAGCGCGGAGACGGTCTCGCCAAGGAAGTCCGCGTAGCCGGGGGTGTCGATCACGTTGATCTTCACTCCCTTCCAGACGCACGGGAGCACCGCGAGCTGCAGGCTGGTCTGCCTGCGATGCTCTTCGGGCTCGAAGTCGGAGGCTGTGTTGCCGTCCTCGACACGCCCCGGGCGGTTGATGGCCTGGGTCGCGTGGAGCATCGCTTCTGCGAGCGACGTCTTGCCTGCGCCTGAGTGCGCCAGGAGTACTACGTTGCGGATCTGCTGCGTCGTGAATTGGTCCACGATAGGCGCCTCCCCTTAACGCCGGAGTGGGTTGTGCAGCGCATAATAGTTATCCGGCCATGAACGTGCAACGCACAAGCGGCAGAGCAACACAGGAACCGCAAGGCGCAGATAAGGGAGCCCCATGCGCGCGCTGACGGGCAACTTTACGCTCGGCCTGTGGACACTGGCGGCCATGCTCCTGATCGCTGCGGGCGTAGGGCGCGGCGATTCCATCGGACAGCTGCACCGCGCCTCCGCTCCGTACGAGCAGGACATCGTGCGCTGGGAGATAACCCACTTCCCGGACAAGTGGTTCAACTTGGCCGTGGGGGTCTTCGGCAAGCCTGACGCGGAGGAGCGGCTGGAGCGCACACAGGAGTTCTTCCGCGTGGGCGGGGAATTGAATGCCATGCGGCGGGAGATAGAGCGCGCCCTCGCAGAGGGGGCATCGGATGCTGAGGTCGCGGCGTTGGAAGGAGAGCGGGAACGCCTGGAGCGCCGCCGCGCGGAACTGTCGCCGTTGGTGGAAGAGACGCTGGAGGGCGCGATATCGCAGAGCGCCGACGACCTGGGCGTCATCGCGCGCTTCGGTCCGGTGCGCTGGCCTCCGGTGGACTTCGCGTTCCAGGAGGGCGGCCACGTGCTGGTGCGCTCGCCGCGGGACGCCATCGTCCGGCTGGACGACCGCCTGCTGACTTCTGACATCAGCCTCCCGCAGCAGGATGAGTTGGAACGGAAGGTGGAATCGCTCGACGACAACATCTCCGCGATCGTCGCCCGCATCGGCGGGGTGGCGACGTATCCCGCGCAGGTAACGCCGGACACGTCGCTTCGCGGGGCGCTGTCGGTTGCGAGCCATGAGTGGGTGCACCACTGGCTCATCTTCCATCCGCTGGGACGCGCATGGTTCGCGGGCGGCGAACTCACGAGCGTGAACGAGACCGTTGCCAACATCGCCGCCGAGGAGTTGAGCGATCGAGCACTCGAACTGCTTACCGGCGAGGTGGTGACGCGCGAGCCGTGGCAACCGCCCAGGGCCGGAGAACCGCGACCCACGCCGGAGCCCGGCGTATTCGACTTCCGGTATGAGATGCGCGAGACACGTGCGCGGCTGGAAGAGCTGCTGGAGGAGGGGAAGGTTGAGGAGGCGGAGGCCTACCTGGAAGGGCGGCGTCTCGAGTTCGTGGAACAGGGGCACAACATCCGCAAACTCAACACGGCGTGGTTCGCGTTCCACGGCACGTACGCGGACGGCCCCGCGTCGATCAGCCCCATCGAGCCGCAGTTGCGCACGATACGCGCCGATTCGGCGGACCTCGCCGAGTTCCTCAGCCGTGTCGCCGTCATCGACGAGCCCGGCGAGCTGGAGCGCCTCGCGCGGGAAGCGGGCTGGCGTCCGTAGCCGTTCAAGGTAAGGCTAAGGTGCCGTACTGCGAACTTCCAGTGGGTGATTCCCCTATGATCCTCGAATAGGAATAGAGGCCACCTCACCTACCGGTGCCAGCCGCCTGTGAGCGTTTCTTTCCAAACTGACGGTCAACCGCGGTAACTCTCTTGCGAAATACCAGCATCTGCCTGCTCACACCATAGCGCTCACAGACAACTTGGTCTGAGGCCCGCTGCCGTTGAGTAGCCACGAGCGCTTCTCTAGGCAGCAGTAGCGCTCCCGAAAGCCAGTTTGCCTCCTCTTCGGCAACGGTGTCATACCCTCGCAATGCTAACTCCTCGCTCCCAGCAAAAAACACTGTGCTGGGTTGATGGCCCAGTAGCAAGTGAGCAAGTTCGTGCATCACATCGCTTGAGTACCGGCCACCACGGTGATTCGGGTTGATAATTATTGTCTCCTGGCCGGATGCAGAAACAGTGATGGCGGACCAAGCATCGGGGTCTTCATACACGAGTTGACGGATGTCTTCTTTCGGCAGGCCAAGCTCTGTGACAGGCCAGATGGAAACGTCCAGATAGGAGGCAAGCTCGTCTGGGCTGAGTGGATCGGTAGGTTCTAAGTGGAGTCCGAGACGCAATGAATGCGCCATCACCTCGCAGCGAGCCTTAAAGCCCCGCTCCATGTCTGCCCCCATCCCCCGGCTGATCCGCAAGCATCAACTGAGCCTTGATGATTGCGTGAGCCAAGGCCGATGCGGTTGCAGGGGTAATCTCGCGATTCGCCTTGAGGTGCGCCACGACCATGCCTTGATCCGAGGTATCTGGAATATGTGCGGAGACTCCTAGGAGAGCACCAGGGTCTACTTCAAGCCAACGACACAACTTTCCGAAGGTCTGGATGTCCGGCATCTTTCCAGCCTCAATCCTAGACAGGGTTGGTGCGCTGGTACCAATATCGGCTGCTACGGCTCTGAGCCCCTGGGTTCCTCTCTTCTCACGGACAATGGTTCCTAAGTTCTGGAGAGTGATCTTAGCCACGCACACCTCCTGTTATGACTTTGAAACCATGTCTTGACAATGAAACGCTTCGCCGGTAGAGTGGGCGCTGGCATCTGTGAAACGCTGTCTTGCAAGTGATACTAGGCGTCGTCTGGGAGCCTGTCAAGGCATCGGTGGGAGCGGATACCTACCCCTAACGCATCTACGGGAGCGGTCGCCATGACCCCGGATAGTACATTCCATATCCTGGCCCTCGACGGTGGTGGAGCGAGGGGAATCTACTCGGCTCAGGTACTCGCGTGCGTTGAGCAGGCCCTCGGCGCTCCCGTGAAGGAGAATTTCGACCTCATCGCAGGTACCAGCACCGGGTCGATCATCGCAGGCGCAGCTGCGGTGGGCATCCCCATGACCGAGGTCGTCGGCCTCTTCAACTCCGAGGCAGCCCGCATCTTTCGAAAGAGACGGTTGGGCTCTTTCCACATCAGAAGCAAGTATCCGCTGCGCCCTCTCGAACAAGTGGCCCGGAACTACGTCTCGCGCATGACGCTGGGGGAAATCACCACCCCGCTGATGATTACGAGCTCCGATATCTCTACTGGTGGCGTGCACGTCTTCAAGTCCCGCTACCTGAAGGACCTCGGAGAGCCTTACGCTAGGGACGCGGACGTCATACTGGGCGACGCCATCGTCGCGTCCTGCGCCGCCCCCACATACTTCGACCCCGTGCCACTCGGTGACCTTCTCCTGGCCGACGGTGGCCTGTGGGCGAACAATCCGTCCATGATAGCCCTCACCGAAGCAGTCTCTAGGTTCGGGCAGCGCATTGAGCAGGTGCACATTCTTTCCATCGGTACCGGTCACTCGGTGAACCTCTATGGCAAGAACAGGCGTTGGGGACTCATCACCGGCTGGAGACACCGCAAGCTGGTTGCCTACGTGCTTGGATTGCAATCGCAGGCGTCAGCGAATATGGCGCAACTGCTTTTGGCGGACAGATACCTGAGACTGGACCCTGAGATTGAGGCGTGGGACTTGGACGACACCGAGCATCTCGACAACCTCAGTGCCCTAGCAGCAAGGGACTTCGCCTACCATAGCCAGGCCATCCTGAAGAACCTGAGGAGGACGTGACGGTGAACCTGGCCATGTCCTCTCGCTCGCCCTCACCGCAGGGCCATGCAGCACAAGACCTTAAGCCATAGGAGGGTACGATGACCAAGAACAACCAAGAGTTCCAGGACTTCCTCAGAGACGAGGTCAATCTCAACCGGACTCGGCTTGACCGATTGGAGACCGCCGTCGGAGCGGTAGGTGCCTACCTCAAGGACCGTCTGCCCGGCTATCAGAAAATGGAGCCACAGGGTTCCTACGCACTCGGGACGCTCATCAAGCCGGTCGACGACAACGACGAATACGATGCCGACATCCAGGTCGTGATGAACCCCAACCCGTCTTGGCGGCCCAAGGACTACCTTGATGCCGTCTACGACACGCTCCGCAAGAACGAGACCTACGCCGACAAAGTCCGGCGCAAGACCCGCTGTGTCACCGTGGACTACGTTGATGAATTCCACCTCGATGTGGTCCCCCGCGTCACCCTTGGCGGCAAGCACCACGTGTGTAACAACACCACCAATGAGTTCGAGGAAACTGACGGAACTGGATACAGGGACTGGTTCAACGAGAAGAACCGCATCACAGGGGGCAACCTGAAGCGGGTGGTCAGATTGCTCAAGTACCTCCGTGACCACAAGAACAACTACACCGTCAAGTCGATATTACTGACCACCCTCGCTGGCAATGCCATCTACCCGTCCGACGAGGGAACCGAAGGTGTCAGCACGGTGGCCGACACCTTGGCCACCGTTTTGTCTAGGATGGATGACTACCTCCAGCAGCATCCGAACATGCCCTCGATTAAGAACCCCGTGCTGTCGACGGAGACATTCAACCGGCACTGGGACCAAGCCAAATACGCCAACTTCAGCAACAGAGTCCACTCCCACGCCCAAACCGTACAACGAGCAGATCGAGAATCGTCCCGCGAGGAAACCATCAAGGTTCATCAAGGGCTGTTTGGAGATGGGTTCGGTAACCGATTTTACGGCAGCGGCAGCGCGAACACCCGCCACGGAGGTGGTACGGTCCGCGCGCCTAGCGGGCCGTCGACCCGTGCAGGTGGGAGTGCAACTGGAGCAATACCGGTGGCCCAGCGGCCGAGAGAAGCACACAGGTTCGGATAGGCATGACTATGGAGGAGCACTTCCACCTTGAGTCGCTCGTGCGGTTCAGCGCGGAACTCGTGGCCGCTGGGTTTGAGTGCGTCGCCGAAACCGACCCGCCCCGATGGACCGGAGAGATTCACCCCGCCTTCAAGACGCTCACCGATGCCGAAACTATGGACATCGTTATCGCGCCGGGATGGCCGTTCCAGCCGCCCGCGCTATTTGTCCAAGGTCTAAATACCAACCATTCAACCCCTGGCGGTTTTGTGTGCATGTGGCGCGAGGGGGATTTCAGCCGCAGGTGGACGACGGTTGAGGGCCTGTTCTCCAGGATTGAGGAGTGGTGCGGGAACGCAGAGCACGGCTGGGAGGCCGACCAACTCGCGCAGGATGCCTTCTTGAACTTTTCGCCTAGCGACGGTTCCGTGGCGACCTTCAACCTGCCACAGCTCGGCATCAGCACTGGCGGCTGGGGCGATTGCCATGCGGTGGTCAACCCGAGTCCATTGCGCGTTGACATATCGCCCGGACGAAGAAGTTGGGCTAACCAGTTGCGCGGGCTGTGGTTTCACGTAGGAGAACTGAGCACGCCACCGCCGCGGCGCTTCTCCGAGGTCCCGCCCCACCTATCGAGACCGCAGGCGAGGAATCTGAAGAAGGTGCTGGGCGAACGGAGAAGGCCTGAACCACTCCTCCCCAGCGGGGGAGTGGACTTCATCCTCTTTTGCTGGGAACGCTACGCCCGGACCGACCTGTTGGTGATGATATGCAAGGGAACGGGAGACGAGATGGATGCGATTGCCGTGCAGGCAGGGCCCAACGACGAAGAGAGCCTTATCCTGCGCGCGGGGCCCGACGCTCCGACGTTGCGTGCCCGCAAGGTCGCCCTGTTCGGAGCCGGAGCCTTGGGTGGGCACACTGCGACGCTGCTCGCGGAGAGCGGTGTGGGCTTCTTGGATATCGTCGACCCTGACGTGCTGCTGCCGGGCAACGTAGTGCGGCACGTGGCAGGCCATATCCTTGTGGGAGTTCCCAAGGTGCATGCGGTCAAGTCCGCCATCACGAATCACGCTCCATGGATGGAGGTCACGGGCTTCACGGAGCACCCCCGCACCCCGAGCCAGATGCGTGAACGCGTAGGCAGTGCTGACATCGTCATCGACACCACGGGCAACGAAGCCTTGGTGCTCTCGTTAGCTATGCTGCTCGAGGGCACAGGAACACCGTTGATTTCGGGAGCACTATACAGAGGCGGCCGCATCGGCCGGGTACAACGGCAAGCCTTGCCGAGCGATACACCGATCCACCGACGCGGCGATCTGACGCGATACCCCCCAATACCTGTAGGCGACATGCGGGAGGAATTCGCTACCTCTCAGTTTGGTTGCTCAGCACCTGTGAACAACGCCCCACCCACATCTGTGTTGGCATGCGCTTCACTCATCGCACAGTCCGCAATAGATGCACTGACCGGTCGCTTTGAGCTCCCTGATGAAGTGATGGATGTCTACCGGCCCATCCCCGTGCCACGCTTCGATCATATCGGGCGTGTTGTCCCCGATGAGATTTGACGTCCCTTGACAGGCAAGAGGAGCGGCTAGAGCGACGAGGCGCGGACAATCCTCTCCCCGCCCAGAGCCAGTGCGGGGCGCAGCCTTGGCGAGAGATGGCGTGGCAGCCCGTCGAACCACGAAATGAGGACACGGCAGGGGAGAGAGCCGAGTGGCGCGCTGATAGAATCCTGCCACTCCCGCCAGTGAGGCTGCTTTGCTCCCGATAAGCCTCTCACTCTCCAACTTCCTCTCCTACCGCGACGCCGCGCCCACGCTCCACTTGGAGGGCATCCGCGTCGCGTGCCTCTGCGGGCCGAACGGCAACGGCAAGTCTGCGCTGCTGGACGCCGTCACGTGGGCGCTCTGGGGCAAGGCGCGGGGGCAACGGCACGAGCAGCTTCTCCACCACGGACAGACCGAGATGCAGGTCGAGCTGGTGTTCGACGTCGGCAGCGAGCGCTACCGCGTTTCCCGTCGCTACTCCCAGGCACGGCGCAATCCGCAGAGTTCGCTGGAACTCGCGGTACAGACTGCCGACGGGGAATTCCGCCCCATCACCGGCGACACCATCAGGACAACGGAGGCACAGATCGAACGCATCATCAACATGGATTACGGGACGTTCGTCAACAGCGCGTTCCTCGTCCAGGGCCGCGCCGACGAGTTCACGATGGCCACCCCCGGCGCACGCAAGGAGGTGCTCGCCAAAGTACTCGGCCTCGGACGCTACGACGAACTCGCTGAGCGCGCCCGCCTGCGCGGACGCGACGCGCGGGCGAAGCTCGACGCCAACGCGCTCAACGTCGACCGCCTGCGCGAGCGCGCGGCGCAAGCCGATGAGACGCGTACGGCGCTGGCCGAGGCCGAACGTGAACTCGCCGAGGCGGTGACGTCCGTCAACGGCCTCGCGGAGCGGCTGCAACTCCTCCGCGACAAGGTCGCGCACCTGGAACGCCGGCAGGCGGAGCGTGACGAACAGAACGTTGCGGCGCAACGCGCGCGCCAGCGACAGACCGAGGAAGAGGCAGAGGCGGCGAGCCTCAACCAGCGTCTCGTCGGCTGGCAGCGCACCATCGAGCGCGCCGATGAGATCGGGCAGGGAGTCGCCGCATTGCAGCAGGCGCAAGAGCGGGCGAGGTCGCTCACGAACGCGGCGCAGCAGGCGCTTGCTCTGCAGACGCAACTCGCGCCGCTGGAGAACGCGATAGGGCAGGCCCGCGCCCGGCTGGAGAGCGACACCCAGGCGCAGCGGCAGCACGTCGACACCCAACTCACGCCGAGAGCGGAGTCGCTTCCGTCGCTCCAGCGTGCACAGGACGAACTGGCCGAGCGTCACGCGGCGATGGAGAGTCGCCGGACCGAGGCGGCGAGCGCAGAGGAATCCCGGCGGCAGCTCACGCTGGAAGTGCAAACGCTCCGGCGGGACAACGAGCAGATCGAGAAGAACGGCAGAGACTTGAGGGGCAAGCTCAACTTGCTCGGCCACGACCATGTGGACGCGGCGACGTGCCCGCTCTGCAGCAGCCAGCTCGGGCCGGACGGCATCGCGCAGATACGCGCGTCCTACGAGAGCGAGATAGAGGGGTTGCTTCAGCGTCACAAAGAGCAGAAACAACGCGCAGAGCAACTGGAGCACCAGGCCACCGAGGCCGCAACAGGCGCGGAGCGTGCGCAGAGCGAACTCGCCGCCGAGCAGCAGCGTATCGCTGATGAGCAGAGCCGCCTGACCGTGCGACGGGAGGAGGCGGAGCGGGCTGTGGAGCAATTGAAGCAGGCCATGCCCCTGCTCCAGCAGAACGAGGCCGCGCTCGCCAACGGGGCGTACGCGCAGGACGAGCAGGCGGCGGCGCGCGGGTTGCGGGAGCAACTGGCCGCGCTCTCCTTTGACCCTGCGGCGCTCGATGCGGCCGAAGCGCAGGTGCGGGAGTTGGCGCACTGGGAGGAGGAACGGCAGTCGCTCGCGATGGCGCGCGAGCGTATGGACGAAGACGCAGCGGCCCTCGAACGCGCACGCGTCCGGGCGTCGGAGGCGGCAAACGACGCCGCCCGCGCCGAGCAGGCGGGCGCGGCGATAGCCGAGGAGCTGGCCGAGCTGCCGTCGTGGACAGCCCAGCGCGGGCAGGTCGAAGAGCAACTGCGGACCGCGTCCGCGACGCGCGACAACCTGCAGGCCCGCAAGGGCTCCTTGGAGAACGAAGTGCAGCAGATAGCGCAGGCCGCCGCGGACCTGGCGCAGGCCGAGGCCCTGCGGAGCACGCTCACCGGCGAAGCGAGCGCCTACACCGAGCTGGCGCTCGCGTTCGGGAAGGGCGGCGTGCAGGCGCTGCTGATGGAAGCCGCCATCCCCCGCATGGAGGACGAGGCCAACGACCTGCTGCGCCGCATGACCGACGGCCGGATGACGCTGAAGCTGGAGACGCAGAAGGAGCGCAGGAGCGGCGGAGACGCGGTCGAGACACTGGAGATCGTCATCGCGGACGAGCTCGGCTCCCGTGCCTACGAGATGTTCAGCGGCGGCGAACGCTTCCGCATCGACTTCGCCGTGCGTATCGCGCTCAGCAAAGTGCTCGCGTGGCGCGCTGGCGCGCCGCTGCCCACGCTCTTCATCGACGAGGGTTTCGGCACGCAGGACGCCGAGGGGCGCGACCGCATCCTGGAAGTCATACAGGCGATCGAGGACCGGTTCGAGCGCATCCTCGTCATCACGCACATGGACGACATCAAGGAAGCGTTCCCGGTCCGCATCGAGGTCACGCGCGGACCGAACGGCTCCACGTTCTCGCTCTCCTGACGCGCCGAAGGCGCGCCTTCTCGTGTAGCATCGCGCCCGCCGGCATTGCACGGCACACGTTCACTACAGGAGGAATGCTCATGACGCTGCACCAGGCGGAGGAGAGCAAGGCGCGGGGACGCGCAGTACGAAAGGCGATCAGCGGCTCGGAAGGCTCGCGCAGCACCGGCAACGCCGCCGGGCTCGACATGGTCCCGGGGCTGGAGGACTTCGTCATCGGCTTCAACTTCGGCGAGGTATGGTCGCGCGAGCGCATCGACCTCAGGACGCGCTGCATGATCGTGCTCGGCATGATGACGGCGCTGGGGCGGACGCCGCAGGTTGGCGCCTACACCCGCTACGCGCTGCACCTCGGCATCACGCCGGAGGAGATTGCGGAAGTGTTCCTGCAGGCGATCCCGTACGCAGGGCTGCCCGCCGCGTTCAACGCCATGCAGGCCGGCAGCGACGTCTTCAAGGAGCAGGGCGTCACCGTCAACATGGAGGGCTAGCCGGCGCATGACCACCGATTCCCGCTGGAACCAGAGCGCGATGGTGGAACGGATGTCGTCGGACTTCGGACGCCGCTACCCGCTCGCGTTCTGGGAGTTCTTCGAGTCCCAGGTGCGTCCGCACACCGGCGACGCTCCCGCCATCGCCGACCTCGGCTGCGGAGCAGGACTGCTCCTGCAGGAGCTGTCGTCGCGGTTGCCGGACGCTACGCTGCGCGGCGTGGACGTGTCCAAGGCGATGCTCTCCAACGCCAAGGGGCTCGACTACGCCGCCGCTGCGCCGTCGTTCACCCTGCACGATCTCAATCACGCGCCGTATCCGGTGGAGGACGCGTCGCTCGACCTCTGCATCGCTGCGAACGTGGCCTGCTTCCTCGACAACCCCTTCGTGCTGTTGGCGGAGGTGCGCCGGATGCTCCGTCCGGGTGGGGTCTACCTGCTGTTCGACTGGAAGCGGCAGACGCTCCCGGCCTACATTGAGGGTCGGGGCGGGCTCGGCAACGACCCTGCGGCGATGATGAGCCTGCAGCCGTACCACAATCGCTTCACGCTGGACGAGTGGCGGTGGCTGCTGGCGGAAGGCGGCTTCGACCTCGTGGGCGAGGCACATCCGCGCACCAGCCACGTGGCCCTAGCGGGGGTGCCGCGATGACGCAGCGGACGAGCGCGCCCTGCGGCGTCAACTGGAGCGGTACACTCTGCGCTTCAACGATGCCTTCTGGCGGTTCTGGGACGAGCGGGTTGCGCCGGTGCTGTCGCCCGCCCCGGTCATCGTTGACGTGGGGCCGGGGCCCGGCCTGTTTCTGCGCGACCTCTCCGAGCGCCTGCCGTACGCGACGCTCCACGGCGTCGACGCGAACGAGGCGATGGTCGAGAACGCACGCGCCATCTACTACGCCGGGCCGGTGCCGACGCTTGTGCTGGCGAACGTGGAAGGCGCGCCGCTGCCGTACGACGACGGATCGGTTGACCTGCTCACGATGGCGGCGGTGCTGCACGGGTTCGACGACCCCTTCGCGTTCCTGCGGGAGCAGGCCGCGCGGGTGCTGAAGCCGGATGGCCGGATGCTGCTGTTCGATTGGTTCCGGCAGCCGATGCGGGAGTACGTCGAGCGCAGGCTCATCGAGCCGGGCGAGCCGGAGGAGACGCGCTACGAGCGGGCGCTGGAGCAGTTCCGCATCCACAACAAGTACACGCTGGACGACTGGCACTGGGTGTTCGC
>DAOUHT010000101.1:0-1606 GCA_034428375.1 Dehalococcoidia bacterium | reverse complement strand
TTCCTTGAAGCGCCCGTCCGGGTGGACGGTCTCCTCGAAGGGCTGTTCGATGCACTGGCCGGTCTCGTCCATCATCCAGCCGTGGTACATGCAGCGCAGGCCGTGCTCCTCCGGTATGCCGTAGGAGAGGTCCACCCTGCGATGGGGGCAGAAGCGTTCGATGAGTCCGAGGGTGCCGGACTTGTCCTTGTAGAGGACGAGGTCCTCGCCGAGGATACGCACCGCCTTCGTGGGGCGGTCGTCGAGCTCGGCGGCGGCCGCGATGGGGTGCCAGTACCGGCGCATGAGCTCGCCCATGGGCGTTCCGGGGCCGACCTGCGTCAGTTGCTCGTTCTCCTGTACGCTCAGCATCGCGTGGCCTCCTTGCCTGATCGTTCGCTGGCGGGATTGTACCGCATGGCGCAAGCGGGGTCATACGAAGAGAGGCGCCCCGCAGGACGCCTCTCTCGTCGGTCGTTGCAATGCCTGCTGGCTAGAGCGGCCAGTTGTTCTTGATGCCTTCCACAGCTCCGGCCTTCCCTCCGGCGGCACGCGCCTTGAGTTCGTCCTCCGACTCCGCGGGGGCGCGGTCAGGCAGGTCCTCCCACGTCTGGAGCACCTGGTTGATGAGGTCGCCGTCGCGGGAGAACCCGGCCTCGCCGGGGATGTACTTCCTGGCGCGCTTCATGCCGAACTTCACCTGTTCCAGCGGAGCGACGATGCCGCCCTCAGGTGGGGGCGTGCGGAAGACGTTCATCGGGTCGCCGCCGTCAGCGACGATGTCCATCTGCTCGCGGAGCAGCTTGCGGTAGAGGATGAGGCCGCGGTCGGACTCGCCGAGGTGTTCCAGGTTCCGCTTGGCGATGGGCCCCTGCGTCACCCACATCGTGTAGTCCTGGTTGAACACCACGTCCACGATCCAGCGACCGTTCTCGTCCAGCAGCGGCACCTCGCGGTAGGGAACGGACCCCTGCTTCGGCACAGGCTGACCGGGAGCGCCCCTCCACGTGTAGAGCGAGACGTGCAGCGTGTTCTCGTCGTCGATCGGGACGCGGAACTGCATCGTCACCGAGACCTCGGAGCCGACGAGCAGGATGTTCGGCACGAACACGGGGTGGCCGTGCTTCCAGTCGTCGTCCTCCTCGGTGTAGCCCTTGAACACGCGGCGCTTGACGACGCCGTGCTCGAAGATGTCGAAGCCGATCTTCTGGTGCGTCGGCAGGTCGAGCAGCGCGCCCTTGAAGCCGGGGCCCTGCTGCACGTATTGCCCCCAGTAGGAGTGCGCCCACTCGACGTGTACCGGGTCGAGCGAGTTCTCCTGGCACTGCAGCCAGTTGCACGGCAGGTGGGAGATGGCGATGTCGCGCACGGCGTTGTCCCACACCAGCGGCTCCCAGAGTGGGAGGAACGGGATGGGCTGCGGGCCCATGTAGGCGAACACGAGTCCACCGGCGACCTCGACCGGGTAGCCCGCGATCTTCACCTTCTCCTTGAAGCGTCCGTCCGGGTGGACGGTCTCCTCGAACGGCTGCTCGATGCACTGCCCGGTCTCGTCCATCATCCAGCCGTGGTACATGCAGCGCAGGCCGTGCTCCTCGGGGATCCCGTAGGAGAGGTAGATCGGAAG
>DAOUHT010000100.1:0-1932 GCA_034428375.1 Dehalococcoidia bacterium | reverse complement strand
CTTCGATGCTCTCGTAGGCCTTCGCCTCGTAGCGGGCCTGGAAGCGCTCCCTGGTGAGGGGGTTGATGTCCGCTCCGGCGATGAGGTCGATCTCCTCCATCTGCTCGAAGGCGGGAAGCATCTCCGTGCCGCCCACGCCGATGCCTGCCATCGCCACACCAAGTGTTCGTTTGGTTGTCATGTTGTGTTTCTCCTTCGGGTTCGTTCGGGGTGGGGTGTAGCACTCGGCAGAGGATGTGTCAACGACAGGGCTCCAGTCAGAGCGCTTCCCAGTTCGGTCTGCTGATCTCTGCCTGCCGCAGGATTGTAGATAGCAGACGCAAACCAATCTCACGCCTATGTGGGTTGGGAATAGTGATACGAAGGCCGTTCTTCAGCATGAACCCGTGGCGACCACGCTGGTGAGGACCAGAGAATCCTTGCTTTCGCAGGGCAGCAATCAAGTTTCGCCGGGATATAGGCCCGAACGGAGGCATCAGGCGGTCTTCGCCATATTCAGGTCCATGCCGTCTATGAGGGGCAGTTCTGCTCCAACTTGCAGCGAGAAGAGGATCCAGTCCTCGAACACACTGCGCAACTCCTCGCGACAGGCCTCAAGGGTATCCTCGTTCGCCCATACGCCCTGGACACCGGGAATCGTTCCGAGGAACGTGCCGTCATCATCCAGCACTTCGTAGTGCGCTTTACGCATGCCTGCCCTGATGTAGTCGGTCAGCATCGACCTGCCCTCCAGTGAAGCGGGGCTTCGCCCGCGATTATCCCACACCGTGCGTGGGTGGGCGCAAGACGAACTTGTCCGCGTCCTGTGCAAGGCAGCTCTCACTCTTCTGGGACGAGCACCTTCTCCATGAAGATGAGGTCGTCGCGGGTGTAGCCGATGCCGTCGTAGAAGCGCTGCACGCCGCCGTTTTCGGGCGCGATGAGCAGGTTGACCTTCACGCACCCGACCGCCTGGAAGCGGGTTTCGAGCTCCACCATGAGCATGGTGCCGATGCCGTTCCGCTGTTGGCCGGGCGCGACCGCCAGGTGGTTCACCCACCCGCGCCGCCCGTCGTAGCAGCCCATGACGGCACCGACGACCCGTCCGTCGGACTCGGCTACGACGAACAAATCCGGGTCGCGCTGCAGCCGGTGTTCGATGCCGGGCACGTCGTCGGACAGACTGAGCGAGAGTCCGGCGGCGCGCCAAAGGGCCACGACCCGCTCGTAGTCGCGCATCTCGAACGTCCTGACGCGCACCGCTGCGGTCACGGCTACTCGTCCCGCTCGGCCAGCGCTTCCTGCAGCAGGTCCTCCGCGTACCGGAGCAGCGTCTGTTCGCGGTCGTCTGCGGTGCCTTTGGACTGGAAGTAGCGGCGCAGGGCGTCGAGGGGCTCGATGCGCTCGGCGTCTTCCCAGGGGAGGCGTGTGCGGCGCTCACGCTCGACGCGGCGCTCGATGCCTGCGACGTAGAACGCGGAGGCGAGGGCCGCGCGCACGTCGGCCTCGCGGAACGCGGGCTCCTGCTCTGCGCGCATGTCGATGCGCAGGCGGACGATGGAGCGCGCAAGTTCCTCCTCCGGGTGCACGGCGATGGCCTGCACCGCCGCCTCGGTGGGGTTCTCCATCGGACCCGTGGGGACGCGTATCGTGAGCATGGGGCGGGCAGGGGTCGGCACGAACTCGTAGCCGATGAGGCGCTCGCCCCGGGGCCTGGCGGGGTCTATCTCGGCGACGACGAATCCCTTGTCCTCGCGCTCCTCGCTGAAGTCGACGCGCTCGATGCTGCCCGCGTAGACGACCGGCGGATGCTCGGTGAGCACCTGGTGCTTGTGGATGTTGCCGAGCGCGACGTAGTCGAACTGCGGAATGGCCACGGTGCCAAGGCTGAGGACGTGGTCGTTCCCGAGCATCATCGACTGCTCGGAGGCGGTCTTCGCTCCGGCGATGTTG
>DAOUHT010000099.1:0-4995 GCA_034428375.1 Dehalococcoidia bacterium | reverse complement strand
TGCTGAGCCAGTCGCTCGGCTTCTTCGGTCAGATCCCCTTCTGGGAATTCCTCTTCGGCACCAATTGGTCCCCCATCCTCAAGGACGCGGAGGGGAACCGGCATTACGGCGTGCTGCCACTGGTGAGTGGAACTCTCCTCTTCGCCTCCATAGCAGCTGCGGTTGCGGTGCCTGCTGGGCTGGCCATAGCCATTTACCTCTCGGAGTACGCGCCGGACAAGGTCCGCCGCAGCATCAAGCCGGTCCTGGAGGTCCTGGCGGGCATCCCAACCGTCGTCTACGGCTACTTCGCTCTCACGTTCGTCACCCCCCTGCTCCAGAGCATCCCGGTCCGCGTCTTCCAGGAAGACCTGCTCGTGTTCAACGCGCTGAGCGCAGGTCTGGTGATGGGACTGATGATCATTCCTATGGTCTCGTCGCTCAGCGAGGACGCGATGGTTGCGGTACCCCGGTCACTCCGCGCCGCCGCGTACGCCCTTGGCGGAACGAGGCTGGAGGTCTCACTCCGGATAGTCGTGCCTGCCGCGTTCTCCGGCATCATCGCCTCGTTCATCCTGGCATTCTCACGCGCCATCGGCGAAACGATGCTGGTAACCCTCGCCGCGGGCGCAACGCCGCGTCTGACATTCAATCCCATCGAGAGCATCCAGGCGATGACGGCCTTCATCGTCCAGCTTGCGCTCGGGGAAACCCCACACGGCTCCCTGGAGTACAACACCATCTTCGCGGTCGGACTGCTGCTCTTCGCACTCACGCTCGGCATGAACGTGATCGGGCATTTCCTGGTCCGCCGCTTCCGGGAGGAGTACTAGCATGGCTAAAGCAGAGGTTACGGCACTGCTCAACCCGCGCCTTGCCATGCGCAAGCGCATCGGTTCGGTGGCCTACGTCATCTTTATCCTGGCCATCCTCCTTGGACTTGCCGGGCTCGCGGCGCTGCTCCTGCGTGTGCTTTGGCAGGGGGCTCCATGGCTCAGCTTGCACTTCCTCACGGACTACCCTTCCCGCTTCCCTGAGCAGGCTGGCATGAAGTCCGCCATCTTCGGGACGATATGGATCATGGCGCTCACCGGCCTCTTCACGGTGCCCGTGGGCGTTGGCGCAGCCGTCTACCTGGAGGAGTACGCGCCGAAGAACTGGTTCACCCGAATCATCGAGGTAAACATCTCCAACCTCGCCGGTGTACCGTCCATCGTCTACGGCCTGCTCGGCCTTGCCGTGTTCGTGCAGCTGCTCTCGATGGGCCGGACAGTGCTCGCCGGAGCGATGACGATGTCGCTCCTTGTCATGCCCATCGTCATCATCGCCTCTCGCGAGGCGATACGCGCTGTGCCGTCGACCTACCGTGAAGCGTCGTACGGTCTGGGCGCGACGAAGTTCCAGACAGTGAAGGACGTGGTGCTCCCACACGCCACGCCCGGCATCATGACCGGCACGATCCTCGCCATGTCCCGGGCCATCGGGGAAGCAGCGCCCATGATCGCTATCAGCGCGCTCGTCTTCCTCACGTTCATCCCCACCGATCCGCTGGACGAGTTCTCCGTGATGCCCATCCAGATCTACAACTGGGTGAGCCAGCCCAGACCTGAATTCAGGGGCATCGCCGCGGCAGGCATCATCGTCCTGCTGGTCGTCCTGCTCTCCATGAACGCCGTGGCGATCTACATCCGCAACCGAACGCAGAAGAGGTCCGAGGAATGACAACGACGATCGAAACCACTGCAACCGACACGACCCTGAGCGTCACGAACCTGGACATGTACTACGGCTCGTTCCGGGCGCTGCGCGACATCAACCTCGATGTACAGCGGAACAGCGTCACCGCCCTCATCGGTCCCTCAGGTTCCGGCAAGAGCACGCTGCTGCGCTGCTTCAACCGCATGAACGACCTCATTCCCGGCGCCCGCGTGGAGGGTCAGGTCCTCTTCAACGGGGAGGACATCTATCACCCCAGCATCGACCCCACGGAGATACGCCTCCGCGTCGGGATGGTCTTCCAGAAACCTAACCCCTTCCCCAAATCCATCTACGACAACGTCGCGTTCGGCCTCCGCATCAACGGCTTCCGCGGCAACATGGATGAGGCGGTGGAGCGCTCCCTGCGCAGGGCCGCACTCTGGGACGAGGTGAATGACCGCCTCAAGGCCAGCGGCCTCACCCTCTCCGGTGGGCAACAGCAGCGGCTCTGCATCGCGCGCGCCGTCGCGGTGCAGCCGGACATCATCCTCATGGACGAGCCCGCATCCGCCCTTGACCCCATCTCTACACTGGCTATAGAAGACCTCATGCGTGAGCTCAGCAGGGACTACACAATCATCGTCGTCACGCACAACATGCAGCAGGCTGCGCGCGTATCGGACTGGACCGCATTCATGACGATGGGAGAAGACAGAGCAGGCTACCTCGTAGAAGTGGGCGGCACTCACCAGATATTCACCAACCCCCGGGATGAACGCACCGAGGGATACATCACCGGCAGGTTCGGCTAACCACGCAGGCGTTGCCAGGAGGACGTAATGACTAATCGACCGATGGCCAGGCACCAGCGTGCAGAGTTCGACCGGGACCTCCAGAACCTGCAGGACGAACTCCTCGCACTCGGCAGCATGGTGGAGAAAGCCACCATCAAGTCCGTCGACGCGCTAAAGACACGCGACCTCGCGATGTCCCAGCAGGTCATACGCGACGACGACATCATCGACAGGAAACGCGCCGAACTCGAGGAACGCGCCGTCGACCTCATCGCTATCCAACAGCCGGTCGCCACAGACCTTCGTATGCTCATCGCGGCCCTCCACGTCTCGATGGAGCTCGAGCGCATCGGCGACTACGCGGAGGGCATCGGCAAGATCAGCCTGATGATGGGCGACCAGCCGCCGATAAAGCCCCTGGTCGACATCCCGCGCATGGCCGAGAAGGCCACCACCATGCTTCGTGCCTCACTCGACGCGCTGGTCAAGCACGACGTCGAGAAGGCGTACAAAGTACTG
The DNA here is from genome assembly GCA_034428375.1 of Dehalococcoidia bacterium. GTDB lineage: Bacteria > Chloroflexota > Dehalococcoidia > Lucifugimonadales > Australimonadaceae > Bin16. The sequence goes on along the minus strand of DAOUHT010000099.1, from coordinate 2,005 downwards.
GCCGACGACGACGAAGTGGACGCCCTCTACGATCAGGTCTACCGCGAGTTGCTCCTCCTCATGGTGCAGGACCCCAAGGTCATCGAGCGCGGCACATACCTCCTCTGGACCGCCCATGATCTGGAACGCATCGCCGACCGCGCAACGAACATCGCCGAGCAGGTCGTCTACCTCGTCACCGGCAAACAGGTGGACCCCAGCCAGGTCTCCAAGTTCTAGCCGCCAGCGCCGTCTTATCCTGCAACCTGCAGGACCAGGCTGTCCTCCAGCATGACGCCCCCCGCGGCGTACGATGAGTGGTCGTTCGCGTTCAGCGTCACCCGGACCTCGTGCGTCCCTGGCGCAAGGCCGTCCAGATGGAACCACTCGCCGTAGACGCGAGTCTTGACGCCGTTCACGTACAGGTGCGCATGACCCTCGCCGGGGACGTGCGCCGCCCCGGCGTTCTCCGGCGCGAAGCGGAACCCCTGCGTCGCGATGCGCAGGTTATACCCGCTCATACTGTCCGCGATCACCTGTAGGGAAACGGACATGCCCTCCGGCGACTCGACCGGCGCGCCGTGTGTCATGCTGCCGTCGGTCATCGTCCCGTCGTGGGCGTGCGGGCCCGTCCCGGGGGGTGCGTGTGCGGCTCGACTTCGGCATCCCCTCCAACGATCCCGCATCCGGCCGAGAGCATCCCCACGGCGAGCAGCACGGCGATGGCGTTCCTTATCGATTGCATGCCTGCTCCCCTGCCCTCCAAAGCCTGCCGAGCAGAACCCGCCTCACGACGATCGCCGCCGCTTGCGCGGGACGAACACGAGCCACAGGATGGGCAGCACTATTCCCAGCGCCGCGGCGAGCGCCGGCCACGAGAACCCGCGGCTGCTCTCACGCACCTGCACGGGTAGTGTCAGTGACGACGGTCCCCGCTCCGAGTCGATATTGATGACGATGTCCCAGCGCCCGGGCGCGTCCGGTATCAGGACCGCCACGTACTCGTTCTCCTGCGTCCGCCCCTGCTGCGCCGCCTCCGGCCCGATCCGCAAGCCTTCGCGCGACGCCAGCACAGCGATGCGGAGTGGGTAGGAAGGACCATCTCCCGCGTCGCCCATAACCGGATCGACGACGACCGTCACCTCCAGGAATCCTACGAGCGGCACGACCGTCACCAGCACCTCATACGGCCCGCTGACGCCCTTGAACAGCGTCTCGCTGCCCTCGTGCGTCGTGTGCGCCGATGCAGGCAGCGCGCTGCACGCCATCGCCGCTGCTGTCACCGCCGCGAATACCGGCAGACATCCGCGGCGCATTCTCTCAGCCAACGTCATCGGCCTACTTGGCTTCCCCCATCCGGAGCACCGTGTTGAACTCTTCCTCGGTGACAGGGGTGATGGAGAAGCGATTGCCGCGCTTGAGCACCATCATCTCCGCGAGCGCGGGCTCCGCCCGCAACTCCTCCATCGTGACGATGTCTGCGAACTTCTGGTCAGCCTTGATGTCCACCATGTACCAGAGCGGTTTGTCGGGCGTGCTCTTCGGGTCCGGATGGTCCGAGTCCGGGTCCCACGCCGTATGGTCGGGGTACCCTTCCCGCACGACGGTAGCGATGCCCACGACGCCTATCGGTTTCGCGCTCGAATGCCAGAACAGCAGGCGGTCGCCGGGCTTGATGTCGTCGCGCAGCCAGTTCCGCACCTGAAAGTTGCGAACGCCGTCCCACTCGGCAACGCCATCGTTCACGAGGTCGTCGTAGGAGTATGTCGTCGGTTCGGACTTGAACAGCCAGTAGCCGGGCATGGTGCTCGTCTCTCCTCTCCTGAGTTCGCCTGTCGCTTACGCGAACTGCGGCGCGACCTCCTGCGCGAAGCGTTCCATGACCCGCGCGTCGAACGGGCGAGGCGTCATCAGGATGAAGTGGTCTATGCCTGCGTCCACCCACCTGCCCAACTGCTCCGTGATCTCCGCGGGTGACCCGAGCAGCATGCTGTCGCGAAACTGCTCTTCCGGCGTTGCATAGTAG
>DAOUHT010000098.1:0-7935 GCA_034428375.1 Dehalococcoidia bacterium | reverse complement strand
GAGGACCCAATGAAGTTCGTGATGTACAACGACAACCAGCCCGGCATCCTGACTGATGCGGGCGTGATAGATATCGGTGACCTCTGCCCCGGCGGCGGGCAGGACGCGATCGTCCATCTGGTCACCAACTACGACGACCTGAAGCCCCAACTGGAGACCCGCGCGGCCGAGGGCACGCCGGTCGAAGGCGCGCAACTGCGGGCGCCGCTGCCGCGCCCCAACAAGATCCTCTGCATGGGCGGCAACTACCGCGAGTTCGGCGCACGGGAGCCTTCACCCATGTGGGGCTTCACCAAGAGCCTCCACAGCATCCTGAGCCCGGGCGGCACCGTGGTCCTCCCCGACATAGACGCCAACATCTTTCACCACGAGGCGGAGCTCGTGCTGGTCTTCGGCAAGGGCGGCAAGGACATCCCGGCATCGGAGGCTATGGACTACGTCTTCGGCTACACGGCGGGCGTGGACGTCTCGGCGCGGATGCCGGCACCCGGCGGCGGCCGGGTGCCCAACACGCTGCCCGTCGCTGAGCACAAGTCGCACCCCACCTTCTGCCCCCTCGGTCCCTGCATAGTGACCAGGGACGAGATCGCGGACCCGGAGAATCTGCAGGTCACCCTGAGCGTCGACGGCGAGCTGCGTGTCAACTACAACACCGACGACCTCGCCCACTCCATCGCCGAGTCGATCGAGTTCGTGGCGGCTATCGAGGAGATCAGCCCCGGCGACGTGCTCTTCATGGGCACTAACCACCAGGGCCTAGGCGCGATGCAGGACGGCGACACCATCGACATGGGCGTCGAGGGCGTGGGCAGGTTCACCCTCACGGTGAGCGACCCGCTCAAGCGCCGTTGGCCCAGGGGCGTCGACGAGGCGTCGGCCAGGGACGTCCGCGAGGGTGCCGGCGGCCCCGGCCGCCAGGCCCGGCCTCTGCCGGCCGGATAGCAGAAGCGCCAGGCGGGTTCCGGGAAGAGGAGGTTCGCCCGTTGTTTCGCCAGGGCGAAGATTGGTTCCATGATGACCGACCCCTTGCAGCCTGACAGCAGCTTATCGTGGGTGTTCTGTCATGCATGCGCCGGCTCCATCAGGTCTCACCGGAAAGGATGGCAATGACGGAAACTCACGTCGGGAAGACGGTCTCCGATTTCACACTTCAGTCCAGCGATGGACAGACGATATCCCTCAGCAGTCTTCGCGGACGAAAGGTACTGCTGTACTTCTTCACGAGTCCGGGCGGTGGTAACTGAACCCGTATGGCTCTTGGGTACCGAGAGCATGCTGCCGAGTTCACCGAGAAGAACGTCGTGCTGTTCGGGATCCATGACGGAAGCTTGGACGATGCACGCCAGTGGGTCGAGAAAGAGCAGCTTCCGTTCGCGGTCCTGAATGACCCTGATCGACGAGTAGGCATCGAGCTGGGCATGTCCGCTCTCGATGGAGAGAGGTACGTCAAAGATCCATCAGACGGGAAGAGGCCCGCAGTTGTCATCGACGAACACAGTGTGATCTGCGAGTGGGAACCCGACATGAACCACACCGATCAGATCGCAAGGTTGCTGGAGCGTCTGTAGCACCCACCGCTGCCTGCTGAGCGCCTGGGCGTAGCGCCCCGTCTGCCGCCGTCACTCTGCCGAGATCGACAACCCCTCGATGAACTCCGGACCCGGCAGTTTCTCCAGCTCCCGGGGCGCCATCTTCAGCTTGCCGGACCGGCTGCCCGCTCCAAGGATGATGTAGTCCATATCTAAAAGTCGCACGTCGGCGTAGATCGGCAACCCCTCCGGCAGCGCCAGTGCCGTGACCCCGCCGATCATCATTCCCGTCACTTCACGGGTCTCCTCCGCCGAGGCGAACGACGCCCGCGACACTCCCATCAGCCCCCGCACTCGCTTGTTCACATCCAGCCGGTCGCACGCTCGCACGATCCCCGCGCAATACGCCGCCGGTCCCCGCTTGCCGGCCACGATGATGGTATTGGCGCAATGGGGCGGGTCATACCCGTACCGTTCGCAGAAGTCCGCGGTGTCGCCGTACTGCGGATCGATCGCGATCCACTCCCAGCCTGCGATGGCCGATCCGTCCAGCGCCATCCGCACTCGCCCTTCGATCTCTTCAGGCGTACTCATCATCCTGTCCCACGTGGTGATTCAGGGGCCTTCCCGGAACCTCCGATTGCGCTGGTCCTGCCTAGCTGTCCAGCGCTCCTGCCGCGATGAACCCCTCGAGCGGCTGCTTCCGCGGCGTCATGCCGTGCTCGACGGCGAAGGTCTGGACCAGGTCGATGGTCGTCGCGTTGGCGGTGAGGCCGTAGGCGTAGGGGTTGTCGCCGAGCGTCTCGCGCTGGCGCTCCATCATCTCCCGCGCGAAGACGAGGGCCGACGGCGGCTCCCTCATCGCGCGTTCCATCGTCAGCCGTTGCGCCTCGACGAATGCGTCGAGCAGGCTCTTCGCCGCCCACGGATGCGCGTCGAGCATGCTCTTGCGGACGATGGTCGCGTGATGAGCGGGAAAGACGCCCGTCCTGGCGTAGTAGCGCTCCGACTCCGCGACGCCGTCCGCGAACAGCGGAACGAAGCGTGAGCGGTCGGCCAGCGGGCCGCTCGTGGGCGGATGGACCGAATACATCGCATCGATCGCGCCGTCGGCCATCAGCTGTTCGAGGTTGTTGGGTGGCGGGTTGATCACGACTCCATCCGGCGGACGGAAGGGCTCCGTCTGGCCGGGGATGGCGGGGTCGGGCCTGCCCTGGAACCACTCGACGGCGTGCGGGGCAACGCCGAACTCGTGCTCCAGGATGCCCCGCGTCCAGAGCGCTGCCGTCATCTGGTAGTCGACGACGCCAACGCGCTTGCCGGTCATATCCTCGGGGTGGTCCTGCCGGATGCCTGATCCGAGGCGGATCATCGTATTCACGTAGGAGAAGGTGCGGTTGTGAAAGACGGGCAGGACGCGATAGTCCCAGCCCAGCGGGATAGCCTGCAGCGTGAAAGACATGGACATCTCGGAGATGTCGAACTCGTTGCCCTGGAGTTGGCGGCGCCAGATGTCCTGGAGCGGGATGTCATGGTGCTCCAGCGTGATGCCCTCAGGCTTCACCTCACCGGTCAGAAGAGGGCTGATGCGGTCCCAGGGGGTCATCGCCATCGTCAGTTTCAGGTCGGGCATGGTTGATTACCTCGCTACCGCGTAGACGAATCCTATCTTCTCAAGCACCCGCCGGCATCCGCCCGTCCCGCCACGTTCGACGTGAGTGAGGAAGGCGAGCGGGTCGGGCAAGAGCGCCTGGCGCGCGCTCGGGTTGCCCTGCGCCGCTGCGCATCTTGGCGTTGAGAATATCGGTCTGACTCTAGGCGATGCCGTGCCGTGCCGGGTAACCGTTCAGAGTTGGTGAGCCCTTGTTGTCTTTGCCCTGTCATGTTGAGCGTAGCCCGCGCTTCAGCGCGCAACATCCTTTCGGGAGACGTTCGGGAGTGCGAGGCGCTCGCCCGAGAGATTCCTCGGCTTCGCTCGGAATGACAATACTGGGAGTATTCGCCTCACCGACTCTGAACAGTTACCGTGCCGGGGCAGCACTTGCTGATGCTCCCAAGTGTCTGATAGCAATGCGGAGTCCTTCGCAGCCTACGGTGGGATGCAGGATGGAGGAGACGTGTCCACAAGAATTTCACATTGGCTTCGGACGGCAATAGTAATTGGGCTGACCGCTGGACTGGGGTTGACTGCGTTCATCTTACTGCAACCTGAGACAGGCGCCATGGTGGAACCCTACTCGGCGCTGAATGGAGCGGCTGGCATCTACCACATGCAAATCGAGCAGTATAGCCGCCACGGACCCTTGAGAGGCACCATTGAGGCGAGTCCGGAGATTCTCTTCGACAAAGAACAGACAGTCTTGGATGCTCGTTGGCGAACGCTCGACGACGGTCAAAGAGCCGATTTCGTGCAGACAGTGCGAACTCTAGAAGGAGAGATTCTCTATACGTTGCGCGACGGAGCCGACGGCAACGTTACTGTCACCGACCACCGCAACCACGACTATGTCAGTTCGGTGAGAAATCCTGTGCTCAGCGACACTGCCTTGACCTCGATTGGCTTCGAAGCTCAGCAGGCCGCGCTTGTCAATGCAGGCTTCAAACAGAATCTCAGCGTGAATCTCCGAGGACGTGAGGCTGCGGTGTTCGAAATGGTGGCGCCATTGGCCTCGCAGGCCAGCCCTCGTTCGGGAAGTGTTCGCTTCCCCGTCTACTACGACCTTGATGCCACGCGGCAACGCATACTTCTATACGTGGACATCGAAACTGGGCTAGTCATCAAGAGCGACAGGTATGCGCTCCAAGACGCCGTTCCAGAGACGCTAATCCATAGCTTCGAATTCACGATTCTTAGGCAAGAAGGGTAGCAGTTTATGTTCCCGTACATCGCACGGAGTGCTCGGGTGAAGGGTCGAAGATCGGCCTGAGGGCGGTGCTGGGCCGCGCCAGCTCGCGGATGGCCAACTCCTCATCCAGGCCGTGGCCTTCGACGCGTTCGACGTCGAACCGCTGCTCCAGTGCCGTGAGCATCTCCAGGGCGTCGTTATGCAACGGCAGGAAGCGCTCCGGGTTGGTTAACCGGCTGTAGGCTTCCTCGGGCGGCCCCTCGGGTCCCCACCCATCCTGCCTGGACATGCTGCCCTCAACCCCCATCCGCTTTGGGAGATTCCAGCCTAGCACATGGCTACGCCCGGTCAGCCAGTCCTCTCGCCATGCAGCTCCGGCGCCTGGTGCCTGAGCGAGCCGCCCGCCCTCCGGGCTGCTATACTCCCCTGCGGTGTGCGGCGGGCGCTTGCCGCTCCATCGAAACGTAAAGCAATCCCATGCGGAATAGAGGTGAAACATGGCGAGGAAGGTGATCCACATCCCTGGCAACTGGCACGCCGGTCAGCCCATCCCTCCGGCCACCAAGACGGGGCCCATCGTCACGTCAGGGGGCGTCAGCGGACTCAACCCGGACACCAACGAGATGCCGGCCGACCTGGCGGAGCAGGCGCAGTGGGCGTTCGAGCACGTCCGTCGCATCCTGGCCGAGGCCGGCGGCACGCCGGAGGACATCGCCCACATGAACGTCTACGTGAAGAGCCGCGACATGCGGCCGCTCGTGAACGAGCAGTGGGTCGCCATGTTCCCGGACGAGGAGAACCGCCCGACGCGCCACACCATCCAGTACGACGCACTCGCGGGCGGCATGGAGATGCAGATCCAGTTCATCGCGTACGTCGGCGGATAACGCCGCTGGCAGCTGGGGAGGGAAGCGATGGCAGTTGACACGTGGGTTGAGCGGCTGAGCCAGTTGGACACCTGTGCCGTCTCTGACGCGCAGGACAAGCTCGGCATAAAGGGCACCGTCCTCGGCATCCTGCCGTTGTACGAGACGGGCCGCATCGCCGGGCGCGCCGTAACGTTCAAGCTGAAGACGAAGGGTAACGAGACAACCACGCGCCACCTCGGTACTGCCGCCGTCGAAGCCTCGGATCCGGGCGACATCATCGTCTGCGACCACCGGGGCAGGACGGACGTCGCAGGTTGGGGCGGCATCCTCTCGACGGCGGCGAAGACGCGCGGCGTCGCGGGCGTCATCATCGACGGCGCATCGCGCGACGTCGACGAGGCGAAGGGCCTCGGCCTACCGCTCTTCGCGAAAGCGGCGGTGCCGCTCACGGCGCGGAACCGCGTCGTCGAGGAGTCCACGAACGAGCCTATCGAGATCGGCGGTGTGAGCCTCGTGCCCGGCGACTACGTCATCGCTGACAACAGCGGCATCGTCGTCGTCCCGCAGGACCGTGTTGCCGAGGTCGTGCCCGAGGCGGAGAGCATCGTCGCGCGTGAGCAGGCGATGGCCCGCGATGTGATGAACGGCAAGTCGGTCGTGGAAGTGATGGGGATCAACTACGAGCAGATGCTCGCACGCTAGCATATCTTTCGTCATTCCCGCGAAAGCGGGAACCCAGACGATCGCTAGGAGGAGAACAATGACGCAGACACTCACTCGTCCGGATGCCGCACTGATCGAAGCGGTACGAGGCATCGGGACCGCGACGCTCCATGAGGCCGGAGGCCAGATCGGTGCGCTGCCGTCCTACATCAAGCCGGTCGTACAGAACTGGTACATATGCGGCCCGGCGATGACCGTGCTTTCGCCGCCGAAGGACAACCTGTGGCTGCACCGCGGCATCTACCACGCGCAGCCGGGGGACGTGATGGTGGTGGACACCGGACACTTCCACGAGGCCGGGTACTGGGGCGAGATCATGACGCACGCCGCGAAGCAGGTCGGCATGGCCGGTCTCGTGATTGACGGCTGCGTGCGCGACGGCTCCCTCCTGGACGAGCTGTACGAGAGCGGGGAGGGAATACCCGTCTTCTCCGCCGGGCTCTGCATCAGGGGCACGGGCAAGGACAAGGAAGCCTACGGCGCCATCAACATCCCCGTCCGCATCGGCGAGATATGGGTTTTCCCCGGCGACCTCGTTGTGGGCGATCGGGACGGCGTCGTCGTCGTGCCGCAGGCGCGCATTGCTGAGGTAACGGAAAAGGCCAAGGCTCGCGAAGAGAAGGAAGCGAACACCATCTCCCGCCTCAAGCAGGGCGAGCGCACGGTGGACATGTACGGCTTCTAAGCCGGGTTACGCTGAGGTGTGGCGAAGGAGAGGCGGCACGCATGTGCCGCCTCTCCTATTGGCTGCTGTCCGTAGCAGAACACGTTTCATAAGGGCAGCGCGCGATGATCATCAACGTAGCGGGATAGTGCTCAGCCCGGCGGCGACAGCGTCACCGTTGCGTCACCGAGGAAGAGCGGCTCACCGCGCAGCACGCGCATGAACAGCTCGTGCGTCAGGTCGAGGTCGACGCGGTTGTAGTCGACCAGCCGCTGAGGGTATTCAGCCCAGGCGTGTGCGTTCTGCCGGTGGTCCCACTGCACCTTCTCTTCACCGAAGGTGTAGTAGCAGAGCCGGTCCAGGCTTATGCGGCGTCCCGCCGCCTGCACTATCTCGATCATCAGGTCGTAGTGCTGTCGCACGGTCAGGCCCAGCCCCAGCATGTCGCGCGTCCAGCGGTCGAGGATGGGGATGTCGAAGCGCGCCCCGTTGAACGTGACGACGGGGCCGTCGAAGTTGACCACGAGGCTGTGCAGTTGGGCGAGGCTCGCGGGTTCAGCGGTGTACATGCCGTAGAGCGAGCCCTGTCGCGTGCCGGTCAGGAGCAGACGGAAGCCTTCCGGGAAGTTCTGCATCGAACCGCCCGACGTTTCCACGTCCAGTACGAGGAAGTCTCCAGCATCCATCACGGCTCGTCAGGATAGCGCAGCGGGAAGGTGCATTGTTCTCTCTCCCTCAGGGAGAGTTCAGGCTGAGGGTGGGCTACCGGGGCCTGCTCTGCTGCAGGGGGTCGTCTTCAGGACGAGTCTCATCCTCGGCTGGCCTGTCCTGAACCTCGGGCGCAGGTTCTTCGGCCTCGGCTGCGGGGACATGGTCAGGAGCAGGCGCTTGCTCTGGTTCCTCTTCCTGCTCGGGTGGAAGGTATGGCTCCAGGGGCTCCTCGGGAGCGAACTCCTCGGTGGCGGACTGGGCGGCTTCCAGCTCGGCGAGCGCTTCCGCTGTTGCCATCGCTTCCAGTGCAGCCAGCGCCTCTTCTTCGGCGATCACCCTCGATTCGGCTTCCCTCGTGGATGCCTCCCTGTTCTCCAGGATGCGGGCCTGCTCCTCCGCCTCCCGGCGCGTCCGGATGACCATGCCGTAGTGCACAGCAAGCGTGTAGATGACGCCCATCGTAGGCACGCCGAGGAGCGCCCCGGTGATCCCTGCGAGCCGCGCGCCCAGTACCACCGCGACGACAACGAGCATGGCGGGCATGCGCACCGCGCTTCCCAGGATGCGCGGGCTGAGGATGTTGAGCATGACCT
>DAOUHT010000097.1:0-1995 GCA_034428375.1 Dehalococcoidia bacterium | reverse complement strand
GCCAGCGTGTCGCGCCGCTCGTCCTCCTGGGCGATGCGCACGCCCGGCTCGATCCGGAACGACAGCCCGTCGTCGGAGATGGCGCTGATGATGTGATTGGGCGCGTCGAGCCCGGTGCGCCGTGGGTGGGCATAGCTGTGGAAGTAGAGCCGGCACCAGAGCCGGGACGGGTCCGACGGCGACTCGGCGTAGACGCAGCGCGGCGAGCCGAACGACGCGTCCGGAGCGGCGGCGCGGACGCCGGGCTCGGGCTCCCAGGCCAGCCCGTCCGGGGAGACCGCGCTCTTGATCACGGTCGGTCGGTCGGGGCTTGCCGCCTCGTAGTACATCCGCCAGCGGCCGTCCGGCAGCGGCACCACGTCCGGGCAGAGCACGCGCAGCGTCGCGTCCGGCTCATGCACGTCCAGGCGAACGCCGGGCTCCTTGCGCCAAGCCGCGCCGTCATCGGACACGGCGCTCAGGATGTAGCCGTTGGCGTCGGGCGCCGATCGCCCCGGACCCCAGCCGGTGTAGTACAGGCGGTAGCCGCCTGCGGGCAGCCGCACCACGTTCGGGGTCAGGATGCTCAGGGAGTCCAGCGGCGAGTCGGGACCGATGCACGGCTCCGGGTCCTTCGTCCAGACGAGCCCGGGATCGCGGGCCTGATAGTGCACGGAGCGGATCCCGTCGAAGCGTTCCATCACGCCTCAGAGTACCACCTCGCATCAACTACGGATTGACACCCCTGCCGGGTAAAGGACAATGGTGCATTCCACAGACCGTCAACGGAGCCGCCGAAGACTCACTGTCATCGCAAGGAGAATGATGATGAAGAAGCTCGTGCCCGTGACCGTTCTACTGCTGCCGCTGCTGCTGAGCTCCTTTCCAGCCGTCAGCGAAGAGCACATCGACCACGCCATCCCCTACAACCTCAGCGAGTACGAGAGCATGACGGGGACCACGCTCACCTTCAACGAGGCGCCGGCGGTGGCCGCGCTCGTCGCCCAGGGCAGTCTTCCCCCGATCGCCGAGCGGCTGCCCCTGGAACCGCTGGTGGTGCAGCCGGTCGACGGGATCGGCACCTACGGCGGTACGCTGCGCCTGCCCAATACCGGCAAGGCCGCCACGAACTACATGATGGACTGGGGCTACGAGTTCCTGGTCTCGTACACCCCGGACATGGCGCGGCTGTTCCCCCGGCTCATCGAGGGCTGGGACGTCAGCCCGGACGGCATGACCTTCACGCTGCACCTGCGCGAGGGCATGAAGTGGAGCGACGGCGCCGTGTTCACCGCCGACGACCTGATGTTCTACTTCGAGGACGTGGCGCTGAACACCGACCTCTCGCCGAGCCCCTCTTCCCGCATGCTGGTCGATGGGGTTCCCGGCGTACCCGCGAAGATCGACGACTACACCTTCCAGATGACGTTCCACAAGCCGTTCGGCGTGTTCATCGAGAACCTGGCCCGGTGGCGGCCCAACAACTATTTGCCCAAGCACTACCTTGAGCAGTTCCACCCCACCTACACCGAGATGGCCAAGATCGAAGAGACCATGAAGGCGGAGGGCTACGACACCTGGGTCAACCTCTTCAACTCCAAGATGGGCGGGCACCTGGATGCCTGGGGGATGCCCGAACGCCCCGTCCTGATGGCCTGGATTGCACAGAACACGGTCAGCGAACCGGTGCAGGTCATGGAGCGCAACCCTTACTACTTCATGATCGACACCGCCGGCAATCAGCTCCCCTACATCGACCGCATGGAGCGGGTGCTCACCGAGGACAAGGAGGCCCTGCTGCTCAAGACCATCGCCGGCGAGTTCGACTACAACAGCTGCTTCGACTGGGGCTGTTTCCCCAACCATCAGCTCGTGCTCGACAACATGGAGCGCGGCGACTACCGCATCGAGCAGCACTGGTGGCCGCCGGACAACCAGGGCAACGTGCGCTTCAACTTCCATCACGAGGACCCGGTGCTGAACGCACTCCTCAACGACAAGCGGTTCCGCGTCGCC
>DAOUHT010000096.1:0-7745 GCA_034428375.1 Dehalococcoidia bacterium | reverse complement strand
GCGGTCGCTGGCGCTGCACGACCGCTCGGCGACGTTCGATCTGCAGCGCGACCTCTTCAAGGAGGACCGGCTCTACGTGACGATCGACCCGATGGACCACATCGAGCACCTGCTCGACTTCGGCACCGAGGACAACCTCATCATCGGCACCGACTACTGCCACTCCGACCCGTCCGCGAACCTCGCCGCTCTCGACGAGGTCAAGAAGTGGGCGAGCGAGGGGCGCATCAGCGATGCGGTCGCGCGGAAGATCCTGGAGACGAACGCCAAGGAGTTCTACAACCTGTAGGGGCGGTTCGCGAACCGCCCTCCGCGCGCTGTCATGTTGGAGGAGCCGAAGACCCCTCCTTTGTCATGTTGAGCGCAGCCGGAGGCGCAGTCGAAACATCTCTCGGGGAGCGTTGGTGTACCACGGGGCGTCTCCCGAGAGATTCCTCGGCTCCGCTCGGAATGACAAGCAATTTGGGTCTCCCCTTGTCATGTTGAGCGGAGCCGGAGGCGGAGTCCGCGCTTTAGCGCGCAACATCCTCTCGGGGAGCGTTGGTGTAACACGGGGCGTCTCCCGAGAGATTCCTCGGCTTCGCTCGGAATGACAAGTAAAGAAGGGGCGCCCTCATGGGCGCCCCTTCTCGTACGTCTCGCTGGTTGCGCGGGCTACTGGTTGAGCGTGGCCTGCGCCTCTGCCCAGGGGGCCTCGCCTGCCCAGGTGCTGAGCACCTGTTCGATGGTCGATACGAGCTCGGGGGGCTCGCCCTGCTGGAGCGGCATGTAGCGCGTCATCCAGGTCACGTCGGAGAGGGCCTGCCAGCGTTCGAGCGGCAGGTCTATGCACTTGTTGACCCCGGGGTCGCGCACAACGCCCATCGGCTCGCCGCCGTCCTGGACGATGCCGGCCTGCTCCTTGAGCACCTTGCGGTAGAGGATGATGCCGCGGTCGGACTCGCCGAGCTTCTCCTTCTCACGCTCGGCGTTGGGGCCCTGCGTGATCCACGCGACGAAGTCCTGGTGGTTCACCAGGTCCGGGATGAGCGTCCCGTCAGGCTCGTAGAGGTTCACGTACCAGTACGGCACCTTCTCCTGCTTCGGCGGCTCGGCTCCCTCCGCGGCGCGGTAGAAGAACCAGGTGATGTGCATCGTGTGGGTGTCGTCGACCGGCACGCGGTACTGGAGCGTGCAGTTGACGATGCTGCCGACGAACAGCACGTTCGGGAACAGCACCGGGTGGCCGACCTTCCAGTCGTGGTCCTCCTCGGTCGTGCCCTCGACGACGCGGCGCTTGATGAGGCCGTAGTCGAAGACGTCGAAACCGATCTTCTGGTGCCTGCGCGGGACGGTGGGGAACGAGTCGGCCTCGGCGAGGCCGAGCCTGACCGCCTTGTCCTGCTGCTGCCGGACGCCCCAGTAGCCGTGAAGCCACTCCAGGTGCACCGGGTCCATGGAGTTCTCCATGCACTGCAGCCAGTTGCACGGCAGTTCGACCATGCCGATGTCGCTCCAGCCGCCCTCCCACTCGAACGTCTCCCAGTGCGGGAGCAGCGGCGCGGGCTGCGGGCCCATGTACGCGAAAACGAGGCCGCCGTAGGACTCGACGGGGTACCCCGCGACCTTCACCTTCTCCTTGAAGCGCCCGTCCGGGTGCACCGTCTCCTCGAAGGGTTGCTCGATGCACTGGCCGGTCTCGTCCATCATCCAGCCGTGGTACATACAACGCAGGCCGTGCTCCTCAGGGATGCCGTAGGAGAGGTCGACGCGGCGGTGGGGGCAGAAACGCTCGATAAGGCCTATGGTGCCGGACTTGTCCTTGTAGAGGACGAGGTCCTCGCCGAGGACGCGCATCGCCTTCGTGGGACGTTCGTCGAGCTCCCCCACTGCGGCGATGGGGTGCCAGTAGCGGCGCATGAGTTCGCCCATGGGTGTGCCCGGGCCTACTCTCGACAGCCGTTCATTCTCCTGGATGCTGAGCATCGTTCTACCTCCCTATGCTCCATGCGCTTCCGGGTCGGATGGCGGGATTGTACCGCAGATGGCAAGTCTCAGCGCGCTTATGCTCCGCGCTGCACAGCTCTGCGTATAATCCGGCCATCCGTTCACAGGAGACGTGTCATGCCACTCGACCCTGACGTGAAGGCGGCGCTGGACAGGAGGGCTGCGGCGGGCGGACCCGCGCAGTACGAGGTGCCTCCGGCGGAGTTGCGCGCGAGGCAGGAGGCGCTGCAGCGCAAGCCCGGGCCGGAGATCGCAGCGGTGAGCGACCACATGGTGCCGGGGCCGCACGGCGGCGTGCCCGTGCGGGTGTACGTTCCGGTAACCGACGATGCAGGGCCCCTGCCCGTGTGCATGTGGTTCCACGGCGGCGGCTGGATCTACGGCAGCATCGATTCGAACGACGCGAACTGCCGTGAGCTGGCGAACAGGGCAGGCGTCATCATGGTGTCGGTGGACTACAGGCTTTCGCCGGACCACAAGTTCCCCGTGCCGTTCGACGATTCCTACGTGGCGACGGCGTGGGCGGCAGCGAACGCGGCGTCGTTCGGCGGCGACCCGTCGCGAGTGGCGGTGGCGGGGATGAGCGCGGGCGGCAACCACGCGGCGACAGTGGCGTTGCGGGCGCGGGACGAGGACGACGGCCCGAAGCTCGTGCACCAGTCGCTCATCTACCCGGTGCTCGACCGGGACTTCGGTCGTCCGTCGTACGCGGAGAATGGCGCGGCCTACTACAACCTCTCACTCGAGATGGTGCACTACTGCTGGGACTGCTACCTGGCCGACGAGGCGGACGGAGACAACCCGTACGCCAGGCCGATGGCGGCGGAGGACCTGTCGGGGCTGCCGTCGGCGTTCGTGCTGACGGTGCAGTACGACCCGCTACGCGACGAGGGGGAGGCGTACGCGGAGCGGCTGCGCGCCGCGGGCGTACCGGCGGAGGTGTCGCGCTACGACGGCGTCGTCCACGGGTTCTTCAACGCGGGCATCCCGTTCGAGCGGACGTGGCAGGCGATGGAGGAGGTGGCCGCGGACCTGCGGAAGGCGTTCGGGACGGCGTAGGTACGGCTGCTGTTGTCATTCCGAACGAAGCCCGTGCTTTAGCGCGCGGAATCCTCTCGGAGGACGCCCCGTCGTTCGCCAGCGCTCCCCGAGAGATGTTTCGACTCCGCTCAACATGACAATGCAGGGGTCTCCTGCTCCGCTCAACATGACAGGTCCCATCCCCTGCGTATAATCCGGCCATCCGGTCTGCAGGAGGCGCGTCATGCCGCTCGACCCTGAAGCGAAAGCGTCGTTGGAGAAGCGCATCGAGATGGGTGTGCTGGAGCCGCACGAGTCGAGCCCGGAGGAGGCGCGCGCGTTGCAGGCGGCCCGGCCGAACCTGCCGGGGCCTGAGGTGGCGTCGGTGAGCGACCATCTCGCGCCGGGGCCGCACGGCGACGTGCCGGTGCGCGTCTACGTTCCGGCGACGGACGACGGCGGGCCCCTGCCCGTTTGCATGTGGTTCCACGGCGGCGGGTGGGTCATCGGCAGCGTCGCGACGAACGATGCGACGTGCCGGGCACTGGCGAACGCGTCGGGGGCCATCGTCGTGTCGGTGGACTACCGGCTCGCGCCGGAGCACAAGTTCCCCGTCCCGTTCGACGATTCCTACGCGGCGACGGTGTGGGCGGCGGAGAACGCGGCGTCGCTCGGCGGCGACCCGTCGCGGCTGGCGGTCGCGGGCGCGAGCGCCGGCGGGAACCTCGCGACGACGATAGCGCTGCGGGCGCGGGACGAGAACGGGCCAGCGCTCGTGCACCAGGCGCTCATCTACCCGGTCACCGACCGGGACTACAGCCGGTCGTCCTACAAGGAGAACGGCGAAGGCTACGGCCTCTCTTACGCTTCCATGGTCTGGTTCTGGGACTGCTACCTCTCCAACGAGGCTGACGGCGAGAGCCCATACGTTGCGCCGATGCTCGCCGAGGACCTGTCCGGCCTGCCGTCGGCATTCGTGCTGACGTGCGAGTTCGACCCGCTGCGCGACGAGGGCGAGGCGTACGCGAAACGCTTGCAGGAGGCGGGCGTTCCAACGAAGCATTCGCGATACGACGGGATGATCCACGCGTTCTTCAACGCGGGCATCCCGTTCACTCGAACGTGGGACGCCATCAACGAGACGGCGGGGGAGTTGAGGAAGGCGTTCGGGACGGCGTAAGGGGCGAGGGCGCGCATCGTCAGGGAGAACCCCCAAGGGAGCAGGGGGCATGGGCACCCACAGGGGATGCCCCTACACCGGACAGGGCCACGCTACCCCTGTGCCTTCGCGGGAATGACGGGGATTCCTCGCGTATACTCCGGCGCACCCGGTCTGAAGGAGACGCGTCGTGCCCCTTGACCCTGAAGCGAGAGCCTCGTTGGAGAAGCTGGCGGCGATGGGCCTGCCCGCCCAGCACGAGGTGAGCCCGGAGGAGGCTCGCGCGATGTCGGAGTCTTCCCCACGCATCCCGGGGCCGGAGGTTGCGTCGGTGAGCGACCTTGCTGTTCCGGGGCCGCATGGCGACGTTCCGGTGCGGGTGTACGTTCCGGCCGGGGGCGAGGTTCCTGCCTCCGCAGGAACGACAAACGTGCGAGCAGGAACGACGGGGCTGCCTGTGTGCGTGTGGTTCCATGGGGGCGGCTGGGTGGTGGGCAGCATCGCGACGAACGATCCGACGTGCCGGGCGCTGGCGAACGCGTCGGGGGCGATCGTGGTGTCGGTGGACTACCGGCTCGCGCCCGAGCACAAGTTCCCCATCCCCTTCGACGACTGCTACGCGGCGATGGAGTGGGCGGCGGCGAACGCGGGGTCGTTCGGCGGCGACGCGTCGCGGCTGGCCGTCGCGGGGTCGAGCGCTGGCGGGAACCTCGCGGCGGCGGTAGCGCTGCGGGCACGGGACGAGGGCGGGCCGAGGCTCGCGCACCAGTCGCTCATCTGCCCGGTGGTCGACACCGACCTCGAGCGTCCGTCGTACGTGGAGAACGGCGATGGCTACGGGCTCAACTACGACACGATGGTCTACTTCCTGCAGTGCTACGTGTCCAGCGAGGCGGACGCGTCCAACCCGTACGTCGCGCCGATGGCGGCGGACGACCTGTCCGGCCTGCCGTCGGCGTTCGTACTGACGTGTGAGTTCGACCCGCTGCGCGACGAGGGCGAGGCGTACGCAGAACGGCTGCGCGAGGCGGGCGTGCCGACGGTGCTGTCGCGCTACGACGGGCAGATCCACGCGCTCTTCAACGCGGGGGTTCCGTCCACGCGGACGTGGGACGCCATCGACGAGGCAGCCACCGAACTGCGGAAGGCGTTCGGCACTGCGTAAGCCCACGGATACCACTCCCCGCCCGCCAGGGATACCGCGCTTTTGGCCGTACAACCGCGTTTTCTACGGATGGGCCATCGTGGGGGCGGCATTCGTCGCGACGTTCGCAGAGGTGCCGGGCTTCGGGCCGGTGCTGACGGTCTTCGTCAAGCCGATACAGGACGAGCTGGGCTGGTCGTACACGACGATCGCGACGGGGTTCCTCATCGGGAGCGCGTCGGGGGCGATCGCGTCGAGTCTCACGGGGTGGCTGGTCGACAAGTATGGGCCACGCGTGGTGGTGGCGCTGGGAGGCGTCGGACTCGCGGGAGCGCTGATCGGGTTGTCGACGATACAGGAGCCGTGGCACTTCTGGACGTTCTTCGGGCTGGCGCGGGGGTCGGTGATCGCGGGCGTGGAGATCGGGTCGTCGGTGGCGATCGCGAAGTGGTTCGTGCGGCAGCGCGGGCGGACGCTGGCGGTGAAGTCGATGGGCCAGCGTTCCGGGCAGGTCGTGCTCCCCATCGTGAGCTTCTTCATCATGGACCTGTCCGACTGGCGGACGGCGTACGTGGCGCTGTCGGGGTTCGCGTGCCTGGCCGTCATCGGCCCTGCCCTCGTGCTGATGCGAAGCCAGCCGGAGGACCACGGGATGCTGCCGGACGGCGCAACCGACCTGCGCAACGCAGCCGGAATGCGCGGAGCGGGCGCGCGCGTCGTCGAGGAGGTGTCGTGGACGCTTAGGGAGGCGCGAAGTACACGGGCGTTCTGGCTCATCACGGTGTTCCTGATATGCACGCCCTTCGTGCAGGGAGCAACGAACCTGCACATGGCGCCCATCTTCCACGACCGCGGGCTGAGCGACGGGCAGGCGGTAGCGGTCGTGTCCATCTTCGGCATGTCTTCGGTGTCGTCGATCATGCCGATGGGGTTCATCCTGGAGCGCGTGCACGTCCGGCTGGCAGCGATGGTGCAGGCTGTGCTCGTGCTCACGACGATGCTGCTGTTGCTGTTGCTCCCCGAGGGCGGGTTCCCGGTCGCGGTGCTCTGGGCAATCATCTTCGGCGTGGCGGCGGGGATGCGGAACGTCATCGAGGTGCTGCTGCTCGCGAACTACTTCGGGAGAGCGTCACTGGGGGCGATCAAGGGGTTCACGGCCCCGTTCCGCATGATCAGCCCGCTCGGGCCGGTGCTTGCGGCGTTCATCCGCGACGAGACGGGCAGCTATACGGGCGCGTTCATCCTGTTCGCAGGCGTCGCGGTGATGATGCTGGTGTTGATGGTTCTGGCGACGCAGCCGGCGAAAGCGCCTGCGGAGCCGCAACCGACGCGTGCGTAGTGACGAGTGCGTAGTATAGTAATCGCGTGCACCGCCACGGCCTGCCAGGAGCGAGCCCGAGGGGCGGCGGATTTTGCGTAAAGGAAGGTCAGAGCCATGGCGACGTTTGGTGTGATCGACGCTGATACGCACGTGGACGAGAACGAGGCCACGTGGCAGATGCTCGAGGAGAAGGGCTCCAAGTACGTGCCGGTGTCCATATCGCCGGACGCGCGCGTGGCGTCCGCTGTCTCGGACCGTCCGGAGGCGCCGGGAGTCCGCATCGCGGGGGCGCTCGGCAACCGGTGGTGGCTGGTCGAGAACCGGCTGCAGCCGCGCATCATCCGCGACGAGGAGCACCATCCGCTGCGCGAGCACCGGGAACTGGACGACGCGGCAGGCGTCGCGGGGCGGCTGAAGGACATGGACAAGATGGGCGTGGACGCCCAGGTCATCTTCCCGACGTTCTTCATCCGCTACGGCGCGCAGGACGCGGAGGCAGAGGCGGATCTCACCGGCGCGTACAACCGCTGGCTCGCAGACCGGTGCGCGATGAGCAACGGTCGCCTGCGCTGGGCCGCGGTGCTTCCCCTGATCGACCCCGACAAGGCGGTCGCGGAGCTGCGCTGGGCGAAGGAGAACGGCGCATGCGCCATCTTCAAGCGCGGGTTCGACCTCGACAAGCCGGTGAACGACAAGCACTTCTTCCCGGTGTACGAGGAGGCGGACTCGCTGAACATGCCGCTCTGCATCCACACCGGCCATCCCCTGCCCGGCCGCGAGTGGGACCGGGGCTTCCCGGTGATGGCGGCGTTCCTCGCGGTCGTCTCCAGCAGGCTTCCAAGCAAGTTCCCGAACCTCAAGTTCGGGTTCATCGAGGCGGGCGGGGCGTGGATCTCCTATGCACTCTCCAACCTGGGGATGGTGCAGCGGTCGCTGGCGCTGCACGACCGCTCGGCGACGTTCGATCTGCAGCGCGACCTCTTCAAGGAGGACCGGCTCTACGTGACGATCGACCCGATGGACCACATCGAGCACCTGCTCGACTTCGGCACCGAGGACAACCTCATCATCGGCACCGACTACTGCCACTCCGACCCGTCCGCGAACCTCGCCGC
>DAOUHT010000095.1:0-13928 GCA_034428375.1 Dehalococcoidia bacterium | reverse complement strand
AGGATGGGGCAGGATGGGGGATGGGAGGAGGACCAGTGGATGGCCAAGAGACATGAAAGGGAGGTACCTCTTGATATCATCATGCAAGTGGTCTAAGTCAATCGCATCCCGATCGGAATGTTCGATGAGGATCAAAGTGACGACGTGCGCGGGATAATCGAAAGGCTCGGCATACCACGGGGGCCGTGGTCGTTGTAAAGGGAGGCTTCATCAAGAAGCCGTCGAACTAGGACAGCACTAGGCAAAGATGCCATTTGGTCGACGGGATTCGGGGGGGCTACCTGGACAGGGCTGAGGTAGGCGGCTCTGATGGAGTCCTTAGTAGCCATTGCGACCTCCGTGGTTGGCATGAACCGGTAGGTTAGGGGTGGTGACGAGAGCAATGCAGTATGTGAACGGTGGTGCTCGGTTGCGCACTTTCTTCATCGCCGTCGCATGCTGCCTATGGGCGGTGATCGTATCTGGTTGTGCATCGGACTCGGCTTCCGGCCTGCCGTCAGTAACCACGAGCGCCGCCCTTGACAGGATCGACCATGACGTAGCCCAACCGAAGGAGCGCGCAATTGGCATTACTGCAGGCCTGCTGGCCACAGGGTTCGACGAGAGTGCAAGGTGGCGTGAAGCCTACGGAGGGCGGTTTCTCAGTGTGACCGGCGCCGTCGTTCGGAAGGGCAGCTCTGATTCTGATATGGGAGGCCTGTTGTTAGAGTTGGAGGGGACCCAAGACAGCAGCGTCTTGTGCGAACTGCCGAAGGGACTGAATGAGCGACGTGTGACCAACCGGCCCCTTCCTTCCGGTGGTCTGCTTGTGCTTGTTGCAGGTCGGGTAAGCGAGACTAGGTCACAAGGGGATATCGTGCTCGTCGATTGCACTGTGCTGAAGACGGGCCCGGAGGTCCTCCGGAGCATTGCCCGAATCCCTGGCATAACCAACATCTTGCAGGGTTGGGGCCTGTTCTGGGCCTGGCTGTTATTCGCTGGAGTCGGCTATCTGCTGGCCTTCCGTCGCCGCCGCGCCACATCGACCTGGCTGCACGCTGTGTTCGTGCTCTCACACACAGGAGCAATGGCGGTTCTTTACGCTTTTCTCGGCAGCCTGGTCCTGCCCCATTTCGATGTGGGCGGCACCGGAGATCTTGCTACTTGGCCGTGGCTCTTACTCCTTTACCCGAGTTGAGGACCGACGGAAGTGTGTACCCAAAGTGGTCCTTTGTCGGCCTGGGCCCGGTTATGGAGGCCGTGGGCTGACCGGTTATGAGCGTCTCCAAGGCCACTATGTTCTCAGTGGTTGCGCTGTCCCTTGTTACAGGCGCGGGTGTTGCGCTGAACTTCAGTTTGCTCGACAACGACACAACCTGGCTTCCGGTCGTCGTTGCCGTGGTTTCAGTGGGGGCATGTCCCTTCGCCGCCGGCTGGCTCTCCCATCGTCTGACGAACGTCGCACTGTTTCCTGCTAGCGTTCTAGTCTGCCTGTCTGTGAGCTTTATGATCCTGGGAGCGCCCTCTTCGGATGTGGCACCCATTCCATTTAGCATCGCCCTAAGCATCATCTACGGAGGCTTGGCGGCAGTACTGTCCTGCGTAGGGTGGACGGCTCGCAGATACAATCCGCTTGCCAGAATCGGTCGAGCGAGTGGAAAGCAGCGCCATGAATAGAAGGGCGGAAGCGGTAGAAAGCTGCTCTACTCCCCCCGACTGGCGACCAGCTGCGCCCACATCCCGCGCTGGCGGCTCCAGTGCGGGACGCGGGCAATAGGACGGACGTCCCGTTCACGAATGGGGTCGCGTCCTTTGAGTGTGCGCGGAAGGAAAAGCAGCACCTCCTGGATGGCGGGAGCGAGGTTGAGGAGGTTCATGATCTGGGTGATCCGGGATAAGAATATCCCTAACGCCAGCAACCAAGTCATCACCATCGGCCCGGAGAACCCGCCGGATCCCTTTGTCCGCTCTCTCCTTTTCAGCGACCAATTCATCGTGGAGGTCATGTCGTTCGATCATCAGGCGCTTGATTTCAGATTCCACGAGCGAAATCCGAGATGCCAAGGCCCCTTCCGAGGGGGTGTACCAATCCGAGGGTTGGTTCAAACGAGGTGGGGCCTGTGGTACGCGGCTAGGATCGGACTGATGGACTTCGCAAAGGAAGGCCCTGAACCAACCCAAGAGGTTGGAGGCTTCAGGGAGCAAGAGCGCAATGGGACTTGCTGGGTTGCTCCAGCGCCCTCTGGTCGATGGGGAAGGACGAGTCGCAAGGCGACAGGCTTGCCTGACGTCGTCTCAATGAGCGCAGTCCGGTCTTCCCTCGAATTTGAAATTGTGTCGGGCGGCTCGGCGGCTCGGCTCAACTGCTGGACAGTTCAGACGCCAGCGACTTGTACCAGTCCGGGCAGCCAGCAGCGACTGCCAGTTCCCGTGCTGTGTTCTGAATGTCGCTCCTCGCCTGGTAATGCCTTCGAGTGGAGTAGAAAGCATACGTGTCTGACCAAGTGACGATAGCGGGGCCTACCGTCATGAGATTCACGCTGCAATCGACTTGCTCCAAACCGCCCCTCAACACCACTATGTCCGTCTCTGTCCAACTGTAGCTCAGCAGGTAGTCATCCAGTGACTCCGCTGGCCTCACTTCTCCGCATAGGGGAGTAATCGACTCAAGCTCTGAGTCGTCCAGCCCAATGGAGGCGACCCTCGGTGTTTTACGGTTCGTCATCCATCTACTCCAAGCCAGGCTCCTAAGGCCTCCGGGACCACACACTTCACCACGTTGGATACCGCCCGCACTCTTTGGTCGTACACCTACCTTGGCGTGCCTACAACCGTCCAGTCAAGTCGGTTATCCAACTCCGCGCCACACCATACCGTCGCGTGCGCTGCCCGCGCCCGTGTGGCCTGACGGTCACCTGGGATTCCCGCTTTCGCGAGAATGACGGGTAAGGCGGCGGGGTTCGGCAGGCGCGGAGTGGACGGGGCGCAAGGGCACCCACAAGGGATGCCCCTACTTCTGCACCACGCAAGGGGGGCGAGGTTCCTGCCTCCGCAGGATGGTTCGACAAGCTCACCATGAGCGGCCCCCTCCACACCGCGTTCCCCGCTTCCCACTACAATGCATCGGCTACGTTGGAGGTGAACGCGTTGGGCAAGCTGGATGGGCAGACGGTGATCGTGACGGGGGCGAGCCGGGGCATCGGGGCGGAGATCGCGCGGGTGCTGGCGGCGGAGGGCGGGCGCGTGGTGTGCGCGGCGCGCACGCTGCACGAGGGCGACCATCCGCTGGAAGGCTCGCTGGAGCACACGGTCGCCGGCATCCGCGATGCGGGGCACGAGGCGTCGGCGGTCGCGGTGAACATCTCGGAGGCGGAGGAGTGCGAGCGTCTCGTGCAGGAGGCGCGGTCGCTCTACGGGCCGGTCGACGTGCTGGTGAACAACGCGGCGCTCTCCTACTTCCTGCCGGTGACGGACTACGCGGTGAACCGGTGGATGCGCTCGTGGGCGGTGAACGTCCACGCGCCGTTCATCCTGAGCCAACTGGCGTTGCAGGACATGGTCCCGCGCAGGAGCGGCCGCATCGTCAACATCTCGTCGGTCGCGGCGATCGGGCCGGGGCACGGGCCGTACGTGGGGGACGGCGCGGAGGAGTTCCGGCTGAAGGGCGGCACGGGGTACGGCGCGCAGAAGGCGGCGCTGGAGCGCTTCTCGCAGGGGCTCGCGTCGGAGGTGTACGCGGACGGCGTGGGCATCGTGGCGGTCGCGCCGTCGCTCATCGTGCCGACGCCGGGCACCGTGTTCCACCACCTCGTGACGGGCTACGACGACCCGCGCGGCGAGCACCCGAACGTCCTCGCGCAGGCCGTGCTGCTGCTGTCGACGGAGGCGCTCGACGCGGTGAGCGGTCGGGTCTGCTACAGCCAGCAGTTGCTGCGGGAGTTCGGATGGATCGAGGGCGGCAGCGGCCCCGGCATCGACGTCGACCACCCGGTGAGCGGGTTCACGCTGCGGTAGCCTCTCACCCGTCATTCCCGCGAAGGCGGGAATCCACCAAACAGGGCTGCGGGGTTCCTGCCTCCGCAGGAACGACGGAAGGTTAGAGGAGGACAAGCGATGGCAACCCGGTTCCGTGCAGACCATGTTGGCAGTTTCCTGCGGCCGCCGGAGGTGAAGGAGGCGCGGGAGGCGTTCGAGGATGGGCGCATCTCCGAGGAGGCGCTGCGGGACGTGGAAAACGAGCACATCCTGCGCGTGATCGACCTGCAGCGGCAGGCCGGCATCGGCATCTACACGGACGGCGAGCTGCGGCGCAGCGGGTGGGCGGGCGACTTCGGTGAGGCGGTCGAGGGGTTCATCGTCGGCGAGCCGCCCGTCCGCATGCCGTTCCAGGGCGGCAAGGGCGATTGGGAGGGGCCGGGCATCACGCCGGAGAACCCGATGGGCATGCCGGGCACGGCGGGCGGGCGCATCATCGGCGAGCGCCTGCGGCAGGTGCGGCGTCTCACGGGTCACGAGTCAGGCTTCATCAGGGAGCACGCGCCGGGGCCGTACAAGGTGACGATGCCCGCGGCCAGCTACGTCGTCGCTCGCGGCTACAAGCCGGGCGTCACGGACACGGTGTACGAATCGCGCGCCGCGGTGCTGGCCGACGCCGCGTCCATCATCCGCGACGAGGTCGTGGCGCTCGTCGGCGAGGGCTGCCCGTACGTGCAGTTGGACAACCCGCACTACCCGGACTACATCCCGGAGGAGCGCCGCGCGCAGTGGGTCTCGCAGGGCGTCGACCAGGACCGGGCGCTCCAGGACGACATCGACGCCGACAACGCGTGCCTGCGCGGGTTCGACCGCAGCGCCACCATCCTGGCGATGCACCTCTGCCGGGGCAACGGCGCCTACGGGGCGTGGCACACGTCCGGCGGCTACGACCGCATCGCGGAGCAACTGTTCAGCCAGCTGGAGGTCGACTCGTTCCTGCTGGAGTACGACAGCGAGCGCGCCGGAACGTTCGCGCCGCTGCGCTTCATGCCGAAGGGGAAGACAGTGGTGCTGGGCCTCGTGACGACCAAGGCGGGCGAACTCGAATCGCAGGACACGCTGCTGCGTCGCATCGACGAGGCGTCGCAGTACGTGGCCGGCGACGACCTCGCGCTCAGCCCCCAGTGCGGCTTCTCGTCGACGCTGCAAGGCAACCCCATCACCTGGGACGACCAGCTGCGGAAGCTCGATCTCGTGGTGGACACGGCGCGCCGGGCGTGGGGGGTATGAACATCGATGGACAGGATGGGCAGGATGGGGTTGGCTGGGGGGGCCGCGCCTGTTGTCATTCCGAGCGCAGTGCAACGGAGCCGAGGAATCTCTCGGGAGACGCCCCGTTGCAAGCGAACGCTCCCCGAGAAGATGTTGCGCGCTAAGCGCGGGCTCCGCAGGAACGAAGGAGGGCACACCCCCGCCCCGCAGGGCCCTCACCCTAACCCTCTCCCTCAGGAGAGGGCACCAGATCCAAGGCTGCGAGGTTGCGCGCTGAAGCGCGGGCCTCCGCAGGAACGACAGGGCCCGTGGTGAGAGACTGAAGGAGATGCAATGACGATGTGGGGAGCAGGATTCTATGGAGACCCGTGCCGGGAGTGCGGGTACTCGTGGGCGATATCGCCGGAGGAGGGGACGGCGCTGATATCCGATGCGCCGCGCCGGTACGCGGAGCTGCTCGACGGCGCGGACGGCAACACGCGGCACCCCGACCTGACGTGGTCGGTCGCGGCATACGTCGAGCACGTCTCCGACAACCTCCGGAACTGGGCGGAGCGCATCGTGAGCGCGGTCGCGGCGGGGCTGACGGCGCTGCGCCCCACCGATCAGGACGTCGTGGCAGCGGCGCGCGGGTACGAGAGTATGCCGCTCGCGACCGCGCTCTGGTCGATGGGGCACTCGGCCAACATCTGGGCGGACGCGATGGCGGCCTCAGCGGGGCAGGACATCGTTTTCTCGCACCCGACGCGGGGGCAGCAGTCGCTCGCGGAGCTCGTGCTGACGGTCGCGCACGACACGGCGCATCACGAGTGGGACATCCGACGGTCGCTGGGGGCGTAGACGATATGACGCATGCTCCAAACGACAGGCGACTGGCCGTCGAGCCTCGTTCGGGCGTCAAGGGCATCGGCCAGCGCAGCGAGTTCTGCACGGCTGGCGGCAGCCTGCACGGCAGGGTCGTCGCGGAGCGTGCGGAGGGTCAGGCTGAACAAGGCGGCTGCGTCCGTCGCGGCGGCAGGGTGCGCGACGGCGCGGTTGGAGCGAACGCACAGCCCGCTCGGAACGGCCATCGCGGCGAGTTGCGGGCCGATATGGAGCACCCCTCCCCTGCTGTCGATAGCCGCCTCGACGAGCGACAGGTACTCGACGAGTACCGGGTCCTCGGTGTGGATGGCCTCCACTTCGTCGACGAGGAGCACGCCACCGGGCGTCAGGAGCCCCGCCCACGACTCGAGCGCCTGCGCGGGGTCAGGCAGGTGGGAGAGCAGAAGATGGCAGAACACGACGTCGGCGGGCTCGACCGGCGGAGGGCCAGCAGCGAGGTCGTGCAGCACGAACCGCAGCGCGGGTGGGGCGTCGGCGGCAGCGAGGCGCAGGAAGTGCTCCGACACGTCAACGCCGACCGTCGTTGCGGCGCCGGTCACGTCGTGCAGGAGGCGGGTCGTGTGGCCGGGGCCGCAGCCGAGGTCAAGCGCGATACCAGGGTTGGCAGGCGCAGCGTCCCGGATAAACCACGTCATCTCGGGTTCGAAGAACCGCGCGACGACCTCCAGCCGTTCGCCGGAGTCGCCGAGGGCGTACGCGTCGTTGGTCATGGCATCACTCTCTCATGGCCCTCACCCGCCCCGCTGTCGCGGCGACCCCTCCCCCGGGGAGAGGTGGGAGACGAGGTTCCTGCCTCCGCAGGAACGACCGGGCCGGGCTACTTCGGTGGGAGGCTGAGGGCGTAGGCGGCGCCGGTGGCGACCCAGTCTTCGAGCGTCGCGTCGTCGTCTGTGGCGCCGGGGCCGACGACGATCCAGCCGCGCATGGGCCTGCCGGTGAAGTCCATCTCGCGGGCGTGGGGCCTCGTGAGCGCAGCCTCGTACTCGTCCTTCGAGACGCGCACCATCAGGTCGTTCCCCAAGACGCCGCAGGCCATGTTGCCCTGCAGCATGACGGCGACGCCGCCGAACATCTTCTTCTGCACGAGCGACGGCTCCGCGCCGAGGATGTCGAGCACGCGCTCGGTCAGTCGTTCGTCGTAGGGCACCAGCCGCCTCCTCAGGCTTCGCGCGCCCTGTCCTGCTCGATGAGGACGCGCCGCAACAGTTTACCGGAGGCGTTCTTGGGGATGGCGTCGATGAACTCGATCTCGCGCAGCTGCTTGAAGGTCGCAACGCGCTCGGCGACGAACGTCATGAGCTCGTCGGCGGAAGCGTCGGCATCAGGCTTGCGGACGACGTACGCCTTGGGCACCTCGCCCGCTTCGTTGTCTGGCATCGGGATGACGGCGGCGTCGGCGACGCCGGGGTGCTCGAGCAGCAGGCCCTCCAGCTCGGCGGGCGCGACCTGGAAGCCCTTGTACTTGATGAGCTCCTTCTTGCGGTCGACGATGCGCACGTATCCGTCCTCGTCCATGCTGGCGATGTCGCCGGTGTGGAACCAGCCGTCCGGCGTGATGGCCTCCGCGGTCGCCTCCGGCTGGCGGTAGTAGCCCTTCATCACCTGCGGGCCGCGGACGAGGAGCTCGCCGAGTTCGCCGGGCGGCAGGTCGCGCTCGCCCGACTCGAGGTCGACGATGCGCTCCTCGGTGTCCGGCAGCGCGGGGCCTATCGTGCCAGGCCTGCCGCGCTCGTCGGTGAAGTCGGTGTTGGTCATGGGCGACGTCTCGGTGAGGCCATAGCCCTGGATGACGGCGCAGCCGAGCCGCTCCGCGAGCCTCGTCTGCAACTCGCCGGAGAGCGGGGCCGCGCCGGTGAGCAGGAAGCGCAGCGACGAGACGTCGTACTCGTCGAGGAGCGGCGTGAGCGTGAGGCCGAGGCAGACCGGCGGCACGGTGTAGAGCACGGTCATGCGGTGCTCGGCGATGAGCGCCAGCATCTCCCGCATGTCGAACCGCCCCATCATCACCTGCGTCGCCCCAGCGGCGATGGCGCTCAACTGGAGAACGGTCATGCCGTAGATGTGGAAGAGCGGCAGGTGCACGAGCATCACGTCCCCGCGGCGGACGACGCCCTCCTCACCGGGGCGTCCGAGGTTCTGCCGGACGTTGGTATGGAGGTTGGAGTGGGTGAGCATGACGCCCTTCTGCAGGCCGGTGGTGCCGGAGGAGAAGGGCAGCGCAGCGATGTCCTCGTAGGGGTCGAGCGCGGGCTCGGGCGGCGGGCCGCTCTGCGCCTCGATGAGCGGCCAGAACGAGGGTGCCGCATCCGCGCCTTCCGCGATGAGGATGCGCTCTATGGGCTCTTCCGAGCCGGAGAGCGCGATGTCTGCGGCATCGGCCAGTGTGTGATGGACGATGAGCGCCTGCGCGCCGGAGGCCTGCAACTGGTATGCGATCTCGCGCTCGCGGTAGCCGGAATTGACGGTGGTGACCGTCGCGCCCGCCTTGAGGATGCCGAAGAAGGCGATCTCGAACTCGGCGCAGTTGGGCGAGAGGATGCCGACGATGTCGCCCTTGCCGAGGCCCATCGCGGCAAGGGCTGAGGCGAATCTGCCGGAGTGCGCGTCCAGCGCCGCGAACGTGAACCGGCGGTCGCCGTCGATGATGGCGGTCTCGTCGGGCCATCGTTCGGCTGCCTGCTGCAGCAGTCGCTGGACGGGCTCCGGGTTGTATGGGGCAAGTGATGAGCGGCTCATGGGATCCGGCTGACCTGTGCGTCCGTGATTCGGCGTGAAACTACCCGACGCGCCTGTAGCAGTCAACGCGGGCGGCAGTGTGCGCGGAGTCCCATAATGCGCTTGTCAGTCGGTGACCCAGTCCGAGTGAGGGGAAGTGATGGCATCCGAGGAGAAGGTCGACTCCAGCCGACTCCTCAACGAACCCGGGGCCGGAGAGCCTATCGCGGTGGTGGGGATGGCGTGCCGGTTCCCCAGCGCCACGGGGCTTCCGGCGTTCTGGCGTCAGTTGGAGGCAGGCGAGAGTGCGGTCATCGCCCGATCTGATGCCCGAGACAACGCTCCGCGAGGAAACGGATGGCGAGGGATACGAACTGCGGTGCCCTCCCGAGTACGAGGCGCAGATCATCGACTACGCCAGGGTCTTCGCCGTCTCAGTTGACTTCGGGGCGCTGCAGTGCCCGACGAGGGTCATAGGGGCAGACCCGACCCTGCCCTACTCCTACCTGCCGACGTTGGACCTCAGCGATATGCTAAGCGTGGACTACGACTTCGTGCCCGAAGCGACACACTTCCTCCAACTGGAGCAGCCGGAGGAGTGTGAGGCGAAGATGCGCGAGTTCATCGAACTCGCTTCAGGCTGACGCTCAGCGCCGTCTGCTCGACGAGTCCCGTCAAGGACGACGCTGGATCGCCTGTGGCGGCATAACGAAGAGACCGACCCTGATCGAGTCATGGGGTCGATGGCTATCGAGTAAGCCACGATGCGAACGGTTTGCGGCGAAGCTACTCAAGAGTCCTAGCGGGAGCCGAAGATGCCGAATCCTCCGTCAAAGTTGACGCGCTCTCCCGTGCCGACGGTCGCCACGTACTTGTCCTCCTCGGTTGGAACGTGGACGTAGGCAGCCTCCACTGGGTCGCGAAACACGTTGATGGGCTCGCCGCCGTCCTGCACGATCTTCATCTGGTCGGCGAGGAGACGCCGGTAGAGGATGACGCCCCTATCGGAGTCGCCGAGGTGCTCTGCAGAGCGGTCCATCAATGGCCCCTGCGTCACCCACGCCATGACGTCCTGAGCGAGGTCGCGGTTGGTCGCGACCTTGAACCGGTTCCTCACCGAGTCGAAGACGTCGCCGACACGGACGGGCACAGTGGTCGAGACCTCTTCGCCCGGCTGCGGGCGGCTCCCGCTGTAGGAGATGTGGAGTGTGTGCGTGTCATCCACCGGGACACGGAACTGATAGCTGCCTCGTCCACCATGGCCGACCTTGAGGATGTTGGGGAAGAGCACGGGGTGTCCGATCTTCCACGCGTCATCTTCTTCGGTCTGACCCTCGAGGACGCGTCGCTTGATGATGCCGCGTTCGTAGACGTCGAACCCAATCTTGACGTGCCGCAGCATCGTCTCACCGCCTGGGCCCTGCTCGACCAGCTGTCCCTGCCGCTCCCGGTGGTACAGCGTCTGGAGCGCATGCAGGTATTCCGTGTGCACCGGGTCCACGGAGTTCTCCATGACCTGCACCCAGTTGCAGTCGAGGACCTGCATGGTGATCCGCCGTATCAAGTCACTCCGCTCGAGGAAATCCCAGTGCGGCACCTCCGGGACCGGGGCAGGCCCGAGGTAGGCGAAGATGAGCCCTCCCACTTCTCTCACGGGGTAAGCTACGTTCCGCACCCGCTCGGTGAACGTGCTGCCGGATGGCTCCGCGGGCTGGTCCAAACAGCGGCCTTCCTCATCCCAGAGCCATCCGTGGTACACGCAACGCAAGCCGCGCTCCTCTGGAATGCCGTACAGCAGGTTGATGCGGCGGTGGGGGCACGCCCTGCCCAGCAGGCCCAGCGTGCCCGACTTGTCCCTGTACAGCACCAAGTCCTCGCCGAGCAGCCGAACCTCCTTAGTCGGCTCGTCCTCCAGCTCGA
The DNA here is from genome assembly GCA_034428375.1 of Dehalococcoidia bacterium. Taxonomy (GTDB): domain Bacteria; phylum Chloroflexota; class Dehalococcoidia; order Lucifugimonadales; family Australimonadaceae; genus Bin16. The sequence goes on along the minus strand of DAOUHT010000095.1, from coordinate 3,182 downwards.
AGGAACCGGCAATGGGGTGCCAATAGCGCCGAAGCAGTTGGCCCGTAGCTGTGTCCGCCCCGACCTGTGTGAGAGCCTTGTTGTCCTCTGGACTGAGCATGACACCCTCCTTGCGCCAAGGGTGAGCACCGCTTCACACCATCAAGTTCGACGGTAAACAACACGGGTGGTGCCTGTCAAACCCCTACCGGCCGCGATCGGTCCATGGCCCAGTGCGAGGACGTGAGTCCTGCGCCGCAACCCAGCGGTGTGACATCTGTCCCTTGCGCGATAGAGGACCCACTTCCTAACCTCTCTAACCGACCGCTTGCACCACTCAACGCAGGCGGCCAAGAGAGGTGACAGGAATGTTAACCAAAGTGAACACGTGCGCGCTGACCGGACTCGACGGACAGATCATCGAGGTGGAGGTTGATGTCGCTCCCGGCCTGCCGCACTTCGTTGTGGTGGGGCTGCCCGACGCGGCGGTGCAGGAATCGCGCGAGCGCGTTCGTTCGGCCATCCGCAATTCAGGGTTCGAGTTCCCCATGCGCCGCATCACCGTGAGCCTCGCTCCCGCCGACATCCGCAAGGAAGGACCCTCATACGATTTGCCCATCGCAATCGGCATCCTCGCCAGCAGCGGCCAGATCGAAATCATGCTCGGCGAGACGGTGCTCATCGGAGAACTGTCCTTGGAGGGCAACCTGCGGCACACCGATGGCATCCTCCCAATGGTGGGGGTCGCACGGGACCGCGGGATGCGGACAGCGGTTGTGCCCCAGACGAACGCGGACGAGGCCGCGCTCGTGGAGAGCGTAGACGTGCTGGGCGCGCGCACGCTCCGCGAACTCGTGGAGCACATCAGGGGCGATGCGCCCATCCTCACGCACACACCAATCGTAGAACTGTCCCGCATCGCACCCGAGGACTACGCCATAGACATGGCCGACATCCGCGGGCAGGACCAGGCGAAGCGTGCGATCGAGATCGCGGCAGCGGGCGGGCACAACCTCCTGATGACCGGCCCGCCCGGCAGCGGCAAGACGCTCCTTGCTCGCGCGATGGCCTCCATCCTGCCGCCCCTCACGTCAACCGAGGCGCTGGAGACGACGAAGGTCTATAGCATCGCAGGGATGCTGCGCGACGATATGCCGCTGGTCTCGACGCGTCCCTTCCGCGCGCCGCACCACACCATCTCACACGCAGGGCTCGTAGGCGGTGGCAGGATCCCCAAGCCGGGAGAGGTGTCGCTCAGCCACCGGGGCGTGCTGTTCCTCGACGAACTACCCGAGTTCGGGCACAGCGTCCTGGAGGTGCTGCGGCAGCCGATAGAGGACAAGGTCGTAACCATCAGCCGGGCGAACGGCTCTGTGACGTATCCAGCGAGTTTCATGCTGGTCGGCGCCATGAACCCGTGCTTCTGCGGCAACTACGGCGACCCGAGGAAGGCCTGTACCTGCTCGTCGCAACTCCTCAGCCGCTACCAGAAACGCATCTCCGGCCCGCTGTTGGACAGGATGGACATCTTCATCGACGTTCCACGGGTGGAGTACGAGAAGCTGACGGGCGACGTGACAGGCGAGCCCTCAGCACACATCCGGGAACGCGTCTGCCACGCGCGGAGGGTGCAACAGGCGCGGTTCCGCGAGTCGTGCGTGCAGTGCAACGCGGACATGGGACCGTCCGACGTGTGGAAGTACTGCCGCATGGACGACGAGGCCGAAGGGCTCGCGCGTGCCGTGATGGAGCGCATGCACTTCTCCGCACGGGCATTCCACCGCACGCTCAAACTCGCCCGCACCATCGCGGACCTCACCGGGGAGGATGTCATCGGCATGCCGCACCTTGCGGAGGCGGTGCAGTACCGCCAGCGCGGGGCCGAATAGGAAACGTACGTCAGACGTGGCGCAACGCTAAACTGTGCGGCAGTCCGCCATGGTGCCGCAGGAGGAAGCGTGAGGATAGCCGTCTGCGTAAAGTGGGTGCCCGCGATATCCCGAATACGCCTCGACCCGGAGACGAAACGCCTCGTCCGGGAAGGCGTACCGAGCGAACTGAACGCCTACGACGTACTCGCGGTCAACCGCGCGGTCGAACTGAAGCAGGCGCTGGGCGGCAGCGTCGCGGTCTACACGATGGGGCCACCCGATGCGCGGCGCGGTCTCGTGCGTTGCCTGGCGATGGGGGCTGACGACGCGTTCCACCTGAACGACCTCGCATTCGCGGGCGCGGACACACTGGCGACGTCCCGCGCGCTGGCACTCGCACTCTCCCGCGAGGAGTACGACCTCGTCCTGTTCGGCAACAACAGCGTCGATGCGGAGACCGGGCAGGTGGGGCCGGAAGTCGCGGAGATGCTGGGCATCCCCCAGATCACGGCGGTCAGCAGGCTGGAGGTCGCTCAAGGTGGCTCGATTCGTGCTGAGCGCGCGTTGGAGAACGGAACGGAGGTCCTGGAAGGCACGCTGCCGTTGCTGGTGTCGGTCACCGAGGGGGTCGCACATGATGCGCAAGCCCCGCGCGATGCGGTGCGCGCCGCCGAGGAACGCGAGATTGCCGAACTGACTGCCACGATGCTCGCCGATGACGTTTCGCAGTTCGGGGCGGCGGGCTCGCCGACCTGGGTCGCGGAGGTTCGGCAGATCGAACCGTCGCGCGAGGGCAAGCTCATCAACGAAGGCACCACGGCAGAGATGGCCCGGGAGGCGGTCGCAGCGCTCGTTGAGCGAGGTGCGCTCGACGCCGATGCCAATCCAGCGGATGCCTCGGACACAGCAGGCGACGCTCCTCGCGCAGGCGGCGGACCGGAGCTGTGGGTTGTTGCTGAGGCGGACGAGAGCGGGCTGCGCCCCGTTACGTTCGAGATGTTGGCCGCAGCGCAGCCTGTCGCGGACGCACTGGACGGTCGTGTGGCAGCGTTCGTCATCGGGGGAGAGGAGAGCACGGGTTACGCGACTGCGCTGGGACAGGCAGGAGCAGACGTAGTGATGGTGGCATCCAGCAATGGACTGTCGGTCTACTCCACGGCTGCATACACAGCGGTGCTGGCAGAGGCCATCACCGAGCGCCAGCCATTCGCGGTACTCCTGCCCTCCACTCCGAACGGTCGCGACCTCGGGGCACGCGTCTCGGCGCGGCTGAATCTTGGCCTGACCGGCGACTGCATCGGACTGGACGTGGACGATTCCGGGCTGGCGCAA